>CAYFQV010000100.1:0-9064 GCA_964345195.1 uncultured Spirochaetaceae bacterium
ACGACGGCAGCTATGAGGTCGTTTTGGACTCAGAGCCCACGGCGGACGTGGATATTGTAGTCTCCTCCGATAACAACGAGGTGAGCGTCACGCCCACCGAGCTCACGTTCACTGCCGCCGACTGGGACAGCCCACAGACGGTGACCGTTGAGGCGTTGGACGACGCGGTAGCCGAAGGCACGCACAGCGACACCGTGACTCACGAAGTGGCCGCTGGAGACGGGGATTATGTCGGTATAGTCATCTCCGACGTGACGGTGAATATCACCGACAACGACTTTACTGTGTCTTTCGACGATAACCAGGACTATCTCGGTGACACAAAAGCCAAGCTTTTTGGATCCGCACCGAATGATACAGCAGCAGCGGGCGGCACAGTTACGCTTCCTGGAAACGGCGAGGGGCCATTCATCCAGGGATACTTGTTTGATGGGTGGAACACCGCTCCTGATGGAAATGGGACCGACTATGCCGCAGGCGCGACCACCGTTATGGGGGACACCACGCTGTATGCTCAGTGGGTCGGCGGACCGGGGAACTATGCGGCAGCTTTCAGCGGCGGCTCCGGTGCTGCTGGGGACCCCTATCTTGTCTCCAGTGCTGCGGAGTTCTACAACATGGGTCACCGCGACTTCATTGATCAGAACCTCTACTTCGAACAGACTGCGAATATTGATCTTGGTGTTGCGCCGTGGAACGAGGGAAGCGGTTGGCCCGGTGTTGGAAACATTGGGACTACAAAGTTCAACGCTACATTCGATGGTGGCGTATATGAGATTACGAATTTGACCCAGAGTACAACCACTAATAGAAACGGTTTGTTTTCGAGGGCGACAGGCGCGGAGTTCATTAATGTAGCCCTCAAGGACGTTGACATTACAAGTGAGCGTGGTTTCACCGGTGCGCTACTTGGAGCCGGAGACTCTTTAGGTGATACGACAATCACCGACAGTTATGCGACCGGAACAATCGTCATAGATGACACGGTATTTGGTGGGACCGCAGATACTGATGACCGAAATGTAGGGGGGCTGGTAGGATACGGAAAACGCACGATTATTACAGGTAGCTTTGCTGACGTGGTTGTAACGAATACGGGTAATGCGACGGGAGGACTCGTCGGCTGGGCTGATTCCACGAGTAGTATCGATGATTCTTACGCCCTCGGTGACGTAACCGGTGACGACACAGTCGGCGGACTCGTCGGTTCGGGAGGCGCTACGATAGATCGCTCGTACTCAGCGGGTGCGGTAACCGGTACCAGCAACGTAGGAGGTCTTATCGGCGCCGGGGCCGCAACGAATTCTTACTACGATCAGGACGCCTCAGGTCAGAGTGATAACGACGGTCGAGGAAGGCCCAAGTCTCAAGCCGACATGCTGAACCAGACAACGTTCCAGCCCGGGAACGGCAATTGGGACTTCACGAACATCTGGAATATCAACGAAAACGCCAGCTACCCCTACCATCAATGGTACACCGGGCCCGTGCCGACGCCCTAGCAACGGGCATTCGGGCAGGCGCGCACCGCCGGCGGCCATGTGGCCGTACCGGGCGGTGTGCGGCCGGCCTATAATCGAATCAGGATCCGCCGGCGGCTTCCGGGTTCGCCGGAATGAGCATGGGGCCGTCGGGGTCGTGCCGGCGGTAGTTGGCCCGCGCCTTGTCCGGTCCGTGCGTGGCGTAGCAGTAGCGACAGTTGAACAGGCAGCTCTCATAGGCGCCAATGTCTCTGCTCTCCATGCAGCGGCAGTGGCGCCGTTGCGTGGTGGCGCGGCGCCTGGGGATGGTCCGGGCCTGCTCCCCAGTCTCGCTGAAGGGGAGCGTTCCCTGCCCGCCGCGTTCGCCTGCCGCGTGAAGTAACTCCTCGCTTATGCAAGACCCCGGGCGCACACCCGGAATCGACTCAATGCGCGGGTCCGCGCAGCTCTGCATTTCCAGGCCCCGGGCATCCGCCTCGGCGGCAAGTGTTTCCACTGTGTCGCGGGCCGTGGCTTCATCGTGCTCCCACAGCTCGATCTCCGGGATTGTCCTCAAGCTACGCAAAACACTCCGGTAGGGTGCGAAGAGGGAGACAATAACTCGATCGATGAAGCCTTGCAGTGCATCCGCAATGGCGGCGAAGCGCTCGCGGTGGAAGGCGGGCGGTGTCAGGTTGCTGAGAACGATGGGGTCGTAGCGCCAGACCACGGCGCCGGTGCCGCACTCACGCACCAGCGACTTGAAGGCCTCGATTCGTTGTTCGAGGGGAGCTGCGGCCGGTTCGAGGAGATCAGGATAGTCCACGATCGTGTAGAGGAAGGCCGTCCGGTAGCCACGGGCACGGATCCGCGGGAGCTCGTCCATGAGTGTGCGGGGATAGCGTGTCCAGAAGACAATGGCATCCACATCTTCCGGCGTAAGCGAGACGCGGGAGACCTGCTTAGGGTTAAAGGGATTCGCCACCTCGCAGTAGCCGGCCGTGAGGCGATTGAGAAACCACCGGCCGTAGAAGGCGGGTATGTCGGTCCGACGGCTGGCGCTGATGATCACCCGCCGAGAATGCCCATTCACGGGAGCTATGACAAGGCGGTGCTGTAAGGCGGTGCTGCAAGCCGGGCCGCTGTATGCCAGGCTGCCGGGGAACACGAGGCTCCCGGACGACGCTGCGCCTCTTCCTCCGCCGGCGGCGCTTGCGCAGGAGCCGCCTCTTGCCCGAGCGGCCTGAGTGCTCTAAGGTCCAAGCCATGGCAAAACTGTGGGAGAAGTCGCACGGAGTGGATGCGGCGGTCGAGACCTTCACTACCGGCCGGGATTATCTGCTGGATCGAGAGCTCCTCGTGGCGGATGTGCTGGGCAGCATTGCACACGGCTGGATGCTTGGCCGCATTGGCCTTATTACGGAGGAGGAGGTTTCGAAGCTGACTGTCGAGCTGCGTGAGATCCTGCGTAAAGCGGAGCAAGGGGAGTTTCCGATCCGCCGGGAGGATGAGGACGGACATACCGCTATCGAAAACGCCCTGGTGGAGCGTCTCGGCGACGTGGGAAAGAAGATTCACACCGGGCGCTCGCGGAACGATCAGGTGCTCACGGCGCTGCGGCTCTACGGGCGCACCCGGCTTGTTTCGATCATACAGGGAAGTTTGAAGCTCGCGGGCGTGCTCATGGACTTGGCCGAGGCCTACAAGGACCAAGCTCTTCCGGGGCGCACGCATATGCAGCCGGCCATGCCGGCGAGTCTGGGGCTCTGGTTCGCGGCCTTTGCCGAGGAGCTCTTGGATGATGCGAAGTTGATCCAAACGGCGACGGAGCTGTGCGACCGCTCACCACTGGGGTCGGCGGCAAGCTACGGGGTTCCCCTGCCGCTCGACCGGGAGTACACGGCCGAGCTCCTCGGTTTCCGCGAAGTGCACAACAACGTACTGGCTGCCAACAACGCTCGCGGTAAAGGCGAGTCGGTGGTTCTGGACGCCCTGGATCAGCTTGGTCTGACGTTGTCGAAGATGGCGACGGATCTCATCTTCTTCTCGCTGCCGGAGATCGCTTACCTAAGCCTGCCGCCTGAGTTGACAACGGGTTCGAGCATTATGCCGCAGAAGAAAAACCCGGATGTTCTCGAGCTTCTTCGCGGCAGAGCGGCGACAGTCGGCGGCTATGCCCAGCAGGTGAAAAACGTCATTCGCGGTCTGCCCTCAGGCTACAATCGGGATTTTCAAGAGGTGAAGGAACCCTTTCTGCGCGCCCTCGAGGTGGCCGACGCGAGCGTGGAAGTGCTCGCGCACACCCTGCCGGCCTTGGAGGTCCATCCGGCGGTGATTCGCGCGGCCTTCGCGGCCAATCCGGGCGTCTTTGCAACGGACCTGGTCATGGAAAAGGTCCGAAGCGGGATGAGCTTTCGAGATGCCTACCGGGAAACGGCTGAGCGCTTCGACCGCGGCGAGGGCGTGGAGGCCTTGGCGTCCCGTGATCCCGCGGACGCGCTGCGATTGCGTACGGCGTCCGGGAGCCCCGGTGCGCTGAACCTCGTGGGGGTGCGTGAGACCCACGAGGAGTTGCTGGCCTGGCTCGAGGGGCTGGTTACGCGGGTGGATCGACGGCTCGAGGAGCTCGCCGGCGGCCCGGTGGAGCTGGTCCCGCACGGTGAAAGCTGGTGAAAGCTAAGGGTCTATGGGGCGATTGCACTGCGGGGGATTAGGAACTCGATATCTCCGGAAACTATACGTTGCAACATTTCGTTGAAACGAGTTCGGATCTCATCCCGCCGTTCTCCGGGGAGCCGTTGTGCTTCGAGTGACATACTGAGCCCACTGTCTCGTAGGGATAGCTCTTCGATCTCGCCGTAGTCCAACGAGCCTTCAATTGCGGAACTAACCCGCCGGTAGGTCTCCTCTTCTAAAGCGACTCCGATTTGGGACAGGAAAGAGCTGTTCGGCGTGTCCGTTCCGTAGCGGTTTTGCCACAACACGTATGCGCTGTGGTCCTTGAGGGCCGAGACAAGCGCCTGTCTCTTGTCATCCGCCAAAACGAGGAAGGCATTGCTGCGTTTCCGCCGCACAATGCGACGGACGG
Source organism: uncultured Spirochaetaceae bacterium (assembly GCA_964345195.1). GTDB lineage: Bacteria > Spirochaetota > Spirochaetia > DSM-27196 > PWMO01 > CAYFQV01. The sequence goes on from CAYFQV010000100.1 coordinate 4,549, forward strand.
TCTCGTCGGAAAAGCGTGGGCGGAGCAGGAGCAGATCGATGTCTACGTGCGGTGCCACGCTATGGACTCCGAGCGCAAAGGCCGGCTCAATAAGGTCACGAACGAGCGCGCCTCCGTCGGCCATCACTATGCTGATACCCGGGGTGTCGTCACGGAGTCCCTCCAGCTCGAGCGTCCCACTCGGTTCGCGGTGCGGCGCGGCTCGTTCCAGGTCCTCGAAGAGAAGTCCCGCGGTGAAACCCGCCAGAAACGCCGTTTCGCGATGGTTGATGCCGACAGACCTTACCCGCGGATCATCCACGACAATGCCGTCCACGAGCAGGAAGCGTAGATCTCCGGGGGTTTCGGCAATCGCCTGAGCCGCCGCGGCGCCCGCGGTAACGACAAGATCGATCCTTCCCTCTTCGGAAATCACGCGGAGGCGCTCCGCGAGCTCTTCGTGTGAGGCCGGGAAATACTCCGTGAGGGCAATCCGCTCGTGCTCGTTCACAGCGCGGCGTGTCCCCGCGGCGACCTCCTGGTATGGGGCGGCGCCGTCGTGATCCGGTACGACGCTAGCAATGCGGAAACGCGGTTCGGGTGGAGCTTCCTCTTGCCCGGCGGCGTGTGCCGGGAAACCAGTCAGAGTCGGAAGGGCCGCAAGCAGGACGACGGCGGTAACTCGTGCTCCCCGGCGACGCGCATGCCCTTCTCTGGTGAGGGCGGTGAACATGTGCGGATCATATCTTCCCGCCGACCTTAAGGGAAGTGGCCGCTCGGCATGAGTTGCAAGATACCGGCGTTTCACGGCACTCTGCCGGATGTGACATCTACATCAATGGAAACATCCGTCGGTACACCTGCCGACGAACGGTTGGTGCTCGCCGTCGACATTGGCACCTCGTCTATCAAGGTTGGAACCATCACCGAAGGCGGGCGTCTGGTCGAATCGGGTCGCGAGCACGTGCTGACGCACTACACGGACGTGCGGCGCTGGTCTACGGGCTGGTGGAACAGTGCCTTGGCGCGCATTCTGTCGCAGATGACCACCGTAGGGTCGGTTTCCGCCGTGGCGGTGAGCGGGAACGGCCCGACGATCGTGCCTCTCGGTGCCGAGCCCGCCGGCGAGGGTGGCGAGGAGGGCCTTCCGTATTCTTCTCTCGATCCGGTGTTGATGTGGCTCGACGGTCGCGAGCTGCCGCTGCAGGGAGAACGCAGCTTCTTCCTCCCCAAGATCGCATGGCTCGCCCGGAACGAGCCGGAGCGTTACGCTGCGGCGCGTTGGTTTGTCTCCGGGCCGGAGTACATCGGCTACATGTTGACCGGAGAGCTCTTCACGATTACCCCGACGCAGGAGTTCAAGCCCTACATCTGGGATCATGCCGCCGCGGAGCGTTACGGTGTGGACGCGGAGAAGCTTCCGCCCTTCGTGTATGTCGGGGAGACCGTTGGCCGAGTGCGCCGCTCCGCGTCTGACCGCTTCAAGCTTCCGGCGGGCATTCCGGTTGTGGCCGGGGGCTCGGACTTTATTGTGAGCCTTCTTGGTACCGGGGCGGTAGAACCCGGGCTCACGTCGGATCGGGCGGGGACTTCGGAGGGGGTCAACTACTGCTCCGCCGCCCCGGTGGACGATCCGCGAACGCGCTGCCTGCCGCATCCGGTGGCGGGCTTGTACAACGTGGCCGGGGTGCTGTCGTCGACCGGGACGATCTTCGAGTGGTTTCGAGATATCTCAGGACAGAAGGAGCGCTCCTACGCCGACATGTTGGAAGACATTCGCAGTGTCGGCGACGGTGTACACGTGCCCTGGTTCTTTCCATCCCTTCATGAGGGTGCGGCCTGGGAGTTCAGCCGTGGAATGTTTATCGACCTCGGTGCGGAACACGGCTCCCGAGAAATGGGCCGTGCGGTGATCGAGTCGATCGGCTACGCCGTGAGGGAGGTGATCGACGTGTTGGAGCAAAATGGCTGTCACGTCCGAGAGCTGAGGGTGTGCGGCGGACAGGGACGAAACGACATCTGGAGTCGGATGAAGGCAAACATGATCGGTCGTCCCCTCGCGATCGTCGAAGTGATAGATGCCGAGCTTCTCGGCAACGCCTGTGCCGCCTTCGTGGCGCTCGGTTCCTACCGCGACGTCGTGGAGGCCTCCCGGGCCATGGTGCGGATCGCCCGGCGCTACGATCCGCAGCCTGAACGTCTCCGGCCCTATGAGGAGCGGTATCATCGGTATCGCGAAGCCTACGGACGTTTTCGGCTGGCGCTCAAAGAGTGCAATCTGCTTTGAGTGCCATCTGCTTTTAATCACCCGTGCCGGGTAGTATACTAAGGGTGAGGAGAGGGTTTTTGTGTTTGGCTTTGGCTATTTCTTTGTGTTCTTTCTGCCCATGATGTTCATCTTTCTTGCGCTCCGCGTGGGAACCAGTTTGTTTCGTAGTATGAGCAATCGCAACGAATCGGCCTTCCCTCGCGCGGATGAGGGTGAGCGTCTATTCGGTCAGTACGGCTATCGCCAACTTGGGATGCAGCAGGGCAATCTCGAAGCCCGGGTGTTCAAGCTTGCAAACCGTCGGAAGGGGCGTATCACCGTATCCGACGTGGTTATAGATACGGGACTCGGTGTGAATCAGGCGGAAGAGTTGCTGCAGAACATGGTGGACAATAACCGCGTCACCATGGAGGTGACCGACGAAGGGATGGTGTATTACGAGTTTCCGGAGATCATTCGACGAATGGAGAATGAATAAGCTCTCCGGCCTCCGCTTCTTCCGTCCATCACATCACGTAGACGTCATATAGTAGTCAAAAAGTCCCCGAATCTCCGTCATACGCTCTTGCAACTCCACTGCAAATGGACGCTCAAGTCCTTCTGCCTGCTCAATCCGTCGGGCCAGTGCCTGGAATCCCTCATCGTCGGAGGGTAGGCGGTGAACCTGCCGGTCCTCCAGCATCTGAAGAAAATGCTCAACTCGCCGTAGAAACGTGTAGCCGCTGGTCAAAAAGGCGGCGGTCTCTCCAGGAATAATGCTTCGTTCCTCCAGAATAGTGACGGCATCCAGCGTGTTGCCGAGAAGTAGCTCGGGATATCCCCGTGAGTGGAGAATCTGTAGCCCTTGCACCAGGAACTCGATATCCCGAAGCCCTCCGACCCCGTTCTTAATGTCCTGTCCTGCCGCGCCGGTCCTCGTGCCCGGGGCGAGGGTTCCGTGGTCGCCATGGTGCGCCACAGCCGTGCCACGAAGCCCGCGGATCTCACCTCGCACATCCGTCGTTTGCCACGTTGCGAAGAATGGCTCGCGGAGTCGCTCAAGCAGCTCTTCGCCGAGGGCGCGGCTTCCGGCGATCGGACGAAGGCGGAGTAGTGCCTGCTGTTCCCACGGAGCCGCAGAAGAGCTGTAATACGAGAGGACCGAGTCGATAGTCTGCGCAATCGGGCTTGCGGTTCCGTGGGGACGGAGGCGCAGATCGACTCGGTAGACGTAGCCCTCTTCCATGTGGTCCGACAGATCCGCGCGGAGGTTTTTCATAACTGCCGCGAACTGTCGCAGGTCCTCCTCCCGTGGCGCCTCTCCCGGTCGGTACACACCGATCAGATCGACATCGGAGCTGTAGTTGAGCTCTCGGGCGCCGAGCTTGCCGAAGGCCAGAATGCAGATACGTTCCCGTGCCTCTTCGGCGAGGCCGATACGGTCGAAAACCGCAGTAGTTGCGTGGCGTATGATCTCACTTGCCAGGGCTGAGAGCTCAGCCATGACATCTTCAATCGCGACGTTGAGACAGATATCCCGGGTGCCGATCCGCAGTATCTCCTGCTTGCGAAAGCGGCGTATGGCGTTGAGCCAGTCCCGCTTCTCCGTGCGTTCGACCCGGAGCTGTTGCAGATTCTCTTGGTAATCCTCGACGCCGCGGCGCTGCCACACGCTTGTCGGGGACGTCGCCCATCCGAAGAATTCGGGGTTACGAATCAAGGTGTTCGACAGAAACTGGCTACCTGCAAAGATAGCCAACAGGATTTCGAGTCGCTTCGGTTGCGAGACGAGCTCCGAGAAGTGCCGGGCGGCGGGTTCGGCGCCCGCGGCGTGGACGAACTGTTCCCAGTTGTTGAGTGCCATGCCGGGGTCCGGGGAGCCCATGAGCAAATCCCAGGCGAGTATCGCAACTTCCGCGAAGCGGTAGCGGCGCGGTCCACTCCCGGCAAGCGACTTCAGATTTCTGTAGGCACGCTCAGGATCGCGGAAGCCGAGTGGCTCGAGGATGGCTCGATAGCGCTGCAGCTCCATGTGCTCGGTAACAACGAGATCGGCAATGTTCCCCGGGGCATCTCCGGGGAGCGCGTCCTTTCCGAGTTGTTCCTCGACGAAGGCGCGGACCTCCGCTGTGCGCGTCTCGAACTCGACGCGAAGCTCCTGTGCGGGTGTCAGGTTCCCTCGTCCGCTGTAGCCGGCGCGTCGCGCCAGGTGAATGAACTCGAGGGATTCCTCATCCGGAAGGAATAGATCCTGCGCATTGCCCCGCAGCATACGCAAGCCGTTAATAA
>CAYFQV010000100.1:9164-12154 GCA_964345195.1 uncultured Spirochaetaceae bacterium
TCCGGAAGGAATAGATCCTGCGCATTGCCCCGCAGCATACGCAAGCCGTTAATAAGCTGTCGAAGAAAGCGGTACGCCCCAACGAGACGTTCGGACTCCTCTTGCTCGATCTCGCCCGCCGTTACCAGTGCCGAGAGGGCTTCGTGGATCCGCGGTGTCCGCAACGCAGGGTTGCCGCGGCCGAGGGTCACCTGGAGAATCTGTACGCTGTACTCCAGGTCCACGAGCCCGCCGGGAGAAAACTTCGCATTGAGACGGTCGTGATCGCCCTTCTCCTTGAGTTGGATGTTTCGAAGACTTTGAAGCTCAGGAAGGTCAATGCTATCGGCACCGTAGATAAGCTCATCTCGTACCCGCTCGGTGCGGTGTCCAAAGTCTTGGTCGCCACCGATCCAGCGCATCCGAACCAGGGCGAGCTTTTCCAGACTCGACGCCTCGGAGCGGTAGTACTGCAGGAAGCTTGCCATGCTGACGGCCAGTGGGCCCGCGTTCCCGTGGGGGCGCAGACGCAAATCGAGCTGAAAAATTCCCTCGCGCCGCGCCTTGATCATGCCCACCGTCGTATGAAACAGCTCTTCGAAAAACTCGCGGTTGGACACGGAGTCCGCACCGTCGGTTTGACCATTGTCGCTGTACAGGAACAGGACCTCGATATCCGAGGCGTAGCCGAGCGCTTCGCCGCCCATCTTGCCGAGGCCCATAACCGTGTAGGTTGCTTCAATGCCCGCCACGGTGCGCGGTACGCCGTAGCGCGGGTTGAGCTCCTCCCAGGCGATTTCCACCGAGGTGTTGACCACGGCTTCCGCGAGGGCGGTGAGACGCCGGCTCAGGAAGAAGAAGTCGGTGTTTCGAGCCAGGATATGATCGACGTCAATGAGGTACGCGTGGTGGTCCTTGAACTCGTTGAGAACACGTTTCTTTTCAGTAGTCCCGTGTGCGGAGGCCACGGCCCGATCCAGAGTACCGGCTATCTCGCCCGGTTTGAGACTCAGAGTGCCGCCGCGCCGCTCCGGTGCCAGCATGGGGACGAGTTGTTCGTAGTGGAGTCGGAGAAAGTCTTCCCATAGGAAGTCGCTTGCGCCGAGCAGCCGGGCGAGATCCTGCAGAACGTTCGGGCTGGATAGGAGTTGGTTCATCTGGCCCGCTTCGGAGAGCGCGCGGAAGTCCTGTATCAAGAGCTCGAAGCGCTGAAGGGCGCGGTAGGGATCCGGAGCCCGGTCGAGAAAGTAGGTGAACTGCTTGGTAAACGCGGCCGACAGGCGCAGCTGATTGAGGGTCTTCTCATCGCTAACGGGGCGTCCCTGCATATCGGTAATCTCGAAGCTGTCCTCGGCCCATCCTTCGCTTGTACGGATATCAACGCTCTCAATGGAGACGCCGTGTAGATGCAGGGCGCTCGACAGAGCGTAGAGAAAGAACGGCGTATCCTTGGAGTAGACCATGAGCCGAGTGGTCTCTCGCGGCGTTTGGTCGACCTCCATGCGTGCCGGCTCGAAGCTCTCGTGTACGTTTGCGTCAAGCTCGGTCAGCGCAGCGGCCGCCGCGTCGCTGACACGACGCTTCGCCTCTTCGTAGGCGTCGGCGGATCCCTTCGCCAGGGTGGCGATCGTCTCGTGGAGGCGCTGCGGGATGTGCCGTACCCATTCGTCGACAGAGCTCCGGACGGTTCCCACGAAGTAGTCGACGATCCAGCGTTCCGGCTCCCTCACTCGCTGTATGGCACGTCCGGCGCCACCCGGCATTCGGCCTCCCGAACCGCGCCGCCGGTACCGGAAGCGTTCGCCGGCGCTTTGGCGATCTGCCTCACTGGATCGGAGGGACGTGTATACATCGCCTGAAGTGACTTCAAAGCCACTTGCCGCCAGCAGCCCGGCAATGATCGAGAACTCTCCCGGATAGTCAAAGCCGAGAACGGTTACGGCGCTGTAGTCGCCTTCATGTGCTTCAATGAGGACGCGAACCGGATCCGATCGTGACAGCGTGGCGAGGCCTGCCAGATGCGCTGCCTGGGCTTCCCGGCTGAAGGACGAAAAGTAGCGCGGCGGAAAGCTTCGGCGAAAGCGTTCGATGGTCTCCGGTGCGCAATCGGGACAGAGGGCGGAAAGATCGCTTGAAGGATCCTCTGCTGTGCCGTCGGATGAGTTTGCCATGTTTCTATTCTACGAAAGGAACGCAGCGCGAACCAAGAGGACGAGAGCGAAAGCTGCAATCCGGGGCCTTATATCCGGCGGCTCCGATTCGTGGGACTGCGTATCCGTGGAGCCGCGCATCGGTGGGGCCTCCTAGGTTCGCCGGTGGGCCCGCGTAGCCGTGCGCTCGGGTAGGGGAAGCAAAAGAAGGCCCCCGTCGGGCTGTATTCCCGTACGGGGGCCTAGGCGGCTCCGGAATGGAGCCGTATACTCCGGAAACCGGCCGCTATCCGATGGCCGCCTTCCCGGTCTCGCCGCTGCGGATGCGGATACACTCTTCGAGGGGCATGATGAAGATCTTGCCGTCTCCGATCTCCCCCGTCCGCGCACCCCGAACGATTGCGTCAACGGTGGTTTGCACGAACTCGTCGTTTACGCCGATCTCGATCCGGGTCTTCTTGAGGAGGTTCACCTCAATATCAACGCCGCGGTAACTCTCGTGGTAGCCCTTCTGCTGGCCGGCGCCCATGGAATTGGTCACCGACATCTTGAAGACCTCCGACTTGTACAGTTCTTCCTTCACATCGTTAAGTTTGTAGGGCTGAATGTAAGCAACAATTAGTTTCATGGCGTCCTCCCTTACATCGTGCTGAAGATCTGGAACCCGCTGTAAGACTCGGTTCCATGCTCGCCGATATCGAGACCCGTGAGCTCTTCACGCTCGGAGACACGCAGAAGCTTAGCTGCCTTGAGCGCGCCGAATAGCACCAGTGATGTCACGATAACCCATCCGAATACCGCCAGTACGCCGAGGATCTGAATACCCAACTGCGCTGCGCCGCCGCCGTAGAACAGGCCCAC
>CAYFQV010000101.1:0-9525 GCA_964345195.1 uncultured Spirochaetaceae bacterium
CTGACCTTCGCCTCGTGCTCAATCGTCACGTCGTCCGACTGAATGTCCATGTACGGATAGGTGTTGCTCTTCGAATCGGAGTCGAGGATGAGCGCGTCACACACTACATGGCTACGTACATTGTCCAGGCCCGGGTCGACCCGAATCTGTCCACGGTAGCTGGCGGTACCGCCGTCCTTACTGATGGACTTTGAAGTAATGACCGAGCTCGTATTCCGTGCCGTATGAACAATTTTGCCGCCGGTATCCTGTTCTTGTCCCTTGCCGCCGAAGGCAATCGACAGAACCTCGCCGTGGGCTCCCTCATCCATGAGCCACACTGAGGGATACTTCATGGTCCGCTTGCTGCCGATGTTTCCATCAACCCATTCAACAGTGGCGTTCTTGTAGGCTGCGGCGCGCTTCGTGACCAGATTGTACACGTCTCCGGACCAGTTCTGAATCGTCGTGTAACGGACCCGAGCGCCTTCAAGCGCGAAGATTTCCACAACGGCCGAGTGCAGGGAATCAGTCGTATACACCGGCGCGGTGCATCCTTCGACGTAGTGCACAAAGGATCCCTCGTCCGCAATGATCAATGTCCGCTCGAACTGACCGAAGTTTTCACTATTGATACGAAAGTATGCCTGCAACGGGATATCAACCGTGACACCAGGCGGCACGTAAACGAAACTCCCGCCCGACCAAACGGCGCTGTTTAAAGCTGCAAATTTGTTGTCGTCGGGGGGAATAATGGTGCCGAAGTACTTCCGGACAAGCTCCGGATGCTCCCGAATCGCGGTTTCGGGATCCGAAAACACGACGCCTTTATCCGTCAAACGCTGCTGGATGTTGTGATACACCACCTCGGAGTCGTACTGCGCTCCAACTCCGGCGAGAAACTTCTTCTCAGCTTCGGGCATGCCAATACGGTCGTAGGTGTCGCGGATTTCTTCCGGAAGATCCTCCCAATTACGCGTCTGACCCTCGGTCGGCTTCGCGTAATAGTAGATCTCGTCAAAGTCGAGGCTTGAAAGATCCGCCCCCCAATTCAGCATGGGCTTCTTTCGGAACGCGGCAAGAGAACGGAGCCGAAACTCTCGCATCCAGTCGGGCTCGCCCTTTGCATGGCTAATATCGGTCACGACGGACTCGTCTAAGCCCTTCCGTGTTTTGAATATGGACTTATCGGGATAATGAAACCCGAACTTATAATCGCCAATGTCAACCGTTTCCTGCTGACTCATTCTGCTCCTCCTCTATGCCGTATTGTGCCTTGATCCAGTCGTAGCCCTTCTCTTCGAGGATAGCGACAAGATCAGGCCCGCCGGATGTCACGACTCGCCCACGGTACATGATGTGAACGTAGTCGGGGTTAATGTAGTCCAAAATGCGTTGGTAATGCGTGATGATCAGTGCGCCGAATCCCGGACCGCGCATGTGGTTCACACCTTTAGAGACGACCTTGAGAGCATCAATGTCGAGACCGGAATCGGTCTCATCCAGGATGGAGAAATTCGGCTGAAGCACGAGCATCTGCAGGATCTCCATACGCTTCTTCTCACCGCCTGAGAAGCCTTCATTGAGATAGCGGTTGATGAACTGCTGGTCGATCTCCATGAAGTCCATAGATTGTCGAAGTTTTCGAATGAAATCCTTTGCTTTCAGCTCCTCCTCGCCGGCGCGGATCTCCGCCGCACGTTTGAGGAAACGCCCAACCGTTACGCCGGGGATCTCTACGGGGTACTGAAACGCCATAAACAGGCCGAGTTGGGCACGCTCATCCGTTTCCATCTCGAGAAGATCCTTCCCGTCGACATGAATGCTGCCGCCCGTAATCTCATAGGCGGGATGTCCGAATACAATATTCGTTAGGGTGCTTTTGCCTGAACCGTTGGGGCCCATGAGTGCATGAACCTCACCGCTATTCATCTCTAAGTTCACCCCGTTGAGAATGGGGGTTCCTTCAATCGATGCATGTAGATCCTTGATTACGATGTTCATGAGTATCTCCTTATCGTTGCAGTTCGCGCTTAGATGGGCAGACCCAGATCGAGCTTCGCCTCTTCGCTCATGAAATCCAGACTCCAGGGCGGGTTCCACACAAGGTTGGTTCGAATATCCTCAATGCCGCCGGCGGCACGGAGGTTTTGAACGATGTCATTCGTGATAGTATCACCCAAGGGGCATCCGGGTGTCGTGAGGGTGAAGTCAACCTCAATATGATCTTCAGCAGGCTCGACTCGATACACGAGCCCGACGTCGACAATGTTTATGCCGATCTCCGGATCAACAACGTTTTTTAACGCCTCGAGGCATTCGCCCTTTGAAATCATAATCCTTCTCCCGATTCCTGATTAGATTACTCAAATTCGGACCGATTATCAAGAGGCAACCCGCATGCGTTTGCCCCTTTTTTCGGCACGCCTAAATGTAGCAAAATGGAATGCATGAGCCAAGCAGTCGACGCCCTTGTTGTCCTTGCACATCCGAATCCAAACAGCTTCAACCATGCGGTCGCTCATCGGCTAATTGAGAGCCTGCAGGCCGCGGAGATCTCGGTGCACTATCACGACCTCTACGCTGAGAGTTTCGATCCTGTGATGCAACTCGACGAGTACCGCCGCAAGTTGAGCTTCGACCCAACTATTCAGCGCTACGTACGAGAGGTTGAGTCTTCACGCCTTCTCGTTTTCATCCACCCGGATTGGTGGGGTCAGCCTCCGGCCATTCTGAAAGGCTGGGTAGACCGCGTCTTCCGCTCCGGCGTTGCCTATGAGTTCGAAGGGGCGGAGTTCGGTACAAAAGAAAAGGTGCCGCTGCTGACGGATCGTCGTGCGCTGGTAGTCGTGACGAGTGAGGCAGCCACGATGGAGATGGAAACGACGGCTCAGCTCTGGCGCCGCTACGTCTTCGAGTTCTGCGGTATCCTGGAAGAAGAGGTTCTCGTCATGCCCCGTATTCGGGAAAGCACGCACCGACAGCGGAAGGAGTTCCTCGAACGAAGCGGCCGGACGGCGGTCGAGCTCTACAATGCGCCGGAACGACTCCGATAGGCGTGCGCTTTGCCGGAATGTCGGTTTTGCCGGAATTCCGGTTTGGCGACTGAGCCCTCGTTCGGCTATACTATCCGGCGGACTAACGCGACGGGAGGAACAATGCGTCAGCTACTTGTATACCGCCATGCCAAGGCGGAGAAGGCGGAAGGAGGCCTCGCGGATCGGGACCGCCGACTGCTCCCGCTGGGGCAACGGCAGTGTGAGTCGATCGCATCTCGGATAGCTGCTCAGAACCAGCTCCCCGAGTACGTCCTCACGTCGACGGCGCATCGGGCCGGGGAAACCGCGGAGCGGACCATGCAATCCGCCGGAATCGACGTAGAGATTCGCGAGGATGAGCGCCTCTACGAAGCGACGCCGCAAAGCTTCCTATCCCTGCTGCAGGAGCTTCCGAGCCACGTCACGCGCGTTATGATCGTGGGCCACAACCCGACGGTTGAAGAGTTCGTCGAGCACGTGAGCGGAGAGAACGTGGAGATGAAGACCGCCAATCTCGCGGTGTTGGAGAACGACATGCAGGATTGGCGGGAGGTGGCGCCGAGCACCCGGTTTAGCCTTCGTGCTCATCTCACGCCGGAGGACTAGGGACTGCTCATTCGTAGACGCTGTGCAGCCGCTGCAGTCGCTGAGCCAACAAGCGCGCAAGAAAGAGTCCGTAGTGAGGATGGGTCTTAATGGCGTCGATGAAGGCCTCTTTCGATATCCGGACGAGCGTGCCCGACTCGGCGCATACAACCGTCGCGGAGCGCCGATTATTCAACAGAAAAGACATTTCGCCCACGAAGATGTCTTTCGACGTCAGCTGAGAGACCACTGCCTCGTTCACCAGAACCGTATACGCACCCGACACAATGTAGTAGAGATAGCTCGATTGCTCACCCGCGGTAAAAACCGTTTCTCCTAGCTCAACGAGAACCTCTTCCTCACCCGAAAAGGCCTGGGGCACCAAGTGAGCCTCCCTCGGAAGGTGAGAGACATCAAAAGACACCTCGTTCCCGCTCTCGTTGTACTCCAGATTCTCGAGATAGTGACGCGCCATGGCAATGCCGCGACCGTGCTGCATGCTGGTCACGGCTTCCTCTCCGGAAGGCGGTCGATAGGAGCGCCAGTCGAATCCCTCACCTTCATCTCGAATACGAAAGCGACTGCCATGAGGCTGAATACGGTACGACAAGTATACCTTTTTTGCCCGAACGGCGGGGTCGGCGTTCTTCTCGCGGATGAGATCCATGACGTTGCCGCCCTCGTTGAGGTAGTCGGTCTTCTCGTCGTAGCTAATGCTGCAATTGCCGTGCTCGATGGCGTTCACCAGAAGCTCCATCAGCGCCACGTGGAAACCCTCCCGCTGATCCGGGGAGATCATCCCGGCGTTGAACAGGAAATTCGCCAGGAGATTAGCGTACGTTGTCAGGTCAAAGGGATCGTTATCAATAACGAAAACACCGGAGATGTTCTGTCGGAGAAGAGCATGAATGTCCCGCTGGAAGAGAATATTCTGATTGATGGATAGGATTCGCAGCAGTCGCGGGAAGTACTCGGCAATGCGGGAGGTTTCCATAACGGCGACGACGTTGAGGTCACGAAGCGGCCGGGAGCGAAGGCTTACCACCTCCGGGTCATACACCAAAATGAAACCGCCGTAGTGCAGCCAGGGATCGCTGCGCAATGATGCGACGACGGCACGAATGTCGAGAGACGGGTCACTGCAGTTCAGAACGCTAATCTCGGGCAACTCATAGTTCAGATACTGAACAATCCGCTCCTGCTTGGAGAGGAAGACTGCGCTAAACTCGGCCTCGAATGGATCGCAGGCCTTTGATACCAAGGCATTGACCCGGTCTTCGCTCGATAGCACCGCAATACGATTCACGCACTCCTCCCGCAACAACGACACCATGCTTGGCCCGCAGTCACCCGCCGCTCGCCGATCCTGTTGTAGCTACAGCTATTGTAGTTACAGCGATAGACCGGCAGCGTGCGCTAGATCGGCTCCGCGTGCCCGAGAAGATACTGCTCCGCTTCCGCGTTCCACAAGCCCTTGTTTCGCGCGGTAATCTCCGCCAGCTCGGCGAATAGGGGGTCGTTTTTTCCCTTCTCCGCGAAGTCCTCAATTGCGGTAAGCTCGAGCTTAATGTTGGTGTACATCAGTTTTTTTCCGCCTGGAATCTTCGGGAGATTCAGCGTCGTGGGCACAACCGCATCCAGTCCGCCGACATGCGTAATCATGGCGGTGGGATTCACAACACCGCGACCCATAAGATCGAGGGCCGCCCGCATATCATCCGTGTTGCCGCCGCTCGTCCCGACGACGTGGTGGGATGCGTAATGAACGTCGTAGAAGTTCAGATTCGCGGAGAAATCGGTATCAGTCGGTCCGGCGAAGAAGTTCAAACAACCGTCCTTTCCGAGGATCGCGTCGCCCTGCTCAACAACAGGCGCCACCGGCGCCAGGACAAAAACATCGTCGTAGCCCTCCCCGTCGTTGGCCTCCTTCAAGACGCTAACGGGATCGTCGAGATCTTTCGTGTTGACGTAGATGAGCTCCACGCCGTTGCGCCGGGCTTCGTCGACGGTGTAGATCTGCGCGGCTCGATCGAGGCGCGCCTGGTCGATGTCGGTGACGACCAGACGTCGCGGCTTACGGGGGCCGTGGATCGTGTAGTCGATGTGACCAAGCCCCATAGGTCCGGCACCCGCGAGAATGGCCATGGTGCCGCCTTCTACGATACCCATCTCATGAACGTAGCTACCCTGCTGTACATGGTACTGCGCGTTGTGAGCGCCGATGATCGTCGACATCGGCTCCGAGAGCGATCCGAAGAAGAACGCCTCGCCCTCGTAGGAAAGCAGGCAGTCCTGCGTCATGACCTCTTCGGGAATTACGACATAGGTCGCGTCACCGCCGACGTAGCGATAGGAGTAGCCGGGTGCGTCGAGGGTTCCCTTGTAGTTCAAGGCAGGTTGAATGGAGAATCGCTGGCCGGGCTTGAATGCGTTCTTCCACTTATCACCGACTTCCACGAGCTCGCCGCAAATCTCGTGGCCCACCATCACCGGATTTGAATCGATATCCGCGGGAACTCGCTTATGTCCGCTCCCCTGTACGGCGGCCTTGTACGAGGACATACAGAGACTATCAGAGACTATATGAGCGAGGATCTCGCCTTCTTTGATGCTCGGCAACTCGAATTCCTCAAGGCGCAGATCCTTGGTACCGTACATACGCACCGCTTTCGTTGTCATTACGTGCCCCTTTGCAATCTATTCTGCGGCCATATTAGCGGTTTTGCTCCGTCCCATCAAAGGCCTCCTCTTCGAGCGTCTCCGGCACGGACGGCACGAGAGAACCCCTTCGTCCATTTGTGCGCAGAACCAGGACACGCCCCAGAGAGGCTGCCGAGAGGTAGCTTACATCCTCACCTCGTATAATCCGCCACGTCGTCCCGCCTGCGTCGCGCGGCTCGCCGGCCATCTCCGGAGGCTCGGGCCGCACCGAAATCTCTTGAATCTCGTTCGGCGCGGGTATCAGCAACTGGGCCTGAATACGACTAAGATCGAATACGGCCGGGTGGCGTTGCGGAAAGAACACAATCCGCATATGGCCGTAGTAGTCGGAGACCTCTACTTCGAAGAAGTAGGCGGGAGGCTCGGGGCGCTCCTGAGTCTCCTCTCCCGGCGGTGTGCGCCGGGATTCGACGCGGAGCAAGCCGTTTTGCTCTTGAACGGACAGTTGGTACTCGACACTGCCTTGCGCAATGACGTCTACATCGACCTCTCGGCTGCCGGGTGCAAGCACTTCGAGGGCAACCAACACCGCGTATACCAGTTGCAGGTTCATCATACCTGTGCATTGTAATCTTTCGGGAAACCCGGCACAAAGCAGCAATGAATCGGGCCGCCCGAAGGCGGCCCATGATACCGATGCATTCTGAGAAAATGCTCCTGTTCGTGTGTACGCGGCGTTTACGCCTGCGTGATTACTCGGGCTTTACCTGAATGCTCCGCGGCTTCGACTGCTCCTGCTTGCCCAGAGTGATAGTAAGGACGCCGTCGCGGGCGCTCGCCTCGATTGCGCCGGTGTCCACATCCTTGGGCAGCGAAAAGCTCCGGACGAAGTCTCCGTGCCGACGCTCCCGGATCACGTAGGAGCGACTCGCGTCCTCGTTTTCGTGACCGCTTTCTTCTCCGTTGCGCCGATTTTCATCCACCGCCGACTGAATGGTCAGGAGACTCTCTTCCACATGCACATCAATGTCGTCGGTGCCCAATCCGGGCAGTTCCAACTCCATGACGTAGCGGTTCGTGTCCTCCCACACATCCACGGCCGGGGTCCGCGCGGTAACCTGACGCGTGTCACCGAAGACGGCGTCCATCAATCGATCCATGTCTTGTCCTGTCCCTCGTACTACGTAACGCATATTCGCATCTCCTTTACCTTGTGGTTTCGTATCTTGCACGTATATATTAGCAATAAACGTGCCAATCTCGCAGTACACGGCTATGGCCTTGCAGGCATGCAGACGCCACCTACATCAGCCGGCGAGATCGCGCATCCAACGAAACGTATAAGTAACTACAATATAGAGCTTTAATGGCCGAATATGCCGTTCCGGCTCCATCCGGCCGCCGCAGCACGACCGGCGGCCTTCGCGCCTCGCCTAGCGCAAGAATCCCACATGTCTCCCCAAAAGAGCCAACAATAGCCCTTTACGAAAAGCCGGAAGGTACGTCTCGACGCAAAAAACGGGTCACAATTCCGCAACGGTGTATCGTTTCGATACAAATTCGCAAAGATAGAGCCGATCAGCAGGATCAACTAGAAACGCTGGAGTCGCGAAGAATGGTGGACGGCGCGAGGACCGTCGGAGAGACACCGTCGCCGGTAGCGCCGGGGATCACGCCTCGCCTACAAGACGTTTCACAACAGAAAGGAGTTTGTCGGCATCAAAGGGCTTCACGATCCAGCCCGTGGCTCCGGCCGCTTTGCCCTCCTCCATCTTGGAGCCTTGTGACTCCGTTGTGAGTACCACGATCGGGGTGTACTTATAGGCGGCTTGCTCACGAACCTTCTTGGTCAGTTCGATCCCATCCAGATTGGGCATATTCACGTCGGTCACGATCAAGTCGAAGCTTGTCCCGTCCAGCTTGGAGAGAGCGTCCAACCCGTCCTCCGCGGCGCTTACCACGTATCCGGCCTGGTCAAGGATAAAATTAACACTTTTTCGAATCGCCGATGAATCATCGACAATGAGTACACGCTTCGCCATGGTTTCTCCTCACGCACCCCTACGATACATACTAATTCTCGATTTTGTCCACACCCATTTCCAAGCTCCGACTGAAGGGATATCCTTGGGTCTCGCAACGATCTCGCTTGGGCCGAGAGCACTTGAGATCAGCGCTTATTGAGAGTAGCAGGGAACGGATAGCTAGTGAAGCGCTGCGCCGATGAACGAGGAGGGGATATGGTTACCTGTGTAGGAGAAGCTTTGATCGATTTCATTCCGCAGCAGCACACTGGGCATCCCGACAGGAGCTGTTTTCTGCCCTCACCCGGCGGATCCCCCTTCAACACGGCCATTTCTCTATCTCGTCTGGAGGTACCGACAAGCTTCCTCGGAAAGTTGTCGGAGGACTTTTTCGGTGACATGCTGTCGAACACGCTCTCGGAAAACGCTGTGAAAACCGACATGGTGATCCGCAGTAGCAAAAACACGACCCTCGCCTTCGTTACGCGGGACGAGCGGGGAGACGCACGATACGCCTTTTTCGCCGAGGACTCGGCCGACCGCAATCTCACAACGGCGGAGATCCCCGAAACGCTTCCCGGACCTGAGGGCGCGTTGCTCTTCGGCTCCATTTCCACGCTGATGGAGCCCGGGGCGAGCAGCATAACACGACTCGTGGAACGCGAGAGCACGCGGCGCGTGGTAAGCTTCGACCCGAATGTCCGCTCGAACCTTATTGAAGATCGAGACACATACCGCGCGCACTTCGAGCATCTCGTCTCCCATACGAGCATTGTAAAGATCAGTGAAGACGACCTCGGATGGATCTATCCGGACCGGGAGCCGGAATCCGCGGCGCAAACGCTCCTCGCCCTCGGCACGCAGCTCGTGGTGCTAACCTTCGGGGCGGAAGGCTCACTGGCCTTGACCGAGCACCTTCGAGCCTCGGCTCCGGCCGCGAAGACTCGAGTGTCCGACACTATCGGCGCCGGCGATTCTTTTCACGGCGGCTTCATTGCGTGGCTGCATCACCACGGCAGCCTCTCTCGAGCGGCCCTCGCGGAACTGAACGCGGAAGAGCTTCGTGCGGCTCTCGTATACGCCGCGACGGTCTCCGGTATTACCTGCTCCCGTCCCGGCGCCGATCCACCCCGGGCACACGAGCTGGATGCCGCGATCCGGTAACGCTGCTCACGTGATATCCGACCCGGAGAATCCCGGGAGATCCTTCTATCCCGTGTCGTGCGAGCCCGTGTCGT
>CAYFQV010000101.1:9625-12121 GCA_964345195.1 uncultured Spirochaetaceae bacterium
CCGGCTTCGAGGCCGGCGTGCACGGCCTCCACCCGCGGCTCCTCGCCGAAGAGCTCCCGGTATACCCGCTGCGACCGCGCAAGCAGCGGGGACTCCATGTCGGGCTGCCACGACGGGTACTCCCCTTCCGAACGTCGTCCCACACCCGCGAGGGCTGCCACAGCATCTATCTTTGCATGCTGCCCCTCGAGCTGACTCGGAACCGAGCTGCGTTGACTGATAAGCATCTCAACGGCGTTCTCCTTCATGGTGACGGTGGCGAGGTTACAGGATGTCTCCACGAAGTCGCTAATGTCGTCCGACATCTTCCACACCCCGTGCGGAAGGGCGAGCAGCAGGTTCCGGATACGCTGTGATGTCTCCACGGTAAGCACACGCTCCGGACGCTCGCGAACGGAGCTGAAGGTCAGTGCAATTTCGGGGTCTCGCGACGCCGACTCCCGTCGAAGCTCCCGCTGCAGTGCGGTGATCGCTCGGGTTACTCCGTCCTCCAGCCCCTGCGGAATGAGAAGGGTTGCGACGGCGTCTCGCGGGATTGCGTTGTGGGCACTGCCGCCGGAGATCGAAGCCATACGTACGGGTGTATACTGCGCGACCGTGTGGAGCGCGCGACCGAGTATGCTGTTCGCATTCCCACGGTTCAGGTGGATGTCCATGCCGGAATGCCCGCCGACAAGCCCCGAAACCGTGAGCGAATAGGCCACGTGCTCCGCGGGCGTCGGCTCGAAGGTCAGCGGCACATCCACGGTGACGCTGCGGCCGCCGGCGCAGCCGACGGTGAAGATGCCTTCGTCTTCCGAGTCGAGGTTGAGCAGCACGCGCCCTTCCAGCATGGAGGGATCGAGCTTGGTAGCGCCGGTCAGTCCCGTCTCTTCGTCGACGGTGAACAAAAGCTCCAAGGGGGGATGTGACGTTTCGGACTCTTCCGCGAGGGCCATGGCAAGCGCGACGGCAATGCCGTTATCCGCACCGAGAGTCGTCCGGTCGGCCCGGAGCCATTCGCCCTCGCGGACAACGCTTATCGGATCCGTGGTGAAATCATGCTCCTTGTCGGGCGTCTTCTCACAGACCATGTCCATGTGCTGCTGAAGCACGAGAGTCGGTGCAGACTCCATGTCGCCGTGGGCCTGCACCCGTACCACAAGATTCCCGGCGTCATCCGTATCATGCGAGAAGCCGTGCCTGTCGGCCCAGGCTACCAGCCATTCACGAACGTGTCCCTCATTCTTTGATTTTCGAGGGATCGCGTTTAGCTCTTCGAACAGTGAGAGTACGCGTTCCGTTTCTGCAGTCATATGTCTTCCTTTCACCTTTTGCCCGCTATGGGTGGATCATCGTCGCCACATGGTACTAGGCGCCGGCGCTGAGGGCAACGTGTTGACGACACGGTGTCGAGATGAGAGATGGGGGCCGAGATGCGCCTCCCGGCCCTGAGCAACCGGGATTCACGACCCGGCACGACCCTGCGTGAATTCCGAGGCCCACTACGACGGTGAGGTATCATGTGAATACACCAAGCATCTCCGAACAGATAGACCGCGGGCTAAAGACGCTCGGCATTCCCGCACTCTTTCCCTACCAGCGCCTCGTTGTACACAGCATCCTGCGAAGTGTGCAAAACCCGGCGGAGGAGGAGGCGAAACCGCGGGAAATCGTTGTGCTCCCGACAGGCGCCGGAAAGAGCCTGTGCTTTCAATTGCCCGCCACGCTACTCGAGGAAGTGACCGTCCTGGTGTTTCCACTCTTGTCTCTCATAGCAGATCAAAAGCGACGGCTGGATCAACTCGGGGTTCCCTCGGCGGTCATAACAGGCGCCACATCCAAGGAAGAACGGAGAGCCGTTATGGAAGGCTTGCGGCACGGTCGCTACCGCATGCTTCTCTCGAACCCGGAAACCCTGCGCAATGCGTCTATGCTACGCGGTCTCGAGACGATTCCGATCTCACACTTCGTCATTGACGAGGCACACTGCGTCGTTCAATGGGGTGAGCAGTTTCGGCCGGCCTATCTCGAGCTGGAGCACGTGCTGCACGCCGCGTCACCGCTACGGGTAACCGCGTTTACCGCCACCGCATCGCCGCAGCTACGGAGCCGTATTGCCGCGCGGATCTTCGGCGACCGCCCCTGGAGCGCCGTGACCGCGAACCCGGACCGACCCAACATCCACTACAGCGTCATGCGGCCTCTCCATACCGATCACGCACTGACTTGGCTCCTGCGCCGTGGCCGTGCCGACTCCTGGCCCCGCTTTCCGGCTCTGCCGCGTCCCGCCATTGTCTTCTGTCCCACCCGGGATGAAAGCGACCGCAGCGCGCGGCTTCTTCGTCTTCGTCTGCGCGACGAAGAGATTCGCTTCTACCACGCCGGCCTCGAGCGCGCCGAGAAACGCGAGATCGAAGATTGGTTCTTCGCAAGCACCGACGGCGTGCTCTGCAGCACCTCGGCCTACGGCATGGGCGTCGACAAGTCCGACATACGCAGCGTTATCCATCGGCG
>CAYFQV010000102.1:0-3187 GCA_964345195.1 uncultured Spirochaetaceae bacterium
AGGAGAACCGAGAAGGCCTGCCAGATCTCTGTGTAGAGGCCGCGGCGGCGAAGCTCATCCACGAGAATAGAGTCCACCCGGCGCAAGGTCTCGCAACGCTGCGGCGTGACCTCGCCGAGAATACGCACCGCAAGTCCGGGGCCGGGAAACGGGTGCCGCTCGAGGGTGTCCTGCGGCACATGCAGGAGCGCACCGAGTCGGCGCACCTCATCCTTGTAGAGACCGTCGAGAGGCTCAATGACGCGACCCTGCTCACGCTTTCGCGCCACCAAGGGTGAGCCAACGTTGTGATGAGTTTTAATCACGCGGGCGTTCCGTCCGATCCCCCTTCCGGATTCGATCAGATCGGTGTACAAGGTTCCCTGCACGAGGAAGTAGTCACCCGGAATGTGCTCCGCAATCTCACGTTCTTGAACAGTTATGAAGAGATCTCCAATGATCCGTCGCTTTTCCTCCGGATCTACTGTCCCGGACAGAGCACTGAGGAACTCATCCCGCGCATCTATAATGTGGAGATGCTGTGCGCCGGCGCCGCCGAGTGCCCGCTCAACCTGATCGCGCTCCCCCTCACGGAGCAGCCCGGTGTCGATAAACATGAGATGGACCTGCTCCTTCGGCAGCGCCTCGAGCATGAGTCGTCCCGCTACGGTTGAGTCAACACCTCCCGACACCAGCACGAGCACCGACCGTTCTACGACATGTGCGCGTATCTCTTCCACCCGCCGGGCAAGATAGTGCCCCACCGTCCACTCGGAGGCTGCGGCACACATCCCAAAGACGAAATTTGCAAGGATCTCCGAACCGTATTCGCAGTGACTTACCTCGGGATGGAACTGAATCCCTACGAAAGCCTTTTCCTCCCACGCGACAGCCGCAACGAGACCGTGCACCGTGGTAGCTATCACCCGCGCCGCCTCGGCTGAAGCAGTGATGCGGTCCCCGTGACTCATCCACGAGATGAAGCCGTCCGGTATATCGGCGAACAAAGGGTGTCTCCTGTCGATCTGAACGGCCGAGCGACCAAACTCCCGCTTGTCGTCACGAGCCACCTCGCCGCCGAAATCGGATGTCATACGCTGTAGTCCGTAGCAGATCCCCAGGATCGGCACGCCCAAGGCGTAGAGTGCTTCATCCGGACGTGGCGCGTCCGCGTCGTAGACGGATGCGGGAGAGCCGGATAGAACAAGCCCCTTCAGTGAACCAAGCGGCAACTCCGAGACGGAGCTGTCCGCCGGAAAGATCCGCGCATGCACGCCAAGCTCACGGATGCGCCGCCCGATGAGCTGCGTGGTCTGACTGCCGAAATCAAGGATGACTATCGTGTCCATATACACCGTCCACCTGATACTTTCCGCATCAATCCCAACGCTCACGGCGCGCTTCGACTACACGACCTACGAGCGGCGAGGCCCGCCATCGCGCGTCCAGAGATCCCGACGAACAATCGTCTGTCTACGCTCGGAGCCTACCGAAACCACATCCACTCGGGAACCGCTGTATTCCTCAATGAAAGCAACGTAGTCCTTCGCTGCCGCCGGAAAGTCTTCGTAGGCCGAGTGATCGCGGAGCGACGTCTTCCAACCGGGGAAACTCTTCACGACCGGCTCCGCACGTTCCAACGCGCTGATCGACGTCGGAAACTCCTCAGTCATGACCCCATCAATCCGATAGCCCACGCAGACTTTGACCTCGTCGAACTCGTCGTAGACGTCGAGATGAGTGAGCGCAAGAGAGTCAATCGAGTTGGCTCGACATGTATACCTCAGCGCGGGGAGATCGAGGTATCCGCAGCGCCGTGGTCGCCCGGTAGTAACGCCGTACTCATTTCCGATCTCGCGTATCCGCTCGGCGAGATGTGGATCCCAACCGTCTCGAAACTCACTCGGGAAGGGACCGTTCCCGACCCGGGTCGTATAGGCTTTAAACACCCCGACGATCCGGTCAAGCTCCTTCGGCCCGAGTCCGGCCCCCGGACACGCACCCGCCGCGGATGAGATGCCTGAGGAAACGTAGGGATAGGTCCCGAGATCTATGTCGAGGAGTGCACCCTGCGCACCTTCCAACAACGTATGCTTCCCGCGGAATTGGTGCACAAACTCGTGTACGTTCACGGCCGCAGCTTCGAAAAAGGCGCGGAACGGCTCGAGAAACCGGCGATCCTCTTCCGACAGCTGTGTAAAGGCTCGGGAATCAACCACTTCCGCCACTCGAACCCCGTCGCGGCGCGCCTTCGCCGCGTAGGCCATACCGATCCCGCGCCCGGTCGTTCCAATGGGTGTCGCGCGTTGCTTATCCGCCTCGCGATCGGCCTCCTTATGTCGAGGCAAAACAATGTGCGCGCGGTCGGACACGAATACGCGGCCGTTCCAAACCACACCCTGCTTCGTTAAGACATCGAGCTCGGCCTGCAACGCCTCCGGGTCAATGACCATGGCGCTACCGAGCATAACCCGGGAGTCCTCGTAGAGAACTCCCGAAGGGACCAGATGGAGCTTGTATTCTTCGCCTCCGCGGACAATGGTGTGTCCCGCGTTCGCACCACCTGAGAAACGAACGACAAGATCCGCTTGAGAGGAGAGAAAGTCGACAATCTTCCCTTTTCCTTCATCGCCCCATTGGGCGCCGATCACAACTAGATTCATGCTCTTCGTCCTCTGTATTAATGTGCCGAACGCCAGAGTCAAACACCTCGAAGAAGTGCCAAGGTCTCGAGATGTAAAGCACGCTATTCATCTGAACTCATTGAAGCTCAGCGCGAGTAGTTCGGTGGTTCCTGCATGATACTCACGTCATGAACGTGGCTCTCGCGCAACCCAGCCGGTGACACCTGCACGAACTCAGCCCGGTCCTGGAGCTCAGACAAGGTCTTGGCTCCGCAGTAACCCATTCCCTTGCGTAACCCGGTGACAAGTTGATGGACGTAGGGTGCAAGCTCACCTCGATAGGCGACCCGTCCTTCCACCCCTTCAGGCACCATCTCTTCGTCCTCAGAGGCCTGATACCGCTTTCCGGAACCCCGCTTCATGGCCCCGATCGAGCCCATTCCGCGATACGTCTTGAAAATTCGGCCTTCGTAAATGATCTCCTGCCCCGGCGCCTCTCGGAGACCGGCGAAGAGACTACCGATCATCACGCTGGATGCACCGGCGGCCAGCGCCTTGACGATATCACCGGAGTACTTGATCCC
>CAYFQV010000102.1:3287-5773 GCA_964345195.1 uncultured Spirochaetaceae bacterium
ACGAAATCAACGCGGGCCTCCTGCAGGAGCGGCATCCGTTCCTCGAGCTCAGACGGAGGAAGTGCGGCACCCACCAGAAGGCGCCCCGCGGGGTCGGTCGCGGCCCGGGGAAACTGTTCATGCTTCTCCAAGTCCTTTACCGTGATCAAGCCGGTCAGACGCCCTTCGTCGTCCACTACCGGCAGCTTCTCGATCTTGTGGCTGTCGAACTTCTTCTTAGCGCTATCAATGTGCGGATTCCCGATTTCGACGAACGGCTCCGGTGTCATTACGTCTCGCACTTTCAAGCTCATGTCTCGGCAGAAGCGCATATCTCGACTTGTCAGAATACCGACGAGCTTCTTCTCACCGGCGACTACGGGTAAGCCTGATACACCGTAATCCCGCATGGCGACGGCGGCCTCAGCGACCGACTGATGCTCTTCCACAACTACCGGCCCCTCAATGACCCAGTTGAGAAAGCGCTTTACGGTCTTCACGTGGGCGGCCTGCTCTTCCGCCGACATATTCGAGTGAATGACACCCACCCCACCCTGCAGGGCAAGGGCTATCGCGAGGTCCGCCTCGGTTACCGTGTCCATGGCCGCGGAGAGAATCGGGATATTGAGGTGAACATCCGCCACGACGGAACTGCCGACATCAGCCTGCTCAGGAACAAGATCTGAGTACTTCGGGAGAAGTAGTACGTCGTCGTAGCTGAGGGACTGCTCTATGTTCATGTGGTTCATCTCCGGGAAGACCAGCTCGTACGCACTTCAAAAAGCTGCACTGATCTGTGATACTGATGCGGTGAAACCTTACCGCATTTCGCACTCCGCCACAACAGCCCTGCTTGCCTCGGCAGTCTTCCTTTTTGTGGCCTGTGACGGGCCCACCGAGCCGGAGGATACCTCACGTGGGGGACCGGAGTATGTCGTTCCCGAAGCGGGCCAAGGCATCGTGCTCTCGTCGTCGGGTCGCCCTGGAGTTTCCATCAGCCGTCAAGAGGAAGAGAGCACCAATGTGCGGGTGCGGCTTCCATCCAACTACACGCCGTCCCAAGCCATAGATGCGAACCTCGACGTTGATCAGCAGGACGAGCAGATCGTCGTATTCAAACGGCGGGACGACCCGCAGGATCGTATTCGCATTTTAGTTGCCGACTTCGACTCCATTCGGAGCACCTATGCACCTGCGTGGAAAGGTCAGACACAGGCGAACAATGTTCGCACCTTCTCCGTCCAGACTCGAGACCTGACGGGAGACCGCAGCCCCGAGATCGTCGGGATCGGAACCGATAACGAGGGGCGCCAGACAATCGATGTCTTTCGCCGCGTACCTGACTCAAACGGGCTTGGAATCAGCTACGAATCGATCGCCTCCTACCGTACGGACGCGAGTATCGAAATTCAGGAGATCGAACGATCGGGATCCTACGAAACGGCTCAGACCACCGGCGCAAGCTTCCCTATCGCCGTGTACCGGCGAAAGACTAAAAGCGAGAACGTCCTCGACCTTGTTCGCACCACCTATTATTGGCGACCCGAAGAGCAAGAGTACGTAGAAGGGAGTGTCGAAGAGATCCCGGGGTCCCAAATCGCGGAAGAGCAACTCGCCGAGCTCTACTCCGGAGATGTAGAGGATTTTCGGTCGCACCTGGCCGGCCCGTGGTTCCAAACCGTACAGAGCGACAACACCGACCTCGTCAAAATCATCCACTTTGACCTGAAAGACGACCGCATCTCCATGCATCGCGACACTCGACAAGAGTCGTACGAGTGGCTCAACTCCTACAAGACGATCTACCGTGAGGGACCTGGACTGTGGATCAATACCCGCAACGAGAATCTCACAAGTGTGCGCCGGAACCTATCCGTCGCGGTGACCGGCTTGGAAACTATTCTGATAACAATCGACGATAGTCCGGATTGGAACGGGACATATCAGCGCCTTACGGGCGGCCTACAGAAGACTTTGGTAACCCGACCATCGCAAACGGCCTCAATGCCCGACTTCTCACTGCAGGGCTTGTTCAGCAATGAGAGCGGTACCGAGATCTTCTTTTCGCCACCCAAATTCACCATGCGAGGAGACGAGCGGGGAGAAATGCGCGGAGGTTTCGCGCTGTACCTGCTGGATCGTCCAGTCCTACAACTCAAGAAACTCACCGAGAACGGCCTTGTCGACGAGCGCTATACCTACGTGGTGGACTACGCCGAAGAGCGCAATGGAGATCGCGTGGTCCGGACCATTGAGCTCATGCGGGCCGTCGTCCGCGTAGACGGCGTTGAACTCACCGGTGACGAGACGCTCGAGCTACAACAAGTTGAAGAGATTGACGAGAGCGATGAAGCCGGAACCGACGAGAGCGATGCGTCTTAACGGCGCACGAGAAAGCCTTCGTAACCGCGCTCTTTGAGCCGGACAACGAGATCCTGCACGGCGGCTTGCGTTGAGACATCTTCTTCCGGCGTGACGGGAATGAGTACCTGGTAGTAGCGCTGCTC
>CAYFQV010000102.1:5873-12087 GCA_964345195.1 uncultured Spirochaetaceae bacterium
GCGAAGATGCCCTGTGTAACCGCGGTCGGCGTGAGCGCCTGCACTACCCGATCGTCGCCCCGTCCCGCCAGCAGCATTGCCTCGGGCGATTCCGGATACTGTTCACGAATAATCGTAGCTATCCGAGATGCCGTGGGATCATCCTCGAGAACCCGAGCAGTGGTGTGCATCCGGAACAAGGTGCCCGCCGACAGCGCGTTTTCACCGGCCACTAGCTCAACGCCCCGAAGGATATCCTGAGCCTCCCGGGCGAGTCCCTCCGCCGCGTAGGCCTCGGCCATGAGCGTGATTGCGCGTATTCTCATATACTGTGACGGGGAGGCATCCCGGGCGCGGCGCGCCGCCGTCCGTGCTTCAGCGCTTCTGCCTAGTTGAATCAGAGCACCCGCGCGCGCGAGCTCGAACTCGGCCCGTCTCACCGCAGCGCTGATATCTGCTCCGCGCGCAAACCACGCGAGCGCCTCTTCCGGACGGTTCGCGGTCATGAGCAGCTCACCGACGAGAGCGATCACGTGCGTCCGGGTTTTTCCCGAATCCACGGCCTCACCGACTCCGCGCCGTCCGGAGTCGGAATCCGCTCCCGCGTCCCCAGCGCTGTCCGTACTGCGAAGATACTCTTCGGCCCGGCTCACAATCGCATCAACGCGCTGCGCGGTGTTTTGGCCGTCTTGAGACCTCTGCGATGTGTTTGAGGCCGACGATGCGGCGGAGCCCGGCGTATCAGTAACTCCGAGCACCCTCAGAGCGTCGGCCTCCGGTGCCGAGCCTTCGACGGCCGCGTCTTCACTCTGAGCCGTCGCTGAAACGGACACGAGGGCCAGGAGAACGCCCGCAATCAGAACGGAGGGAGAACGGAAACTCCCCCGCATGCTAACTCGGCGCTTAAGACGAATCCCCAGGGGCTGAAGCATCCCTAGGAGGTGGGGCTTGCGCGTTTCCATTGGACGTAGCGCCCTTCTTCTTTCGATTACGCCGTTTCCGAGGTTTCGCCGCATTCTTGCGTTCAGGCTCACCGCGGTTCGACGAGCGGGCTTGTAGACCCGATGATGGTCCCGATTGTGATTCTGTCCCATGACTCTCTTTGCTCGTTTTCGGCGTAATTGCCGCCGTTTTCGAGTCTTTGGCTCCGCTTTTGTCCCGACCGCCTTTCTTGCGGGCGGAACGCGAGCGCCGCCCGAAGGTAAAGGGAAGCATGACGATCACACCGAGAAAAAACGCGGAGAACAAACTGAGAAAGACCGGGACCTCCTGCAGCGTGTAGAAGCCGAAGGAAACCGACGCGACGTTTTGCAGGTTGAAACCGGCAAAGGCAACCACGAGGGCCAGAACGACAAGAAACAGGACGAGGCGCCAGGGCATACGCTCTTACCGTCGCTTTCGCAGTCCGCGAATAAAGCGATACAGATTCACGCCACCCGCACCCAACAGTCCGAGTCCCGCGACCCACATGAGCCCGCCTGCAAGGCCGCCGATAATAGGCAGAGATGCGATACCGGTCACAACGCCCGCTCCGGCGAGCACCATACCACCGGTTTTGTCCGCTTTCGTGCCGGAAGACAACCCGACGCCCGTTACGGCAAGTGCGCCTCCTACGATTATGCCCGGCAGGGAGAAACCCGCACCGATGGTGGCGAGGCTGTGGAGAACCAGCAGGCCGGTTCCGCCGATAAGGCCCCCGACGCCACGACTTCCCTGACGTACAAGTTCATCACGCGGTACAAGGTCGTTCATTTACATTCTCCTCGTGCAAAATAGTATTCCCTTTCCCCGGGCAAGGTAAAGCAGGAATCAATGTCTAAACGCCCGCTGGCCGGTAAAAACCATTGCTGCACCGTATTCGTTACACGCCTCAATTAGCTCGTAGTCGCGCAGGGAGCCGCCGGGCTGAACCAGGGCCGTAACGCCCTCGGAAAGGCCGACATCCGCGCCGTCCCGAAAGGGAAAGAACGCGTCCGAGGCCATGACCGCACCACGCAGATCGGCGTTGTCGGCGGAAACCCGCTCGGCAATCTCGCGTTTGGCAGCTTCCTCCAAGAAGCGAAAGGAACTGCCGTGCTCATCCAAGGCGATCCGCTCAGAGGCGTTACGGTACGCCTTGTCCCGCGCGAATTGCGCACATCCCACGCGATCCTGTTCCCCCGTACCGATGCCGATGGTAACACCGTTTTTTACGTAGAGCACGCTGTTACTCGTTACGGCGGTACACACGTGCCACGCGAAAAGCAAGTCCCGAGCCTCTTGTGTGGTGACGTGACGATCGACCTCGTAGAGCGTTCCATTGCGCTCGGCCCTGGCCTGCATGAAGTCGCTTTCGGTTTCGATCTCAGCATGATACGAGAGCTGCGCGATAACGCTCCCGTCCATTAGGGAGTTCAAGTCAACGTAGCGAGCACTACGAAACGTTGAGAGTCGACTCAGGTTTGCGATCCGAAACACCCGCAGGTTCTTCCGCTGCGCAAGGATATCAAGCACCCCCTCGCCGAATTCCGGTGCCACCACGACCTCGGCGTAGCGTCGTGAGATCGCCTCGGCGGTAGCGCGGTCCACGGTTCGGTTCAGTGCTACCACTCCGCCGAAGGCGGCAATTGGATCCGCCCGGTGGGCCGCCTCATATGCCTCATGAACCTCGTCGCCCCGGGCCACGCCACTGGGGTTGTTGTGCTTCACAATGACACAGGCGGGCGAGTCGGTGAGATACTTCAGAATGCCCAGTGCGGCGTCGGTATCCGTGATGTTGATCTTGCCGGGGTGCTTCCCGCTCTGTAGAAGCTCAATATCCGCTGTTGCGTATTTTCCGGGCTGAATGCAAGTCACGTCGCCAAGGTTCAGATTTCCTCCAACGAGCCGGTACAGGGCGGCACTTTGGCCCGGATTCTCACCGTAACGCAAGCCCTGCCGGGTACCCGAAACGTCCCACTGCACCTTCTCGTAGCGCAGAACTTGCCGCTCATCGCCGTCAATGAAGCTCAGCTCCATCTGCGGCGGGAACACATCCGCCTCGTGGCGACGATACATGCTCGAAATACGGCTCGGAGCCGCCGCCCTTCCGCCGCCGTTTTCGGCGCCCGTTCCACCATTCTCAGCCATGTTCCCTCCCTGAATCCTCACGATCGGAGAAACGGGCCAGGTGATCCCGTATGGCCGCGTCGTATGAAGCCGTAAGATCGAAAACCTTCCGGGCCAGTTCGTATCGTAGTTCCGGTGTGGTGCCCCCATACTCCGCAAGCACATCCAGGACCCGCTCGTAGTCCCCGGGATCACTGACGGCTGCAACACGATAGAAGCTCTTCGCCGCGGCGCGCAGCATGGTCGGACCGCCGATATCAATGAAGTCGCGGGCCGTTCGGATCTCATCCGGCTCCGTGGCGACGGCATCCATGAAGGGGTACAGGTTAACGACAACCAGATCGAATGCTGCGGCTCCAACTCGCTGCATGTCCGCGGCGTGGGCCGGATTCGTCGGATCCGCGAGCAGTCCAAGGTAGAGCGCGTAGTCCAGGGTCTTCACCAGCCCGCCCTGCAACTCCGGCTGCCCGGTGTAATCACTCACGCTCCGGACGAAATCCTCTCCGCCGTATGCCTCATTCAAGGCCCGGTAAGTACCTCCGGTTGCGAAAAGCGTGGTATCCCGCGAGTAGTTACGAAGTCCCCCTGCGAACTCTACGAGACCGCTCTTATCGTAGACGCTGACAATAACGTTTCGTACCGGCACAACATCACCGAGCATCCGAGGAACCTCCGTGCCCGGGCGGTGTTTGCTCCGACCCGCGGTCGGAGGCACCGGCACGATCATGCCCCGCCGCGTGGTCGTCGCTCCCACATTCGACGTAGGCGTACGCATCGTGATTATGAATACTCTCCATGTTCTCCGCTTCTACGCTGTACCACGGAAACGACTTGTAGGCCTTGATCCCGACACACACGTCGCGCACAAGGTCCTCGACGAACACCGGGTTGTCGTAGGCGTGCTCCGTCACGAAGCGCTCATCCTCGCGTTTCAGCAAGGTATATAGGCCACTCGAAGAGGCGTTCTCGATAATCTGTATCAGATCCTCGAGCCAGAAGAAGGGACCGAGTTTCACCCGCGCTTTGACCAGCCCTCGCTGATTGTGGGCACCGCGGTCGCTAATCTCCTTTGAACATGGGCATAGCGTCTGTACCCAGGCATCTACCCCGACGTAAAACTCCCGCCTTCCGGCGGCAACTTCACCAATATAGGAGCAGGTATACTCCATCAGGCTGACCTGCCCGGACTTCGGAGCACGTTTCTCCATGAAGTACGGGAAGCGGACCTCCGCATAGGCGGTTTCCGCCTCGAGGCTGAGCCGCACCTCTTCCAGCATATCCAGAAACGTCGGCATCTGAATGCGATGATAGTGCCGATTGAACACTTCAATGAATCGGCTCATATGAGTTCCCCGATAGTGATGCGGAAGATCGGCGAACATGTTCACGCCGGCGACCGTATTTTGTGCGGTGTAGTTCTTATCGAGGACCGTTATGGGGTACCGAACGTTCTTCACACCCACTTTTTGGATGGGTATCTGCCGATCGTCCGGGAAAGATTGAACATCGACCATGGCTACGCTGTGTAGCATATCTGCCCGCTACCTGCAACGCCGCCGGCGGTCGTTGTTGAAGGTAGCATCTTCACCGTGCTACATTCGTGCCTACACATGAATAGACAAATCAGACAAGGAATACGGATAGGCTTGGTAGTGTCGGCGGCCTTCATGCTTGCCGTCGCTCCCGCGATGGCTCAGAACGAGCCTGTAGAGGCACCGATCGAGGATGTCGAAGAGTTCACACCACAGTTCGAGCTTGGAGATCAGCTTATTGCGACGGGCTTCGGAGTGCTCGCACCCCTGTTCTTCGCCCTCGGCCCGGACGGGGCAACGAGCACAAACCTTACGGTCGGAGGCGTGGGGACCCTCGGATGGGCGTCATATCTCAACAACAGCATGAGTTTCGGCGCGGAGATTTCCGGCTCCTTCGCGTTCACTCCGAACAGTCGGGCGCTGTATATGGTCCCGATCTCCGCTCGCTATACCTACTATCTCCGGAGCTATCCCTTCGAGTTTCCCCTGCACATTGGCGTGGGCGCAAACATTAGCCGGCTGCAAGATGCTACGAAGGTCGACCCGGCGCTTATCGGCGGCGCGGAAGCCCTCTGGAACTACGACAGCGAGTGGGCTTTCGGACTGCGAAGCCAATACTGGTTCATACCGCAGATCTATCTCAGCGATGGGCTCGAGGACGAAACGAGGTTGGGAAACTTCCTCTCCCTCACGCTCATT
The DNA here is from genome assembly GCA_964345195.1 of uncultured Spirochaetaceae bacterium. Taxonomy (GTDB): domain Bacteria; phylum Spirochaetota; class Spirochaetia; order DSM-27196; family PWMO01; genus CAYFQV01. The sequence goes on from CAYFQV010000102.1 coordinate 11,171, forward strand.
GCCCGGTACAACATTTAGGAATAGGCAATTATGCATAGACCAATACGAACCCGGTACGCCGGCCTCCTTGTTCCGACAGTCCTGCTAGCCGGCTTTGCGCTGCTCATTCAAGGCTGTGAACAGCAAACCGGCATCTTTGCCGACATTGAGCGGGAAACAGAGATTGCCAATCGCAACCTCAGCAAGACCGCCGGCGTAAGCGGGGTGGCAAAACTAGGGGACAGCTACTACGCCAACCTCGGCTCCATTTGGAAACTCACGCTCACGGACGGTGACTCAACCAACGGTGAGTGGACACCAACGGACCTCCCCGAGGGGCTGAGCGAAAGCACCGTGCTTGGCATGGCGGTGGTCCATGAGGCCACGGACGAGCCGCGCTTGTACGCGAGTTTCTCGGACTCGTCAGGCGAGCCGTCGGGGCTCTACCACCGTGACGCCGACAATGACTCCTGGACCAACGTAGAAAAAGAAGGCGGATACAGCGGGCCGGTGACCACGCTCTTCGCCTTCGACACGGACGACAACGATCAAAACGATCAGCTTGTAGCGCTTTCGCCGGAGGACGGATCCAGCAACGTTTTTTCTCTGGTCTTTGATCCTGAGGGGCCGGGCTCGACTAAGTCGATCGCCGTAAACACCGTTATCGACGCGGCATACCTTAGCGGGGATGGCGAGTATTGGTTCTTGAGTAAGAACTACCTCTACCGAGGTACCGGTGCCGGGGACGTAGTTCGGGTTGATCTTTCCAGCGCTTTCAACGAGGAGTTCGCGGATGTCTCGGGCTTTGCGGGCATCTACAGTCGGGACGGCGACATATATGTTGCCACGCAATCCGGGGACGTTCACCGGCGAATTAACGGATCATGGAAAGACAAAGTCACGCTGCCCGGCGACCCGACGCCGACTCCGGCGGACCT
>CAYFQV010000103.1:0-2386 GCA_964345195.1 uncultured Spirochaetaceae bacterium
GAGTGCTTCGTCACCGGCACCGCCGCCGGGGTATCCTACATTGAGTCGGTGGAGCACAGGGGCAAAACCAAGCTGTTCCACGACGGCACCATGGGTGAGCTGACCCGGGAGCTACAGTGGAAGCTCCGGGGCACGCAGTACGGGGTCATTGAAGACACTCACGGCTGGATGTTCTCGATATAGCTCGACAACGGGGAGCCGGTGCACGAGCTGCTACCCGCTCCGGTTGCTAGAAGTCCCGGTCCTCGAAATCCTGCGGTAACTCGTTGTAGATCTGCACGTCGTACTCCTCCCGAGGGTAGAGTATGTCCCGTAGGTTTATCTGCGGCAAAGCGATGCTCGCCGAGCGCACGCCGGTCCGCTCGTCTCGGCTCAAGTTCGTTGCGTACTCCGCGGATTGCTGGAGATAGAACAGACTCCGAGAACCGACATCCGTGTCACTCTGTCGGCGCGCGATCTGCTGCAAGGTCACCCCTAAGTTGTTGTTCACCCGGATCAAATAGTCAATGAGCGCCCGGTGCTCGGGATCCTGATCCACCAAGAGGTTCGTAATCCGGTCTCGTTGCTGTTGGAGCATACTCAAGAGCTCGGCGTATATCCCCTGGGCGGACGAATACGCGCCCCGCTGGTACAGTGCATTAGCGATGGCGTAGAGGAGATTACGGTTACGTCGGAACTCCGGCTCGGCGTTGTAGAACTCGTTGAGGGCCGCCTGATGCTCCTCCCGCGCGTAGTGGATGTAGCCCTGCTTGTAGTCGAGCTCAGGGCTTCCGTAGGCGTTTTGCTCCGCCTGGGCGTAGAGCTCGAAGGCCTGTCCGTACTCGCGGCTGACGTAGTAGGCGATATCCCCCAAGCTCGCATAGGCCCGACCGTAGCGGGGCTGCGGCTCCAAGAGCCCGCGGCTCTCGTACTGCTCGTAGCGCTGAACGGCGGACTCGAGATTCTCTCGGGCGGTGAGGAACTCCTCCCGCTCGTAGTAGTACTCACCCAAGCGGGTGTAGCTGTCCACCAAACGACCGGCACGCCGAGCTTCCAGAGGCTCCCGGGCCCGGAAGTAAGAGATTGCGTTACTCAGCCCGCGGCGTTGGTTCAAAGGGTCCTCGGTACGCGCGTAGTAGCGCGCCAGATGGTAGTGTGTGTCGGGAACGGCTTCATCGATCTCTAAGGAGCGCTGCAGGATATCCAGCACCCCGTTGAGACGATCCTTGGTAACAAGGTAGCCGCCCATCTCGGCGTATATGTAGGGATTAATGTCCGCTCGGGGCCGGCCTTGGAAGTAGTTGCGAAGGCGCAGGACTTCCTCGAGCTTGTCGGTGCGGATGAAGTAGAGCAGCATCCGCTGCAGGAGCAGATCGGTCTGGCCGTGCTGCTGAAGGAGGGTCGCGTAGGCCACACGGGCGTCCTCGTACTTACTCGGGTCCTCCTCCGCCCACTCCATGTAGTTGTCGCCGGCGGCTAAGAGGGCGTCATAATCGTAGGGCTCATCCGCGAGGATGCGGTTGAGAAGCTCCTCCGCCTTTTCGTAGTTGCCCAGGATGTCGGTTTCCAGGGCGGCGTAGTCGAGAATACCTTTCTTATCTCCGGGATAGGCGGCAAGGAGCTGATCGTACTTCTCCTCCGCCCGGGCGTACTGTCGCTCATCAATGAAGGTTTCGGCATACTCGTAGTAGCGGCCTTTGACGCGGTTCACCTCAACGGCGCGATCGAACCATTGATTCCCGGTTTGGTACTCACCCTGTTCAATAGCATCCAGGCCCCGCTCGTACATATTTCGGGCAACCAGGGGCTGATACACGAAGCGATAGCCGAGGAAGATGAGCAGGGCCGCAGCGACTCCGGTGATCGCAACGACCCGCAGCACCGGAAGAATATTCTCCCGAAACTGATAGGCGAAGGATTCTTTGTCCTGCTCGAAGGCGGCGCCGGTGCGACGCTCATAGTTGCGCGGTACTTGAATGTCTCGGCCGAGGCAGCGCGAACAGTGGTCGGCAATGCGTTTCGCCGACTCCCCGTTCACCAACATGTTGGTCAGTTGCTCGATCTGCTCGGGTGAACCCCGCTCGTCGCCAATGACCTCTTCCGCGGCGATCTTCACGTTGAGCGGAAGATTGGCGAGGGTCTGCTGGAGTCGCTCGAAGTCCTCTTCGGAAAACTCGGTCTCCGGAAGGCCGCCTTCCGGCGCCGACGGAGGAGGTCCCGAAACGTCCAATGCCGGATTGAGCGCGGACTCGTCCTCTTCGCCGGCCTCCTCGAGAACGCCGAACTCCGCGCCGAAATCGCCGAGGCTGAACTCATCCACCTCGTCGCCGACTTCGTCCATGTCTTCGGCTTCCGCGGCTTCACCGGCCTCGAACTCTTCCTCGTCCTCGAAGGTAAAGCCTTCGCC
>CAYFQV010000103.1:2486-6800 GCA_964345195.1 uncultured Spirochaetaceae bacterium
CGGGTTCTTCCGTGTCGGGTTCGGGCTCGGGTTCTTCGCCCTCACCTTCGGTCAGCGATTCTTCAAAGTCCTCGCCGAGCTCCACGCCGGAGAAGGGGTCTTCATCTTCGGAAACATCGGAGTCTGCGAAGGCGTCCTGCGCCTCGAAGTCCTCTTCCTCTCCCTCGGCGGCATCCGGTTCTTCTTCACCGGCCTCGCTTTCGTCCGCGGGCTCGGCATCGTCCTCGAAGCCGAACTCTTCATCCAGGAAGGACAGGTCTTCGTCCGGCGAAGCTTCCGCCTCCGGTTCTTCGCTTTCCGGTTCTTCTCCCCCGAGCTCGTCGAGATCCGACAGGAGAGCCTCTTGATCCGAGAAATCGAGCTCCTCGGAAGCAGACTCCTCGGCGGGCTCTTCGGTCGTCCCTGCCTCGCTTGGAGCCTCCTCCTCGCCGGCGCCTCCGGCTTCTTCGCCCTGGTCGGGGGTCTCCTCGGGCGTTCCGTCCTCGGGCGTTTCCTCAGTTTCGGAGAGCAGATCGGAGAGATCATCGGAAAGTCCCTCTTCAGGAGGCGCGACGTCCTCAATCTCTTCACCGCGTTGTGCCGCGACGGAGGGCTCGTTTCCGAGGTTTATGAGTGTTCGGTTAAACCGCTCAATTGCTTCTCGGGTGGGCATTGGGTATCCTGATCACATTGTCGGTCATGCAAAAGAAAATGTAAGACGTCGTGGGTTGGTGTCCGAAAAACTATACCAGATGCCATGAAGTTCTTTCTACGTGTATGGACAATCCTTATCACCGCGCTGCTGCTCGCCGCGGCGCCCGCCACGGCGCAGGTCATCAATGATATGGGCCTGCATCTCAAGGTACGGCTCCTCGAAGAAGCCCAGCCGCCGGAAATAGTCGATGGCCGGGTTCTGCTGACCTATCGTAGCAACTCCTTCAACCGCTATGTTGCGGCCGCCTTCGAGCACGAGAATTACCGCCGGATTCACGAGTATCGCCGCGTAGACCGCACCGGCACCGACATGTTCTTCCTGCTCGTTCCCATTCCCCAGGGGGTCGATGCCTTGGAGTACCGCGTTATCGTAGATGGTCTCTGGCAAGCCGATCCGGTCAACCCGCGTAGCCGGGAGGACGGTGCCGGGCGCCGCGTATCCGTCTTTTCTCTGCCGGAGCAGCCGGCGTCGCAGCCGGAACCGCCGCTCGTACGGGAAGACGGCATGGTAGAGTTCGTCTTCGATCGCGAGCGTGCGCGCCGAGAGATGCTGCGAACTGCGGAGGGACAGCTCGTGGGCTTTGCCGAGCTCGCCGACGGCGCGGTATATGTGGCCGGGAGCTTCAACAACTTTGATCCCTTCATGTATCGACTGCGCCCGGAGGGCCGGGACAGCACGCGACTGAGCGTCACCATCCCGCTAACCCGGGGTACCCATTACTACTACTTCGTCATTAGCGGCGAGAAGGTGCTCGACCCCTTGAACCCCGAGCGCAGGACCCGGCAGGGTGGTCGGCGGGTTAACCAAGTCGTCGTGCGTTAGACGTATGCATCGATCTCCAATGGGCCGAGAGAGATTGCCCTTCGGCCTCTCGGTACGATACACATGAACAGGGAGCATTCATGATCATACCGATTGGCGACGACAACCGCGACCGCCGGACGACACCCTACGTCAACTATATCTTCATTGCGATCAACATCTTGGTGTTTGTCCTGTTGCAGGGACTAGGCAGCAACACGGAGTTTACCTACTCACTGTCTACCGTGCCGGAAGAGATCCTCTCGGGCCGTGACATTGTGACCGAGGGCCGGGTGGTACAGGACCCGCAGTCGGGACGCCAGGTACGACAACCCGGTCTGGGGCCCACGCCGATTACGGTGTACATCACCCTGATTACCTCCATGTTCATGCACGGCGGTTTGGGCCACATTCTCGGCAACATGCTCTACCTGTTCATATTCGGGGACAACATTGAGGACAGGATCGGTCACGGACGCTACGCTCTTTTTTACTTGGGAACTGGAATTGTCGCATCACTGGCGCACGTGTTTTCCACGGCCTTGCTCGACGGGAATACCATGATTCCCAGTCTCGGGGCGTCCGGGGCGATATCCGCGGTTCTCGGGGCGTATCTGCTGCTCTTTCCGCGCAAGCGCGTCTACGTCATCCTGCTACGGATCATTACGGCGGTGCCGGCGGTGGTGGCTATCGGGATCTGGATCGCCTTTCAGCTTATCCGCGGGGCGGGCTCCCTTGGAGGGGGTACCGGCGTGGCGTATGCGGCGCACATCGGCGGCTTTATTGCCGGTGTCGTGCTCATCAAGCTCTTCGACGTTCCGCCGTCCTCCGGAAATCGGGTTCAAACGCCCCGCGGCGAGCCGCGCTACCGGCGGCGTCGCTGAGCCGCAGCCGTGTAGCTCCGAGTCGCCACGAGGAGACCTTCTCATGCTGAACCTCTCGCTTCGCCTGCAACGTCTTTCAAAGGACGTCATACTTCTGCGACTACCGCACACCTTTCGCGTCTTCTTCGGACTACTCGCCGTCATCCTCGTGTACGGTCTGTTCTCCGGCGAGGGTGTTGCAGTTGTTCCGATTATTCTGCTGGTGATCTCACTTTTTGCGTTGTTCTACGATGAGCGTTGGCGCTTTGACCGAAGCACCGGTGTGGTGGAGTGGCGAATCGGCCTGATGGGCTTGGTCCGGCCGGGACGGATTCAAATGGACAGCATTGACTACTTTGTGCTTGGGGAGCTCACAAAGGGCCGCATGCCCGGCGCCGCCCCAGGCGACGGCGGCGGTGACGGCGACGGTAACGGTGCCGTGGGCAGCGCCCTGGGGGCGAACCCGGGGCTCTTGGGCGGGCGGGGCCGAATGTTTCAGCGCCGCTTCGTACATCTGACCCTGTCGACGACCGACGGCGAGGAGTACGACATTGAGCGTCGCCAGGCTCGCAGCGGTGAGAACCTGAATGATATTGGGCGTGAGGTGGCGCAATTCTGTGAGCGGCCCCTGCGGGAATCCTGATGAGGTATCAAGAAGATTGTTGGTTCCGGCCGGACTTCCGGCGATAGCTAGCGCCGAGAGCGCGAGATAGCGCTTTCGGAATCCGAGCGGGCCCGTCCACGGGGCGATACCGCGTATGCATCGACCTTACGGCGACTTAGCCGGAATCTACCAACAAGGTTCCGGATACCTCAGCGGGCCTCTATGGCGGCGATTTCCTTCTTGGGCAAACGCCCCGACTCGATCTCCCGCTCGATCACCCGCTGCGCCGACTCCTCCTCCGAGGGCTCGAAGTACAGGTAACAGGCCACGTAGTGGTTCTCCTTGACCTGCCGGAGTGCCGGTACGTTGCTGCGACACTTGTCCATGCGCTTCGGACAGCGGTCGTAGAAGTAGCAGCCGGTGCGAAACTTGTCCGGTGAGGGCACATCCCCGGAGAGAATGATGCGCTTGCGCTCGACCTCCACCTTCGGGTCCGGAATGGGGATGGCGGACATGAGCGCCTGTGTATAGGGGTGCATGGGCTCTTTGTAGACATCCGCCGAGGTGGCGACTTCGACGACAACCCCGAGATACATGACCGCCACACGGTCACTGATATAGCGGATCACCGCCAAGTCATGCGCAATGAACAGATACGTCAGGTGAAAGTCTTTCTGCAAATCCTTCAACAGATTGAGAATCTGAGACTGGATGGAGACATCCAGCGCGGAGACCGGCTCGTCGGCCAGGATCAGCTTCGGGTTGAGGGCCAGGGCTCGGGCAATGCCGATGCGTTGCCGTTGCCCACCGGAGAACTCGTGGGGATAGCGGTTCTTGAAGCTCGGTGAGAGGCCGACGCGGTCCAAGAGGTCGTCGACTCGCTGCAGGATATCGGCCTGCGTCGTCTCCAACAGACCGCGCTGCCGGAAGATCTCCATGGGCTCCGCGACAATGCGCCCGACGGTCATCCGTGGGTTCAGCGAGGCGTAGGGGTCCTGGAACACCATTTGCACTTGCCGCCGCGCCTTGAGGAGGTCCTGGGCGGACAGCTTCACGAGATCCTGACCATCGACGATGATCTCCCCCTCGGTGGGCTGGTAGAGCTGGGCAATAGCTCGTGCGGTGGTGGACTTCCCACACCCGGACTCGCCGACGAGTCCGACGGTCTCGCCTTGCCGGACGGCAAAGTTGACCCCGTCGACGGCGCGTATCGAGCCGACCCGCCGCTTGAACAGGAAGCCCTGCTCGATCGGAAAATGCATCCGAAGGTTTTTAACTTCGAGGAGCGCCTCGGCGTCTGAGGACGCTGTGGGATCGGAGGTGCCGGCCGCGGTCATCTCGGCGGCCCGCGC
>CAYFQV010000103.1:6900-10536 GCA_964345195.1 uncultured Spirochaetaceae bacterium
CTGAGGACGCTGTGGGATCGGAGGTGCCGGCCGCGGTCATCTCGGCGGCCCGCGCGGCACCGCCGCCGGTGTGGGCCGCCCCGCCGGCCCGCGCGGCACCGCCGCCCGTCGAATTGGTCGTCGAATTGCTCGCCGAGGGAAGTGGTCGGCTATCGGGGTGCATCTCATTGCTGGGCAAGGGTTTCCTCCTGGTCTCGGGCCGATCCTTCGGCTGCCTCACGATCCTTGTAGAGCCAACAGGCAACTTCGCGATCGTTGGCGAGCGTTTCGGCGGCCGGATACTTGCGCCGGCAGATATCCATGGCGTACTCACAACGCGGGTAGAAGGGGCAGCAGTCCGGCAGATCAATGACGCTCGGCGGTTGGCCCTGAATCGAGTAGAGCCGTCCGGTCACGTCTTGATCCATTCGCGGCACGGAGCGGATGAGGCCCTGAGTGTAGGGGTGCATGGGCTCATCGAAGAGCTCCCGAGCGGTGCCCTTTTCAACGATTTTGCCGGCGTACATGACGTGAATGTTGTCACACATCCCCGCAACTACACCGAGATCATGGGTGATGATGATGACGGCGACCCCGAGCTCTCGGGCGAGATTCCGCAGTATGTCGAGGATCTGCGCCTGTATGGTCACGTCGAGCGCGGTGGTCGGCTCATCCGCAATGAGTACCTTTGGATCGCAGCTCAAGGCCATGGCGATCATCACCCGCTGCCGCATACCTCCGGAGAACTGGTGGGGGTAGTTGTCAATGCGCTTTTCGGGGCCGGGTATACCGACCAGTTTCAGCGATTCAACGGCCTGAATTCGCGCCTGTCGGCGAGATACACGCCGATGCAGCTGAATAGTTTCAATGAGCTGCGTCGAGACCTTGAGAAAGGGGTTGAGCGAGGTCATTGGGTCCTGGAAGATCATCGAGATCTTATTACCACGGACCTGACGCATGTAGGCCTCGGACTTCTTGATAAGGTCCTGCCCCTCGAACATTACCCGGCCGCTGACAATACGGCCCGGCGGCGAGGGAATGAGCTTCATGAGCGAAAGACTCGTGACGGACTTCCCCGAGCCGGACTCACCGACGATCCCGAGGGTCTCGCCCGCGTGCAGGTCGAAACTCACTCCGTCCACGGCCTTTACAACACCTTCATCCGTCCTGAAGTGGGTCCGTAAGTCATGAACGGAGAGAACCGCATCATCCGGATTTTGATTCGCCATATATTCCTGATCCTCTCATCACTCGCCTGTGCAATGCACGCGAGCATGGAACGCACACCTGCTGTTTTAGAGTTGGTTCTTGCTGTGCGGGTCAAAGGCGTCCCGCAATCCATCACCGAGAAAGTTCATAGCGAACAGGAAGAGCGTCATGGCGGCCGCCGGAAAGAACAGGCGCCACCAGTAGTTCGACATCCCTTCGACGGCCTCGCCCACCAACGAGCCCCAAGAGGCAAAGGGCGCGGAAATGCCCAAGCCCAAAAAGCTCAGGAAGGCTTCGGTCATAATGAAGGTCGGAATCCGCAAGGTCGAGAACACAATGATCACGCCGAGGGTGTTCGGCACCAGATGACGGAACATGATCCGCCCGGGACCGGCACCCATGGTGCGCGCCGCCTCGACGAACTCGGAGTTCTTCAGGCTGATGATCTGTCCCCGAACGACACGGGCCACGGTCAGCCAGCTCACCAAGGCCAGGGCAACATACAGATTCAGGATGCCTCGCCCCAGAACGGCCATGAAGATAATGACCAACATGATATAGGGGAGCCCGTACATGACATCAACAACACGCATGATGACGTAATCGGTGCTTCCGCCGACATATCCCGCAATAGCCCCGAGAATAATGCCGATGAAGACGGAAGTGATCGTTCCCACCAAGCCCACCGCGATCGACACCTGCCCGCCGTAGATGACACGCGCCAAGAGGTCTCGGCCAATGTAGTCGGTACCCATAATGTAGCGGCGCTCGTGGAGCATGATCTCTTGGCCGTCCACGACGGCCGTCTCCGACTCGATCTTTTCACGAACATCCGCCAACTTGGCCCGTTGATCTTCCGTTAAGCCCTCAATGTCACGCGAGGCATTGAGCTCTTGCATGTAGCTCAGCTCTTTCTCGTACCAGAGCTCGCCGGCGGTCTTCGTGAGGGACGGGGGTAAATGCGCGTGTTCCGGCACCTGAAACCGGTAGGAGTGGATGGGCAGGATCGGTGCAAGGATCGAGATCAGTCCATAAAAAATCACGATAAACAAGCCCAACATGGCGAGCTTGTGCTTCTTGAGCCGATTCCAGGCATCTCGACTGAGACTAATACCCTTTTGGGGCTGTTCGAACTCGTTGGTCGCCGCGGGGTTACGCTTGGGCAAATTCGATGTTGCTTCGGGGGCGTCCTGATCGGCGACCTGACTCTCGAATTGACTCACGACTAGGCTCCTTACTTATACGTGACGCGTGGATCGAGCACCGAATAGAGGATGTCCACGACAAAGTTCAGAAGTACGAGCAGCGTTGAATAGACGATGACCGTGCCCATGAGCAGGGTATAGTCGCGGTTCAACGCCGACTGGACAATGAAGCGTCCCATCCCGGGAACACGAAAGATCTGCTCGACAACAATGGAACCGGTAAGAATGGCCGCCATGGCGGGGCCCAGATAGCTAACAACCGGCAGCATGGATCCTTTGAGCACGTGCTTGAAGACAATCTTCGACTGTTTCAGCCCTTTGGCTCGCGCGGTTCGCACGAAATCACTGCGCAGTGTCTCAATGATGCTCGCCCGTGACAGCCGCGCAATATAGGCAAAGTAGGGAAAGGAAAGCGTTATGGCCGGCATGATGATGGTAATCCACCCGTTACGCCCGGTAATCCACCCGGAAGTGGGCAAAAGCCCCCATTGCAGAGCCAGAAAGTACATGAGTACCGGTCCAATGACGAAAAGCGGCACCGATATCCCGATCACGGCCACCGACATGGAGGCGTAGTCGGCAAAACGGTTCCGCTGCAGCGCCGATACCATCCCAACCGTTACCCCGAGCACCACCGCAATCCCCAGAGATATGCTCCCGAGGAGCAGGGAGTTCGGAAAGCTCTGGGCAATGTAGTAGTTGACGTCGTGATCTTGATAGCGAAAGGAGGGGCCGAAATCGCCACGGACAATGTCGAAAATGTAGCGCCCGTACTGTACGATCAGCGGCTGATCCATGTTGAACTTGGCCTCAATGTTCTCCAGAACCTGTTGCGGGAGCTCTTTCTCCTGAGCAAAGGGTCCGCCGGGCGCGACGCGAATAAGAAAAAACGTAATCGTCACGATGATGAAGAGCGTGGGAATCAAGCCGATTACGCGACGAACGACGTAGCGTGTCATGTGGTAACCTCAGAAGATAGCTGCCGATAGGAATCTCGGGAGACCGACTCGACACGCGACATTCGCGAAACGCATGAGGCGTGCGAAGCCCTCTCCCATAGCGCAGCTCGATACTATAGCCATGCTGTATATTCTTGCAATCACCCTCAATGCGCCGCATTGGGCCGGCTTCAGGCCAGGATCGCTTCAAGGGTGTGGGGGTCGCGCCCGCCGGGGCGCGACCAACCCGAGCCCCGGGGCCTAGCCCCGGGGTTTTTCTTTATCAACGTGTCGTGCGGCGCGCC
>CAYFQV010000103.1:10636-12084 GCA_964345195.1 uncultured Spirochaetaceae bacterium
GCGGAAACGGGATGCTGGTCCATGACGTTCTCATACCAGCCGCCCCAGGTCTCGGTGTCGACCATGTTCTTCGACACATAGTGGTAAATCGGCGCGACGGCCTGCTCTTGCTCGACCAGGATGCTCTCGGCTTCGGCAAGCATGTTGTAGCGCTCTTCACCCGCGGGCATCCGTGCGGACTCCTCGATCAGCTGATCGTAGCGATCGTTCGTGAAGCGACCGCCGTTCATGGCGCCGCCCGATACGAACATGTCCAAGAAGGTGTTCGGGTCGCGATAGTCGCCGATCCAACCCGCCCGCGCAATGTCGAACTCCGCGGCACGGCGGCTGGCCAAATAGGTCTGCCACTCTTGGTTCTGGAGGGTAACCTCAATATTGAGGTTCTCCAGCCACTGCTGTTGGATGTACTCGGCAACCTTCTTGTGCGCCTCATTGGTGTTGTAGAGGATGCTCAGCTCGGGGAAACCCTCACCGTCGGGATAGCCGGCTTCGGCAAGCAGTTCCTGGGCGCGCTCTACGTCCATGGCGTTCCCTTCAATGCCGGGATAGCCTTCCATGTCGGGAACCATGGTGTTGGTGGGAATCTCGCCGGCCTGAGTAATAACCTCGGTGATCTCGGCACTATCGAAGCTCATGGATAGCGCCTGACGGACACGAGCATCCGTGAGGGGTTCCCGCGTCGTGTTGAACACGTAGTAGTAGGTCCCCAGGTAGGGTGCTACGTGGAAATCGTCCCGTAGTTGTGCCGACTGAGTCTGGTCGGTGGGTACCGTCGTGGTCCAGTCAACCTCGCCGTTGAGGAACATGTTGTACATGGTGTTGTTGTCGTCGGTCGGCAGGAACGTTACCCGGTTCACGTCTCCGGGAGTATCGCGCCAGTAGGTGTCGTTGCGAACAACACTGAGATCCTCTTGGGGCTGCCACCGATCCAACAGATAGGGGCCGTTCCCGACGAAGTTCTCAGGAAGAGTCCACTCGGAACCATGCTCCTCGATCGCGTGCAACGGCACCGGGGAGAAGGAGTAGTGGGCCATGGCACCGATTGCGTAGGGAAGCGGCCCGACGAGCTCTACCTGGAAGGTGTATTCGTCGACTGCTTCAACACCGACATCCTCGGCACTCGCCTCACCGGCGTTAAACTCCGCGGCGCCCTTCACGAACATGGAGGGGAACCAGGCGTAGGGAGCGCCGGTCTCGGGCGCCACCATGCGGATCCAGGACTGCTCGTAGGTCTCGGCCGTGATCGGCGTGCCGTCACTCCAGACCGCATCCTCCCGCAGCTCGAAGGTGTAGACCGTACCGTCTTCACTCACGTCCCAGCTCTCGGCACCGGCGGGAAGCGGCTCCGCGGTGTCCGGATCGTAGCGAACCAGACCCTCAAAGAGCGCCTTGTAGATGCGGTGCTCCGGGACACCGGATACCAGATGCGGGTCCAGAGACTCCGGCTC
>CAYFQV010000104.1:0-3060 GCA_964345195.1 uncultured Spirochaetaceae bacterium
GCCGAAACACAGCGCATTCTCGAGGCGATCCAGCCGCTGCTTGCCGATATCGGCACCACGAGTGATGAAGAGAACGAGGAGGTTTTTCGGCAAAGAGCCGAGGAGCTCGGCGTAAAGATCGGCAATATGCTCATGCCTCTTCGCGTCGCGGTAACCGGTTCGAAGGTATCTCCGCCGCTATTCGCATCCGTTCGCTTACTCGGCGCGGACGTGGCACGTAAGCGCGTCGAGGTGGCGGTAGAACGGATCAAGAACTTGGCTCAGGAACGCGGCGATTAGCCGGCGCTCAGTCGGAGCGCCGACACGGAGCCCGGCCCGGACGCTCTACCGCGGCCTGCAAGAATCACGTGCGAACATAGAATGCAACCGCAATCAGCATCGTCGCCGATCTTCGGCGGCGGGTAAGGAAGGCAGGAAAATCATGGCAGATACGCAGATGCTGCAGCGACCGACAATGGATGACCTCGTCTCCCTGGCAAAACGCCGGGGTTTCATCTTTCAGTCCTCAGATATCTACGGGGGGCTATCATCGGCTTGGGACTATGGTCCAATGGGTGTCGAGCTGAAGAACAACATCCAACGCTACTGGTGGAAGGAGATGACCCAGCTCCACGACAGCATTGTCGGTTTGGATGCGGCGATCATGATGCATCCCAAGGTGTGGGAGGCCTCCGGGCACGTCGAGAGTTTCGCCGACATGATGGTGGAGGACACCGTCACCAACGAGCGCTATCGCTGGGATCATCTGACTGATGAGCAGCGGGAGACCAAGACGAGTCCGAACGGCAACCCGCTCTCCGAGCCGCGACGCTTCAACCTCATGTTCAAGACCCACATGGGGCCCACCGAGGATGCCGGTGCTCTGGTCTACCTTCGTCCGGAGACCGCGCAAGGCATTTACGTAAACTACAAGAATGTGGTCCAAACCTCTCGCGTGAAGGTCCCCTTCGGCATTGCTCAGGTCGGCAAGGCGTTTCGAAACGAGATCGTTACCAAGAACTTCATCTTTCGGACCTGCGAGTTCGAGCAGATGGAGATGCAGTACTTCGTACACCCTGACGACGACGAGAAGTGGTTCGAATACTGGAAGCAGCGCCGAATCGACTACTACAACAAGATGGGCATTCTCCCGGACCGGCTGCGCTTCAAAGAGCACGGACCGGACGAGCTGGCCCACTATGCCAAGGCGGCGTTCGACATTGAATACGAGTTCCCCTTCGGCTGGAACGAGCTCGAGGGGATCCATAATCGAACCGACTTCGACCTCTCCCGACATTCGGAATACTCGGGTAAGGACCTGACCTATCTCGACGACCAGAGCAAAGAGCGCTACCTGCCCTACATCATCGAGACCTCGGCGGGACTCACTCGGAGCGTCCTCATGGTTCTCGCGGACGCGTTTGAGCATGAGCAGGTGGGCGAGAACGATACCCGCAGCGTGCTGCGCTTTCACCCCTCAATCGCACCGATCACCGTCGGGGTGTTCCCGCTGGTGAAGAAGGACGGCCTTGCCGAGCTGGCGCGGGAGATCGAGCAAAACCTGCGCGAGGATTTCAGCACCTTCTACGATCAGGGTGGAGCGATCGGACGGCGCTACCGTCGGCAGGACGAGGTGGGCACGCCTTTCGGCATTACGATTGACTACGAGACCAAGGAGAACAACACCGTCACGCTGCGCTTCCGTGACAGCATGGAACAGGTGCGTGTGCCGGTGGCCGAGTTGACCGGGCGACTTCTCCAGGAGATCAAGAACTACACGAGGGTAGGTACGTGACTGGTGACCTCGAGGAGCAGAACGCCCGGGCCGGAGGCCTGAATACCCTGGAGTCCCGTGGCTTCGTGCAACAGTGCACCGATCGCGAAAGATTGGCCGCGGAATTGGCCCGGCGGCCACTGACCTTCTACGTAGGGGTAGATCCGACAGGCGGGAGCTTGCACGCCGGGCACATGATTCCCATCTACGCCGCGGTACATCTTGCGAAGGCGGGACACAAACCCATCATTCTCATCGGCGGCGGCACTGCGCAGATCGGTGATCCATCCGGAAAGACCGAGATGCGCAAGATGCTCTCCACCGAGGAGATCGATGCCAACGCTCAACGTATCGAGCTGCAGATCCGTCGCTTCATGGAGGGGCAGGGCGTACAGGCGAGCTTCGTGAACAACGCCGAGTGGTTGCGCGAGCTCAGATACATCGACTTCCTCCGAGACATTGGCCGACACTTCTCGGTGAACCGTATGCTATCTTTCGAAACCTACAAGATGCGTATGGAGACCGGCCTCTCCTTCATTGAGTTCAACTATCAGCTGCTGCAGTCCTACGACTTCCTCATTCTCGCTCGTGATTACGGCTGCGAGCTCCAGATCGGCGGCGACGACCAGTGGGGAAACATTGTCGCCGGGGCGGACCTGATTCGGCGTATGGACGGCCGGGATAGCTTCGGGCTGACCTTTCCGTTGGTAACCCGGGCGGACGGAAAGAAGATGGGCAAGACCGAGGAGGGGGCTGTTTTCCTGGACCCCGAGCTCTTCAGTCCCTACGACTTCTTCCAATACTGGCGCAACGTCCCGGATCAGGATGTGGAAAAGCTCCTCAAGCTCTATACCTTTTTGCCGGGCCAGGAGTGTGAGCGTATCGCTCATCTTCCTGGTGAAGAGATCAACCAGGCCAAAGAAGTGCTCGCGAAGGAGCTTACGACACTCGTGCATGGGGCCGATGAAGCCGACCGCGTCCTGCAGGCCGCTCGCGCAGCCTTTGGTGGTGGTGCCGCCGCAGCGGCGGATGCAGATGCCATCCCGGAGACCACCGTGCCGGCTCCCGATCTTGTCGCGGGGATTGCGGCAGTCGATCTATTCGTCTCGACCAAGCTCTGTGCTTCCAAGGGTGAGGCGCGCCGTCTTATTCAGCAGGGAGGCGGCCGCATCAACGAGACCAAGCTTACTTCCATTGACGAAGTGGTGGATGATAAGTGGCTGGAGGACGGCGTCCTCCTCTTGCGAGCCGGCAAGAAGCGGTATCACCGGGTACGGCCGGTTTCATAAGCACGTGCCCCGCGCCTA
>CAYFQV010000104.1:3160-7166 GCA_964345195.1 uncultured Spirochaetaceae bacterium
AAAACGAGGTCATGTTCCCGTTCAAACGTTTTCTGAACGCACACACCGGACTCGTACTCGCCGGGGCGCTCGCCATGGTCGCCGCGTGGAAGATCGCCGCTGCAGTGATCGGGATGGAGATCATTCTGCCGGCGCCGGAGGCGGTGTTCGCGGATACGGTGCACATCGTTCTCTCTCCTCGCTTCGCCGAAACCCTGTTGATCACAAGCGTCAGAGCGCTCGCCGCCTTCGGCATTGGCGCAGTGGGTGCGGGAACTCTCGGGGTGCTCGCCGGACGCGTTGGGTGGGTTCGCGCGGTCTTGGCGCCCGCTATGGCGGTGATGCGGGCTACGCCGGTGATCTCCGTCATACTCCTGGCTCTTATCTGGTTCCCCACCGGAACGGTGCCGGTCGTTGTCGCCTTGCTCATGATCGTGCCGATCATCTACGGCAACGTCATGGTCGGCATACAACAGACTCCTCGGGAGCTCCTCGAGATGGCGGCTTTGTTTCGGGTTCCCACCGCGCGGGTTCTCAGACGTATTTACTTGCCGTCGGTTCGGCCCTATATTGCCGCGGCGTTGGAGACGGCCTCCGGCATAACCTGGAAGGTGATTGTCGCAGCTGAGGTGTTGAGTCAACCCATGTTCGGGATCGGTGCGGAGCTGCAACAGGCGCGTGTGCTGCTGGCAACGAGCCGCGTCTTCGCCTGGACCATACTCGCGGTCCTCGTCAGTGCTGTGTTTCATATCCTCTTGAATCTGGTGTTCCACGTACGCAGCGCACGGACGGGGCGAGGCGCCGCGGCCGCGGTGGAGGTTTGAGCGGTGACTGAGCTTGGGATGGATGGAGTCGGCATACGAGGGCTGACGAAGCGATACCATACGGCTACGGTGTTCGACGGCTTCAGTCTTTCGCTGCCGCGCGGTCAGGTTACGGTTGTTCTCGGGCCGTCGGGTTGCGGAAAGACCACGCTGTTGAAGTGTCTCGCGGGTCTCGAGGAAGTGGACCACGGCAGTTTCCCGGGATTCGAGGCTGCGCGGTTCAGCATGGTCTTTCAAGAACCACGCCTTCTGCCCTGGGCAACGCTCCGCGAGAATGTGGGGTTGGTCTGCTCGCCGGAGACCGATGACCGGTCGATCTCGGCTCTGCTGTCTTCGGTGGAGCTAAGCGGCTTCGCGAATGCCCTCCCGGGGGAACTGAGCGGGGGGATGGCACAGCGTGCCGCTCTTGCTCGCGCCTTTGCGGTATCAGCCCAGGCGCTTCTCTTAGACGAGCCCTTTCGCGCTCTGGACATTGCGCTTCGGGTGCGAATGTACGATCTGTTCCGACATCTCTGGGAACGGGAGCGACCGACGACGGTCTTGGTGACTCACAACGTTGAAGAGGCGGTGCTTCAAGGCGACTACCTGGTCATGCTGTCACAAAAGCCCGCGCGGGCGGTGGCGCAGCTGGAAAACCCCATACCCTACGCCGAGCGAAACCTGGACCACGCCGGCATCCGCGATTTGCAGACCGAAATCTACCGCCTACTGTTCGAAGCCGCCGCCGGCTCCTGATCGGACTCCGCGGCGCTCTCCTGCTCAGCCATAACCCGCATCTTCACCGAAAGCACTGCGTACCCGGAGGAGAGGTCTTCCTTCTGCACGATAACGTTCTCGGGTACCTTAAGCTTCACATTTGTGAAGTTCCAAATAGCGCCGATACCCGCCTTTACGAGCAGATCCGCCACGGCTTGGGCGTGCTGTGACGGCACCGTGAGGATGGCAATGCTGACATTCAGATTTTCGAGAAGCTCCGCCATTTGGCCCAGCGCGTAGACCTGTGTGCCGTGTATGGTGGTGTTAACCTTTTCCTTATCTAAGTCGAAGGCGGCGACGATCTGCAGACCACGATTGGGAAACTCGGCGTAACCCATGAGGGCCGTTCCCAGGTTCCCCGCGCCAATGATCACGGCCCGGTGCCGTCGGTTCCACTGAAGGAACTCGTAAATCGATTCAATCAGACGGTCGACCGGAAACCCGATTCGAGGCTTTCCGACGATGCCCGTAATAGCGAGGTCTTTCCGGACTTGGATCGGTTCGAGATCGAGCTCCTCGGCAATGACCGTTCCGGAAATGAACTCTTTGCCTTCGTGCTTGGCGTTCTCGATGACGTGCAGATACGAGGGGAGTCGCTTGATTGTGGGCTGACTGCCAACCTTGATTGTGCTCATGGAGCGTCTCCTTCCGGGGATGCAGTGTAAATGGATGCGCCCAACGTTCCAACATGGCAATCGGACGGTCAATGACTATCTCAGATTAAGGTAAAAGCATAACGGAAAACACCGGTTTGTGGTAGACTTCCCGCTTGTTGAACCGTCTAACGCAAGTAATCCGTGGTGCCTTCCTTGCTATCCTGTCGCTGTGGGTCGTCGCTCAGCTCTCGGCGCAGTGGCCCGTCGCTATCGGCGGGGCCGCTACCGGCCCCCCGGCAATCGACCGCAACGGTACCCTATACGTTTTAGCGGAAGACCGCTACCTCTATGCCTTTGATCGCTCGGGTGATCGACAGTGGCGGGTCGATGTTGGGGCCGTGCCCACCAGCGGTCCGGTTCTGTGTCCAGGTGGTCCGGTGATTGTCGGAAGCCGGGACGGTATAGTTCGTGCGGTTTCGCCCGCGGGCTCCGTAGTCCAACGGCTCACACCGGCAGGAAAGGATGCTTCGGCCCCCATGGCCGCGTATTGCGACGAAGAGGGCTTCGTTCACATTGCCTATGAAAGCGGCCTCATTCGGCGTGTCTCGCCTGCGGGAGTACCAGTGTGGGAGCGCCAACTCAAACACCCGCCGGTGCTCCCCCCTATATCAGACGATATCGGGCGCATCTTCGTGCCGACTCAGGGTGAGGTTTTGGAAGTACTCGGCGCGGATGGGATCCGGATCGAACGCCTTCCCACTGATACCCTAGTCACGGCTCAAGCGGTGGTCAATGGCTGGTACCTCGCCGGAACCGCCGGCGGAAGGATTATCGGGTACGGGCCGGAAGGTGAAGTGCGGAACCGCCATATTGACGCCGGCGCAATCGCCGCGATCGTCGGCGCCGGCGATGGGCGTACCTTCGTGCTCACCGCCGCCGGTGAGCTGTACGCGCCGCATACACCATGGGCGTCGGAAGCATCCGCTCCTCCGCGACCGGCCACGGGTGTCTCGCAGCTATCTGGATTGGACGGCCTGCGAACGAAGTCGGAGTCCGGGGGCTCTTCCTCGTCGGACGGATCGGCCTCTGAACGGCGGATTTATGAGCTCTTCGTCGCGGGGCCATCCACAATCCATAGGCTCGTTTTGGGCAACGACGGACGTGAGCTGCATGCTCGTGAGCGCGTGGTCACAAGCTACGCCGGCAAGCCTCTGCGGATGGCCGGTGTCGGTTTCGGGATGGTGGTGCTGCAGAGCGAGGAGTGGATTATCTCGGCTGCGCAGCTTGCGTCGAGTGATGGCCTCGAGGGTGGGAGTTGGACAGGTCCCAGAGGAAGTCCGCTTCGAAGCGGCTTTCCCATTGATAGAGACGCTGTAAACCGTGAGGAAAGGTGGGAAGAGAGCCTCGACTACATCTTCCTGGAATCCCATCTGCTGTCGAGCTCTCGCTCCGATCGCATCCGAGCGCTGCGTGACATTGAGGAGCGCGTGGCGTCGGGGACGCTGCTGGGCTCCACGGACTACGTAGTCGCGCTCCTGCGCCGTGCCGCGTTCCAGGACTTTCGCGGATCCTCCGCGGGGCAAACAGGGTTCGGCGACATTCGGGCCCGGGTAGTGCGCTTGCTCGGCCGGATCGGCGGACGTTCCGCCATTAGTGATCTTGCACAGTTGGCACGATACACCTACACACCCGCAGTCGATGCCGAGATTCTTGCTGCGCTCGCCCGGGTGCCCGGGGCGGTGGCGGAGCAGGGGATGTCCGTGGTGGAACAGATTGTCCGTCGTCACAGCGGCCGCGGTGCAGGAGAGACCGGCAGCGCCGCGGTGGGCAGCGCCGCCGTAGAGGCCGTTC
>CAYFQV010000104.1:7266-11950 GCA_964345195.1 uncultured Spirochaetaceae bacterium
GCGGACGAGAGCGTTGAGTTTCAGAACTACGAAGGCCCCTACGAAGACATCGACACTGCTGAAGACATTGCCGGTATCGGCTCTTTCCTCGCTACGCCGCCCCTGTTGCCCGGCGAAGAACGATCCTACTTCGACCGGTATCGAATTCTCCACGCAGTAGACCCGGCGGAAGAGCAGGGTCTGGATGCGGATATTCTCTATATTACCGAGCAAGCCCAAGTGGACAACATTGAAAACGTCCGTCGTATTCTCGGTGCGTACTTATCCTCGGCATACGGCTATGGGAACGGTGATGCGGCTCTCATTGCCGAGCTCATTACGGTTTACAACGCCGTCCATCGCAGCGAGCTCAACTTCTTCGAAGAGCGATACAAAACGATTGTGACGGATAACCTCAGCGAAGCCGGCGCGGGTATCTCCACGCTATACAGCGATTGGCCCGGCGCAACCGAGCTCGTAACCCCCCTCTCCAGACCGGCGCAGACCGGCCGCCTCGGCGCAATTTCGCCTCTCCAGCTCACCGACGACATGCTCATAGAGGAGCTTCGCCGTCGTCCGGATATGGGTCTGGAGGAGCGGCGTGCTCTTGTTGATTTTCTCGAACGGGTGATCGACGAGCGTCGCGAGGAAATCGAAGAGGAGCGTGAAGCTATAGAGCAGGAGCGCCGGGCGATCGAAGAAGCCGAAGAGGAGGCTGAAGAAGAGCAAGTTGCCGAGGAGCCTCGGGAAGAGGCCGCTGAAGAGCCCCAGGAAGAAGCCGCTCAGGAAGCGGCTGAAGAACCCGCCGAGGAAGCTCCCGTCGAGGAAGCTGCAGCTGCCGAGGAAGAAGAGCCGGATCAGGCACAGGAGCCTGCAGACGAGGCGCCCGCGCAAGAGCCCACTCAGGAGTCGGAGGAACCGGTCGAAGAGCCTGCTGAGGAGCCCGAAGAGGAAGAAGAAGATCTCGAGCAACGCCAAGAAGAGCTGGATCAGCGGGAGCAAGAGCTTGAAGAGGAGGAAGAAGAGCTTGAACAGCTCGAAGAAGAGGTTCGGGAGCAGCGGGAACAGATAGCGGAAGACACACAGGAGCAGATCTCCGAAGAGGAAGAATCGTCGCCGACGCCGGTGACCTTCATGCGCAGTCGGCGTGAAGACGGGTTCGTGCTACGCACCCCTGTTGGAGTCAATCCCGAGACCGGTGAGATTATGCAGGAGTCCCCCGTGGACTCGGTAAGCAGTCCGGATTTCCTCAGGGTGGCGGGTAATGTGGTGGTGGTCGCACGCTACGAAGGACAGTCCCGCCTGGTTCAGCTCGACATGGACACTCTGGAGGTAGCGAACGCCGGGGACGCCGAAGTGGCTCAAGGAAGCTACCTTCTTCGGGATGATGAGGCTGTCTACGCCGTGGTCCGTGCGGAGGATGACTGGTATCTTGGTCGTTTTGATACGGCCTTGGAGCTCCGGGCACGGTCGTCTACGCCCGTGATTCCGGTGACGTACCTGCGCGTCGAGGGAGAGCGAATCTTCGCGGAAGGCGCCGACGGTACGGTTCTGAGTCTGGACCGTGAGTCATTGTAGACCGTGAGCCCGTGTAGTAGGTGAATGCAGGAGCTCTTTATAGGCTCTTGGAGCCTTCCTATCGTCGGAAGATGCGAGTGAAAAAGGCTTTGACGGCGCGCCAGATCCGCATGAAAAAGCCAGGATTACGGAGTCGCTCAATCCGGAGGTAGGCCTCGGCGAGCTCGTCGGTGGTCAAGTTTTTGCGCTTAATGTTTTCGTCGAGCTCCATCTCGACGAGCTCGTCGGCTTCGTCGGTATCTACATATCGAATTGGAACGCGCTTCCACCCGAGCTGTCGCGTCGCTTCCAGTCGGCGGTGTCCGGCTACAAGCTCCTTTCGGCTCGTCACGACGATTGGGTTCAGGAGGCCGTGCTTGCGAATGCTCTCGACAAGCGGAGTGAGATCTCCGAGGTTGCGGCGAACCCGCCGTCGAATTACAATCGCGTCGATATCCAGTTCAACCTTGTCCATTATGCCCTTCCGATGCCTGCGGCCGCGCTCAATCGAGAAGCGGGTTCCCTTCTTCTTCGTCTTTGTTGCTGCTTGTGCCTGCCCGGGATCCCGACCGGCTAAAGCCATCATCTAGACCCGCGACGTCCACGTCAAGGCTCAGGTCGATCTCGAAACCCGAATCGCCGCCGCCGGCGCTTTGTCTTTCGCTTTGTGTCGGCAACGAGCTATTCAAGGAGTACTCGCTCTCCTCAATCCCGCGCCGCAGTCGATCCACCAACACCGGACGTTGGCGCTGCTCGAAGTCTTGGAGCTTATCAAACTCTTGTGGTTCCGTGCCGCTTATAAACACTTCCTCGTAGGTCTCTCCCTTGTAGTCTTCCGTGGGCAAGAGACCCGAGCGCTTCGTCACCGTCACCCGGGTGAGTCCCTCGCTAGGCTCGGGAAACTCTTTCGGCTCGAGATCCTCGTGAATGTTCTTCATGTATCGCGCCCAGACCGGACCGGTGGTGACGGCGCCGGTCTGATTTGTGCCAAGGGAGGTCGACCCCCCTCTGTCGAAGCCAAACCACAACGCGGTTGTGTAGTATGGGGTAAACCCTACCGTCCAGGCATCCGCCCAGTTCTGGGTGGTGCCCGTCTTGCCGGCGATCGGCATATCGAACCCGCCGACGACGCGGCGCGGATAACTCAGCGTGCCGGATTCTACTGTTGTTTGCAGCATGTCGGTCATTATGTAGGCGGTCTGGGGACTTATGATTTGAGCGTCGTCGCCCTTGCGCCGCTGCTCCCGGCGCACCCGCTGTTCCGGTTCGAGAACAATCTCTCCGTCCCGGTTTTCAATGTAGCGAACGGAGATCGGCACAACCTCACGGCCCTGATTGGCGAAGGTCGAAAAGGCCTTCGCCATCTCAATGGGGGCCACCTCCACAATACCGAGACCCACCGGATACCGGCGGACAAGATTTCGATCCACCATCTCATCCTGCGGGATGCCCAGCAAGCGGCGAGCTGTATTCAGCGCGTTCTCGAAACCGACCCGTTCCAGGATGCGCAACGAGGGGACGTTCATGGAGTGGGAGAGGGCGTAGCGAGCGCGCACCCAACCTTGCCACTCGCCCCGGTAGTTGAGCGGCGTGTACGGCGTTCCGTCGTCATTCCAGAAGACCACGTTGGTGTCGTATATGCCCGTCGCAGGGCTAATGACTTCGTTTTCAATGGCCGCCGCGTAATACAGCGGCTTAAAGGATGAGCCGGGCTCCACCGAGGCGTCCACGGCTCGGTTGAACTGGCTGGCCGACTCGAATCCGCTGCCACCGATCATGGCGCGAATATGCCCGGTATCGTTCTCCAGCGTAACAAGCGCGCCTTGTACCGTGGTGCGTTCGGCTTGCGCCCGAACGAGCCGCCGTGAGGCTTGCGCCACGTTCCGTATTTCCGGCGCGTTATCCCCGGAAAGCTGCATAGACATAATGTCTACCAGCGGATACATCTCCCTGAGAAAGACGTCCTTGGCGTTTTGCTTCTGCTTGGCGTCGCCCACCCGAATTCCGGGAACATTGAAGGATAGCGACAGGAGGTCAATGAAGGGGACAAGGTCTTCCCCGTAGGAGACCCGCTCTTCAGTGTTCTGCCGGTAGACCGCGTTGGCGGTGGTGAGTCCGTCGTCGACGTAGCGGCGAGCGGCGCGTTGAAAATCCAGGTCGAGGGTCGTATGGACGGTGTAGCCGTCTTTGTTGATGTCAATGCTTCCAAGTAAGAGCTCGTTTTCCAGCTTGAAGCGAACGTACTCGCTGAAGTAGGGAGCCTTGTCTTCGCGGTCAATAAAGGCGCTCGAGATGTTGGATCGCGTGAAGTCGTAACTGCTCCAATACGCCTGGAATGAGTCGTCTACCTCTTGCCCGCCGACATAGCCGAGCTCCGCCATCTGATTCAGGATCCTCCGCTGCATGTCTCGCGCATTGTTCGGCCGGAGGATGGGGGAGTACAGACTTGGGTTGGCAAGCTGAATGACCAGCATAGCCGACTCGGCGATCGTTAGCTCCGTTGCGGAGTGCCCGAAATAGTACTGTGAGGCGGCCTCCACTCCGTAGTTGCCGTGGCCGAAGAACATGGTGTTGAGATAGCGCTCGAGAATCTCCTGTTTCGTCCAATGACGTTCGAGCTGTAGAGCCCACCACAGCTCGCGAAGCTTTCGGGCAACGGAGAACTCAGATCGGTCGGCGAAAAGCGTTCCAGCAAGCTGTTGGGTGAGCGTACTACCGCCGCCGGAGTAGCGGCCCCGCAGGAGATCGAGGGCCGCCTTGCTGGTACGGACAAAGTCAAAGCCGCCGTGATCGAAAAACCTTCGGTCTTCCCGGGTGATTAAGGCGTAAATCAGATGCCGCGGCAGCTCATCAATTGATACGAGCTCGCGGCGCTCATCCGAAAAGAACTCGGTAATGAGCTCTCCGTCGCGATCAAGGAGTTGCGACGGAAGGGATGCCTCTTGGCGGCCGTACACATCTATATCAGGAGTATTGCGAATCTGGGCGATCGCTACGCCTGTTGCAATACCGATGGCGATCGCAAGCATGACGGCGAGACCGGAGATGACATACCACACAGTGTGCCGCCGGGTTCTGTCGGTCATGGCCGAACAGTACCCACGCAAACGACGATGTGTCAAGATTCACGCGATTTGCCAAGATTCAC
>CAYFQV010000105.1:0-2798 GCA_964345195.1 uncultured Spirochaetaceae bacterium
CAAGCGTGCACGCTTGGTGAACGGTGACGCTGCAGCCATGAGCCCCTCGGACACCTTCTTCCACTGCTCGGGCGGGAAAACCCACAGGCATCGGTCCAGGCCGCGGGTGATAACCAAGATGTTGCCGGCGATTTCGTTCCGGATCTTCGCGGGGATGAGCAATCGACCCTTTTCATCCAAGCTGTTCCGAAACTGCCCCGTAATCATCCCAATTTTCCACCTAGGTGACCTAATCTGCCACTTTTTCCCACCTGTGCCCATTCTAACTCTCCCTAAAAGAGTGTCAACGAAGGTAGACCGAATAGGCGCGTCAATTTCCTCGAGGGTTCAGATGAGTGCTACAAATCTGTATAGTGAATTCGAAACGGTACACACGGGCCGCTGAGCGGTCGGCCTTGGGGGCGGGGGATCAACGAAGCGAAAGAGACTTTTTGCGAAGCAGGCGCGGAACTTGTCTATTCGAGAAGATGCGGTAGTCTAAGCGGGGAAAGAGATTGTGTCGTCGCTCTAATCGCGTCAACCACTCCGTGTCGACACTGCCTCGACACAATCCGTCATAGATGGTCGTGAAGTTGTAAACATGCTCTTTGACCCGTCGGTCGGCGTAAGCAACGGTGGTGCCCGCCTGCATCATGAACGGCCAATCGGACGCCTGGCTGAGGAGGACTTCACGCGCCGCCTGCGCAAGCGCGCGCTCCTTGAGGCCACTTTCATCGGGGTATCGACGGGCCAGCTCAACCATCCGCTCCACCGCTCGATGTACGTGCGGGTATATCCAATCGTTCCTTCCGTCTATCCAAACTTCCGAATAGCCTTGGTTACCCCAACTGGAAAAGGCCGGTCGTACCGTTTGCATGGGCTTTTGCGTGCGGAGATTCTCGGTGGGGCTGGTCATGGCAATGCCGGTATTCCGTTCATTGAGCCGACGCACCACCGCTTCCAGCCACTGCGGTCCTTCAAACCACCAGTGTCCGAAGAGCTCGGCGTCGTACGGAGAAGAAATGACCGGCGGACCGTCCATCAACTGCCCGACCCGGGCCACTAAACGCTCCTGCTTGTTTACAAAGTCGGCTGCATGCTCGGTCACCGTGGCGGCCGCGGCGTCCGGATCGTAAAAGGCCTTCTCCTCGGCACCACCGGTAATCGCATGGTACTTGTAGCCGGTCGGAATACGAATGTTTCCTTCGTGGATGTAATCCCCGATATAGTCAAGAGGCAAATCATATCCAATGTCACGGTAGAAGTCACGGTACGTGGCGTGCCCCGGATATCCGTCACGACCGGACCATACCGCATTCGCCGAGTAGAGGTCACGTCCGAAGACCGCAAGACCGTTCGGTGTCTCCACCGGCCGATATACACCCGTCTCAGGTCTGTCTTCGGAAAACAACAGCCCGTGCGTGGCAGTGAAGAAGTAGTCGAAACCGTGCTCTTTTAGGAAAACCTCCGAGCCGGGGAAATAGCCGCACTCGGGAAACCAGAAGCCACGCGCTGATTTCCCAAAGACTCTTTGATGCTCCTGGGCGGCAAGCTGAACCTGGGCGTTAACGGCTTCCGGATGCGACTCGTATACGGGAAGGAACGCGTGGGTAGCGGCACTGGTAAGAAGCTCGAGACGGCCCTTTTTCGAGTAGTAATCAAAGCCGCGAAGAACCCGCCTCTCATAGCGCTCAATGAAATCGTCGTAGTTTTGCTGAAAGAGCTCCCGGTACATTCGAGCAGCCGCGTGCAGGCCGGGATCGTTTTTGGTGCGCTCCAGCTCGCGTTCTCCGAGCTCCAAGAGCATTTCGAGATGGCGAACGTAGCGCTCCTGGAGCGACTCATCCTCGAGCATTGCTGTGAGAGATGGGGACATGACGACGGCGATCCGAAAGGGCACAGCGTCACGTTCGAGCCGATCGAACATGCGGAGAAGCGGCAGATAGGTCTCGGAGATCGCCTCGAAGAGCCAGTTCTCCTCGAGAAAGGTCTCATGCTCCGGATGACGAACGAATGGCAGATGCATGTGGAGCACGAGCATCAGATAGCCGTTTGTCATATCTTCCCCTCAATGAGTGCGGATATTAGAGGCGATCGTCTTCGACTAAGGTCAGAATCCGTTGCGGCACCCGATTTCGGAAGCTTGCTACATTGAGCTCTTTCAAGCCTGAATACGCAAGAATCCGGTCGGCCGCTGAGAGCGGGCCACTTCCCCCAAGGTCGGATACGGTGCCCAGAGGAACATCTACCGAGTTCGACACGGCTAAGAGCGTATCCGTCGTAGCATCCACTGAGCGCAGCTCAATGCGGTACTGCGTAGCCTGCCGCGGCAAGTTGATATACCACCTGCCGTCATCCAGACTCACCGGTATGTCGTAGGTCTGCGAACGGTTCTTGTCACAGTCCTTATTGCCTTCACAGATGCGTAATAGCAAATACTCGAACGAGGATGATCGCTCGAGCTCCTTCCGCAGCTCCACGGCGAGGTCCCAATAGGCGAAGGCCCAGCCGGGGTCTCTCAACATGAGCACGATTCGCGTATCATTATAGGTTACCGGCAGCGTATCGTCGTCCGGGAGGACATTGTCCTCCTCGATCATCTCTTCTTCGAAGAGCAAGAACTTGCTCTGTCCTATCTTGACCGGATTGTTGTTCTGCGCTTCGCGGTCGTAGCGGCTTTCTTCAACAGCCTCCACGATTGCGTCAACCACAGCGGCATGATCCATACCCGGAGATACTTCAATGTCATTCTTCGCCGCCACACGCTCGAGCGCATGCCGGGACAGCTGTTCTAAACGGTTTCGGATCATACCTTACGC
>CAYFQV010000105.1:2898-4102 GCA_964345195.1 uncultured Spirochaetaceae bacterium
CGCGAGAGAAAGATCCGCGGGTCCGGGACATGCTCGATAACATGTGAGAAATGGATAATATCAAAGCTATTCGGCGGGTAATCCGAGTCTTCGACCGTGCCTACAAACACCGGTAGCCCCCGTTTTTCCCGGGCAAATCGCGCGGCAGGCTCGCAAATCTCTACCCCTGCTACGTCCCAGCCCCGTAGCTTCAAATGCGCCAACAGCCGTCCGGTTGCACATCCGACGTCGAGAATCCTGCCGGGGCCGTCCACGGCGCGGGCCAGAGCATCGAAATCGATATCCGCCAGACCCTTCATCATCAGCGTGAAAAACTGCTCTTCATTCTCCCGCTCGTATTCAAAGTACTCTTGAGCGTACCTTCCTTGCAGATCACCAAAAACCGGTTGCGGATTCTGGTAAATATGACCGCAGGAGCTGCACTTCACGAAGCGGTAGGAGTGGATCAGCCAGTGCGGATTATAGCGCGTAGATCCGCAAATCGGGCATGCAACCCAGCTCAGTTGCTCACTTTCAGACGGCTCCATGGAAAACGTACGAATGGCATTATCGCTCGCCATCTGTGTCATCCCTCACTGGGTGCAACGGGAACGAGGCGGTATTCCGCACTCGCGCGGTTGCCCGCAAAGTCTTCAACGCGAATCGACAGACGTGTGGCTTCCGAGCCCATTGAAAACGTGCCGATGCGCAGAGAACCGTCCTCAGCGTACATCTCCGCAAGACGACGCCCACTTGGCAGACGCAATCCGCCATCCGAAAAGCGCATCGTATCAAACGTGACGACCTCAGGCTCGCCGTCCCCGAGGGTCACTCGCAACTCCTTCGGTGCAATACGCCGGGGACCGGTATTTGTCGGCACGGCGTCGTATGCGTCAACGTAGACTGCGAAGCCTTGTCCCGGCGGCAGCGAGCTCCCCTGAGGAAGCGGACGCGATTCACCGTTGATGCGGACCGAAACCGCAGCAATTACCGGCGACCTTTCATCCGGACGAGGCGGCAGTATGAGAAAGGGATTAACCAATTGCTGTAGATCAGCGTCGATCAGATGGATGCCGAGTTGGTCCCCATACGCAAAGCCGGAGATCCCTACCGTACCGATAGGGTCTCCCTCCTCGACGGTGGGTTCGACCACAGCATTGAGTGAACCCATGTTGGAGTACAGGGAACGAAGCTCATCTTCGTGAGTGACGACTGTGAAGTTACC
>CAYFQV010000105.1:4202-11891 GCA_964345195.1 uncultured Spirochaetaceae bacterium
CGTTGCAACACCGGCGTCAAACCGTCTGAGCTGGTCTCCAGCACAGTCAAGCGCTGCGGGTCCAATCCCGACACCGTCGCTAGATCGGAGGCGTCTTCGTTCACGGCTACACCGTACATCACCTCTATTCGGCTACCGCGAGGCTCGAATCGGAGCATGCGGCTTCCCTCTTCAATAAGCAGTCCGACCGATCCGTCTAAGAATCCGATTCCGAGGGCATCTTCCACCACATCGATATCAGTTATCAGAGACCCAAAGTGACGGTTCCACAGCTCTCGCCCCTCTCGGTCCCACTCGCTCAGACTTCGACCGTCCGGTCCAAACACAAGCGTTCGCCCCGCAGCTAAGAAGGGATAGCCCGCTTGGGGAATGGTCTGGAGCACTTCTCCGTCTCCAGCTTGGACCACCGATGATTCGGAAACCCGGGAGTAGTTTGCAAAACGGTATTGATCAAGTGTAACACCGAAAAGAGCCCGCCCTCGAAAGTAGAGATCTCCCTCCGGATCTACGAATCCGAACGCTTCACCGAGCGTAAACGGGAGGCTTACACCATCCACTGCAGATTTAGAGGCCTCGCCGTCATGCGGACCTCCCGTCGCCGTTGCGTTGAGAGAAACGGCCCACGCGCGCCGCAACATCAACTCAGGATCGAGCTCGGAAGGGAAAGCGAGAAGATATGCGCATACGATCAGAATACCGGCCGCCAGACCACCGAAACGGCGACTACGACGCGGAGTGCGTTGACGTAAATTTCGCATGGTTCAGCTCTGCCGGGTCTGTTGTCGTTCGTCGGTCTCCATCTTCGACTTCCAGACATCCATCTTCCGTTTTACCACCTCGGAGTTATCCGCCTCTCCGAGAACAATGTGGAGTCGTCGCAGCGCTCCTAAGAACTCGATAGCGAGCTTGAAATCATCGATTCGTGTCGTCGAAATCTCATACTTCTCGCGATATCTATCGGCCGCACGCTGTAAGAGTTCCTTGGCCAGCTTCAGATGGGCAACCCGCGACTCATAGCCGTCAACCCGCGGGTCCAGCTTGGCGAGCAATTGCTTCATATCGATGATATTCTTGCACACCACGGCGAATCTGCCCTCGAGCTCAACAAAGGACCAGCGCCACTTGCTGTTGTCGCCGAAGTCGTTCTCGACACTTTGAATGGTAAATCCCAGCTTGCGCATGAGATCGTGTCGCTTCGTATCCTCCAGATCATCGATCTTCTCCAGATACTCGCTGTACTCCGAAAAAGGCGCATCAGTATAGCTCGTTACTACTTCCTCCAGGTAAATCACAGCCTGGTAACAACTTTTTCGGGCGTCGTTGAGAAAGGCCTCGTTCTTCACACCCAGCAAGCCCACGGATACACGGTTGAGCAAAAGGTAATATGAGGCGAGATTCAAGCGCTCATCGGCCAGCGTGAGACGCTTGTACTGCTCTCCCGGCTCTTCCCCACGGATCGTCGCACGAATGCTCTTCTCGTGCTCGAGAATACCTTCCGCCGCTTTCTTATACTCTTGCACTTTGTCGAAGTAGCGCTGCTTCGCCTCACCGCTGATCTTGGCCATTCTTGCCTCTCAGTGCCGTGCCCGACTGTAACGGCTGAGCAATTCCTCCGCGTGTTGCCGAGATGCCCGCGCCTCCTTGTCCCCGGCGAGCATCCGCGCGATTTCTTCGACGCGCTCTTCTTCTTTAACCGACACAACACGTGTTGTCGTTTTGGAATCCGTGAATGCCTTTTCCACCATCATGTGATTATCGGCGCGCACTGCGATCGATGCAAGGTGCGTGATGCACAGCACTTGCTTTCCCTCGGCCAGATCATGGAGATGCGTTCCGACCGCCACTGCGACTTCGCCGCCGATTCCCGCATCAACCTCATCGAATACGAGGCAGTTCACATGGTCCAGCTCAGCGAGTGCGGTTTTCACGGAAAGCATGACTCGAGAGATCTCGCCGCCGGAGGCAATGTCGGCGAGAGGCTTTACCGGTTCTCCCGGATTAGCCGCTAAGCGGAAGGCGACGTCATCTATGCCGTAGGCCCCATAGCGGGGACGCCCCTCCTCGGAAGTCTTCGGTTCCACGATCACACGAAAGCTCGTCTTCGGCATTCCCAGTTTCCGGACGGTGCCTTGAATTCGCTCCGCGAGTATATTCGCCGCTTCCCGCCGCCGAGCGGAAAGCTCCTGCGCATGGCTCTTGAGCTCGCCCTCAAGCTCTTTAATCCGCCCTTCGAGCGCCTCCTTGTCTTCTTCCCAATGCTCGTAACGCTCAATACGCCGTCGCGCGTCATCCGCATAGGCCAAGACTTCGGATGCATTGGCGCCGTACTTCTTTTCGAGCCTATGTATCTGCGCCAGTCGATCCTCCACTTCTTCCACGCGCGCCGGACTGAACTCCACGCGATTCTGATAGTCTCGAATCGTCTCGGCAATATCCTCGATCTCGTAGTAGGCCTCATCCAGACGCTTGGCCGGCTCGGCAAGCTCGGAATCGATCTCCGCCGCCGCCTGCAACGCCGCACGAGCGTGCCGCAGCTGCGACAGGGCCCCGCCCCGGCTTTCGGCAGTATGCTCGTAGGAGCTATCCAGATTACCGAAAAGCCGCTCATGCTCGTTGAGGATCCGTCGCTCCTTTTCGAGCTCCTCTTCCTCTCCATCGCGAAGGCTCGCCGCGTCGATCTCATTGACGGCGAACTGCAGTACATCCAACTCCTGAAGCCGTTGCCGCTCGGACGCCGTGATCTCCTCAAGCTCCTTTCGCTTGGCTCCCAGTTCCAGGAACACCTCCCGAAACGCGGATACCTGCTCCTCGATACCGGCAAAGCGGTCCAAGAGGATCCGATGGTGGCTCTCCTCGACCAAGGTTTGATGTTCGTGTTGCCCATGAATATCGAACAAACCCGCAGCGAGCTCGGCGAGCTCCCGACGCGTCACCGGAACCGATTCGATATAGATGCTGCCTCGGCCCTGGCGCTTCACCGTTCGACGTACGAGTATGGTGTCGCCCTCGGGCTCAATAGAGTGCTCCGTGAGCCAGGCGGCCGCCTCGGGGTTGCCGGCGACTCGAAAGACCCCCGTGACCACGGCTTCATCCGTACCGGTTCGAATTGCCTGGGTATCCGCCCGAGCTCCGTGAAGAAGGGATAGAGCACCCACGAGAATGGACTTACCGGCGCCGGTTTCGCCGGTGAGTACGTTGAGGCCGTCGGCGAAATCAACCTGCACGTGATCGATGATCGCGTAGTTGCGCACCGTCAGCTGCTCAAGCACTCTCACCTCCGGACCAGTTTAACTTCGAGCGTAGAACCTCATAGAACGTGCGTTTGTTGGAGCGTACAATGCGTACCACTTGGGGATGACGGTGAATCACCACTCGATCGTCGGTATTCAACGGAAACTCGGATTGTCCGTCAACGGTCATAATCACGCTCGTACGCTGTTGTGCTTCTACATCGATCATGATCTGTTCATCCGACGGAAGAACGAGCGGACGGTGAGACAAGGTAAACGGACAAATCGGATTGAGGATCATGGCGTCCATCTCCGGATGCAATATGGGCCCTCCCGCAGCCACCGAATACGCCGTGGAACCCGTCGGCGTCGCAACAATGATACCGTCGGCGCGGTACCGGCCGAGGAAGGTGTCCGATAACCCTACGGAAAGCCGAACGATCTTCGATATTCCTGCCGCGGAAATGACCGCGTCGTTTAGTCCGATGAACTCTGCAATGATTTCACCGTGCCGCTCTACATGTACACTCAGAAGAATTCGGTCTCCCGCTTCAATCGCACCACTGCGATATCGCTCGAAAGCGCCACGCCATTCCTCTCCGGTCACTTCCGTTATGAAACCGAAGTTGCCGCAGTTGACCGGAAGAATGGGCACCTTTCGAGATGAGAGTACCCGCGAGCTAAAAAGGACGGTACCGTCTCCGCCAACGGATATCGCCAGGTCATAGTGATCCGACGGGGGCGGCATCGGCTTACCTCGAAGGGAGAGCGTATAGGTTTCTATACCCTCGGCGTCGAAGTACTCCCGCATTTCATCAGCGAGCCCTGCCGCAGGCTCCTTCGTTGCGTTCACAATGAGCAAAACACGTTGAATATCAATCATGCGCACCGTCGATTGTTGCGGGGCCGGCTGTTGCGGGGCCGGCGACGCCCGCGGATTGTCTCAAACTATAAGTACGGACTAACAGGGTGTAAAGCTTACCTGAACTCACTCGTTATCGCTGCAATCACGCAGGGGCCGAGGATAGAGGATTCACGACCCAGCGCTTCGTCTACGGAAGCGTCGCCAGTACCCGTCCCACCGTCTCAATCTGCTCGCTCGTCAGCATGGGATACAGCGGAGCCGCGAGGCACCGCCGGACCAGTCTCTCGGCGGTCGGGAGTGTATCCGGATCAACGTGAGACGGAGTTCGTTCTCCGTTACTATCGCCGTCCCGCTGCTCACTGCCGCTACTTCGTTCGGCCAGTAGCGTGCCGAGAATAGATTCGCCGAAGGCGTAAGCCAATTCTACGCGTTTTTTCTTAGCGTAATCGATCGCCTCCTTCACGTTTGAATCAACGACAACGGGAAACACAAACGGTACCGACGAGCCAAACTGACTGTGGGGTACAGTCGCGTGGTGGCTGCGTGCCACCATGGTTGCGTAGTGATCCGCGATCCGCCGACGTCTATCAAGAAACGGCTGCAGGCTCCGAAGCTGGGTAAGGCCCAACGCGCTGTTGACGTCCGTCATACGGGAAGCTCGCGGGAGCTCCTGCGCGTGGCTGTTAAGAGCCTGCTTCTCCCGACGGCCACGCGACGAAACGGCGATCCCGCCGCCGGCGGTAATCAGATGCTCCGGCTCCAGGAAGAGCATCGTGTAACTGCCGAAGCTTCCGAACTGTTTCTCCTCAATGCAGAGACCCAAGCCGCTGGATACATCTTCGACCACGGCTCCCGACAGCTCCATTGCACTCGTCATATCGGGAGCATGTCCAAGCGGCGCGTCGACAATACATATGTCGGGCGCACGAGATGCCACCTCATCGATTCTAAGGGTTGCATCCTGACGCACGTCGACAAGCTCCGGCATGACTCCTCGAGATCGTGCGACATCCCAGTATACTCTGGGTAACAGAGGAGAAAGCACCAAACGGGTATCCTCATTCACGTCGAGCGTACGAAACAACAACTCCACCCCGCGCCGAGGCTCTCGAAGGGTCAGGGTAGCCGACAGCCCGAGGTGAGCCGATAACTTCTCTTGAAATTCTTGAGCCGCCGACGCAGGTCCCAAGCTATCCTCAACCAGACAGCTCAATACCGCGTCCATGTCTTGGCGCTTGATTGAGGGCTTCGAAACGGGAATAATCATGTTAGTGTCGGTACCGTCATCGACCGATCTGCCCAAGCTGCTGCAGCTCGCGAACGTCGAACAGTCTTCGGATATCAAGAATCACCAGGTAGCCGTCATCACGATGCACCACGCCCTGGATGTACTCCGCCCCGATACCGGAAATAACCTGAGGCGGCGGCTGGATTTCATGGGTACCTACGGTCACAACCCGCGATACCTTATCGATCATGACTGCGATATTCATGCCGTCAACACTAATGATCACGAACCCGCTTAACAGCTGATCCTCTTCGGATAACTCAACCTTCTTGAGACGAAAACGTCGGTGCAGATTGATGACGGGGATGATCTCACCTCGGAGGTTAAAGATGCCCTCGACATAGTCGGGTGCGTAGGGAACCTGCCGCACCTCTTCAATCTTGACAATGCCTTCGACTTTCATGATGTCGATGCCATAAACTTCGCCGCCGAGTTCGAACGTCACGAGTTGGAGCTGGGATGACGTTTGGCTCATTTTCTCCTCCGTGGTGTCAAGATAGCTGCAACGTGGCCACTCAGCAATACAACGAACAGTAACATTAGGAAGGCAAGCTTTTGAATGGCCAGTGTCTCCGCTATATCGAGCAAGAAGTAGATCGCCCTGCCATACAGGGAAGCAACCGCCATCCCTGAGCCGATGCTATGAATGATGTGCACCACGTCGTAGGGAACCGACGCATTCTAATATCCCATACCTCCAACGAGGAGCAAACCTCGTACGAACCACGGCACTTCTCCGGGACGCAGATGATATGCTCTGTACTGCCCCTCGACAACAAACAAGCCGATCATCGAAAAGCCGGAAAGAGCCATAATCACCGCGAAGACGACCAATGCCGCAGTACGCGGCGGTGGCGCTGAATCATCAACTGCTCCTGCTATAACGGACCTCCGCGGAAACTCGGCGCAGTTCGCCTGCTTGTTGACGCGCACCACTCGAGCAGGCGTGCTTCATGACTCACTCTGCCCACGCGAGTACTTGCCAACTATGTCGAAGGACCGAAACCCTGTCAACGAAGCTCGTCACTACTCCGTACTCGAACGCTATCGTGCCGTCGTTCCGGGCAGTTGGATGCGCTTTCAAGAGAGCGTACGATCATCGCCGCCCGTTACCGTATGGCGTAACGCAACACGGATCCACGACCCTGATTTTCGGGCATGGTTTAGCGAGTACGAACGCGGAACGGCGGAACCTCGGCCGTGGGACCCACGCGTCTATCGACTCAGCACCACCGACGCAGACCGAGTAAGTCCCGGCAACCTGCTTGCCTACGGTGCCGGCCTGTATCACGTCCAAGAAGAGTCGGCCGCCATCCCTGCAACGGTACTTTCACCGGCAGCGGGTACCAGGACTCTCGATATGTGTGCGGCTCCGGGCAACAAAACCGCCCAATTGGCTCAGATGACCGGAATTGACGGTCTTGTAATTGCCAACGACGTCAGCGAGCGTCGCCTGCAGTCCGGCATTCCCACTTGGGAACGGCTTGGGCTCCTGAACATCACGGCAAGCGTCTACGACGGGAGCAGTCTTCCTCGAATAGACGGCGCGCTGCACAACGTGCTCGTTGATGTCCCTTGTTCCGGAGAGGGGACCTGCCGGCGTAATCCAAGCGCCTTACGTCCCAGCACCGAGCAATTTCGCCGTCATCTTTATGCAACTCAGACTCGCTTGCTGGAACGCAGCATCGATCTTTGCGCGGCCGGCGGTAGGATTCTTTACTGCACCTGCACCTTCGCGCCCGAGGAAAACGAGATCCGGATCGACGAGCTTCTTCGGGGACCTTTCGGCGATAAAGTATGTATTGAGCCCATCGCCCTGCCGGGTTTTCGGCTTGCTCCAGGTATACGACGTTGAACAACCGCAGATTGCACCCCGACGTCGAAGCAAGCGCTCGCGTGTGGCCTCATCTAAACAACACCGGCGGCTTCTTCATGGCTGCTTTCCGCAAGAAATCAAAGACCGGCAAACCCGGCTTGTCGCTGAGTAGCTCCCCCGCATCACGGCCGCGCAATAAAGGCGCCGGCATTCGGCGCACATCGGTCACGGAGGATCCACCACTGAGTCACCCGGCACACCTGCAACCGGTGGATGCTGAAGAGTATCTGGAGGCCCTTCGGCGGCGCTTCGGCATCGACCCGGAGGAACTAAAAGCAACTTACCGTTTCTTTCAGGGAGTAAACCGAAATCTCGTCGTCGCAGCTCGGCATCTCCCACCTCCGCCGGAGCTGCAGATTCGCTTTCTCGGCATGCGCTTCCTCCGGACGGCCATGGCAACGCCGAAGCCGACTGCAGAGGCGGTGCCGCT
>CAYFQV010000106.1:0-11860 GCA_964345195.1 uncultured Spirochaetaceae bacterium
ACCGGCTGCCGCCGCAGTGACTCACGTCATGACTCACGTTGAAACGTGAATCACACGGAAGGCGGCGGAAAACGTTGTTTTTACCTTCACACGCTAGAAGTCGCTGGTTCAAATCCAGCATCGCCCATCATCCCTCAATTCGATGGTGGTAACATCACTTGGATACTTGTTCGTCGTGCTGTTGGACAACACAAGCCGAGTGGTCAGTTTCCTCTAGCTCGGAACGAAAATCCTCGAAGCGGTTTTCGCGTTCCGGATGATCCTCAGGGGCATGGACGAGGTTTGACCACGACGTCATGCACGGCGTTTAGCTTGGCCCGGCACGGACGGCCACGCGGAGCGCAGCCACGGCCGGCTTAGCCGATCTCGCGCGTATAGCTTTTCCCGAGGGCAGCGGGGGCACCGGTGATCCGCTTGGCCCGGTTTCGTAGCGTCATGAGAATAAGCACGGCGATCGTGAAGAGATAGGGCAGCATGTTCAGGAATGCGCTCGGAAGCACCGTTCCTTCGGCCTGCATACGGAACTGGATCGCGTTGATCCCACCGAAGAGCAACGCGCCGAATACCGCTCTGTACGGACTCCACATGGAGAAGATGACGAGCGCCACGGCAATCCAGCCGCGGCCGCCGCTCAAGTTCTCCGCCCAGCCCGGCGTATACGCAAGCGAAAGGTGCGCACCGGCAATCCCGCTCATCGCACCGCCGAAGAGTGTGGCGACGGTTCGGGTCCCCGAGACGCTTACGCCCATCGCATTTGCCGCGCTGGTGTCCTCTCCGGCCGCCCGTAGGCGGATACCCGGCCGGGTGCGAAAGAGCACGAACCACAGGAGCGGCACGAGCGGGTAGAGGGCATAGGTCAGAACGTCCTGGCTGAACAGGACACCGAGAATTGGAATGTCCGAGAGGAGGGGTATCGGAATCTGCGTGAACCGCTCTGAGGTCAGCCCGGCAAGATAGTTACTGTTGGAGGCAGGACCGAGGCGCTGCCCGACGAAGCTTGCAAGACCCGTCCCGAAGATCGTGATGCTCAGACCGCTCACGACCTGGTTCGCCCGCATGGCAACCGACAAGAAGGCGTGGATAGCCGAGAGCATCATGCCCACGAGCATGGCAACAAGAACGCCGAGAAGAAGCGAGCCCGTGTAGTAGACCGTGGCAAAGGACAGCGCCGCGGAGAGGAGCATGGTCCCTTCGATGCCAAGATTGAGAATACCCGAGCGCTCGGTGTAGATCTCCCCGAGTGCGGCGTAGAGCAGGGATGTCGACGCCTGAAGCGTGATGGCAAGCAGTGCCGAGAGTACGGCAATCATGCCTCGTCTTCCCCGGTTGCCCTGCGGCTTGTGCTACGACGTTTGAGCCGGATCCGGTGTTCGGTGAAGAGCGCCCCCGCAAGCAGGGGAAAGAGAATCATCCCCTGGATGACCTCCCCGACTGCCGCCGGCAGCCGCATGATCATCTGCACCTGGTCACCGCCGACGAGTAGTCCGGCCATGAGCACGGAGCCGGGCACGACAACGA
Source organism: uncultured Spirochaetaceae bacterium (assembly GCA_964345195.1). GTDB lineage: Bacteria > Spirochaetota > Spirochaetia > DSM-27196 > PWMO01 > CAYFQV01. Next base: position 1,519 of record CAYFQV010000106.1, read on the forward strand.
GCGGATTCAGACTGGAAAGCCAAGCGACGATGATGGCCGTATAGCCGTAGCCGAGGGCCAGGCCCTCCTGCAGCCGGTGCGACACCCCGGCCACTTCCGTGGCTCCGGCAAGGCCGCTCAGGGCGCCCGACAGCAAAAGCACCACAACGATGGTCCGCTCAAGACCGATGCCTTGCACCCGCGCGGCAAGGCGGTTGTTGCCTACGATACGGGTCGTAAACCCCCAGCGGGAGTAGCGAAAGAGCACCCACAGCAGCACGGCAAGCGCGAGCGCGATGAGAATGCCCGCGTGAAGCCGCCCGGAGATGCGCGGCAGCCAGGCTGCTTCGGGCAGCGTGGCCGTACCGGGAAAACCATAGCCGTCCGGATCCCGCCACGGACCGTAGTACAGATGCTCGGCGGAGAGAATCGCCACGTAGTTGAGCATGAGGGTGGTGAGCGTCTCATCCACGCCCCAGTGCGCGTTCAGCGCCGCCGGAATGGCTCCCCAGAGCGCCCCTGCCGCCATGCCGGCAAGAAGCACCGCCGGCAAAAGCAGAGGGGCGGGGATATAGGGTGCGGCGAAGAGTCCGACGGCCGCCGCCCCAACGCCGCCCCAGACGAGCTGCCCTTCAGCCCCAATGTTCCAGAAGCGAATCCGGAACGCCACGGTGACACCGAGCGAGGCAAGCATGAGCGGTGTGGCCTTGAGGAGCGTCTCCTGCATGGCCCGCCATGAGCCGAACGCACCGCGGAACATGGCGACGTAGGTCTCTCCCGCAGCCGCGCCGAAGAGCCGTAACAAGCCCGCCGTCAGAACGAGCGCTACCACAATGGAGAGAAGCGGCACGGCAACGGCGGTTCGCGTTGATCGGCGCTCCCGCCGCTCTATGACCAGTCTCATATGACGCTCTGCTCCGCTGCGAGGGCACCATCACCCACCCCGTCTTCGGGTTTCACTCCACCCATCATCAGGCCGATCTTCTCGAGATCGGCATCGTTGCAGGCTTGCTCCCCCATGTTCCGCCCGTCGTAGAGCACGCTGATTCGGTCGCTCACCGCAATAAGCTCATTAAGCTCTTCCGAGACGACCAGCACCGCCGCGCCCGCACGTCGCTGGGCAAGGAGATGTTCCCGCACGGCCGTCGCCGCTCCCACATCGAGCCCACGCGATGGATATGCGGCAATAAGGACGGTGCCGCCCGCATCGATCTCCCGGGCGATGATGGCCTTCTGCACGTTCCCGCCGGAGAGATGACGAACCAGCGTGTCCGGTCCCGGCGTGGCAATGCGGAAACGTTCGATAAGCTCCCGCGCAAGCCGGCGCAGACGGCTGAAGAGTATGAACCCGCCCGGGGCGTACTCCTTCTTTCGTACGCGTTTCATTCCGAGATTGTGCTCTACACTGAGGTCGCCCACGACACCCATGCGCATCCGGTCGGGCGGAATGAAACTCACGCCGGCATCCAGCACACGCCCGGTCGGCTTGTTGGTGGTCTCTATCTCGTTGACCCGAATGTGTCCGGCATCAACCGGCACGAGTCCGAGGAGCGCCCCTACAAGCTCGTCCTGCCCATTTCCGGCAACACCCGCCACGCCGAGGATCTCTCCGGCTCGGACGGTGAAGCTGACGTCGCGAAGGGCGGGTACGCCGCGGGCACCGGTGACCGACACGCCCTCGAGCGACAGGCGTGTCTCTCCCGGCTCCTGCTCCTCGCGCTCGATCGGGAAGAGTGTGTTCCGTCCCACCATAAGGTTGGCAAGTTCCTCCATGGTCACCTCGGCGGTGTTTCGCACCGCGACGGTCTTGCCCTTGCCGAGCACCTGCACACGCCGACTAAAGCGGCGAACCTCTTCCATCTTATGCGTAATGAAGATAGCCGACGCCCCCTCGCCGGTCATCTTGCCGATGACCGCATGCAGATCGTCCGCCTCCTTCGGGGTCAGGACGGCCGTCGGCTCGTCGAGAATGAGAATATCCGCGCCACGGTAGAGCAGCTTCAGGATCTCCACGCGCTGTTGCTCACCGACACCGAGCTCCCAGATGTGCGCTTCAGGATGCACCGGCAGGCCGTATATCTCACCGAGCTCGCGGATCCGTGCCGCAATCCCCCGTAGATCGGGCACGAGTCGGCCTTCCTCGAGTGCGAGAGCTACGTTCTCGGCCACCGTCATCTTCTCGATAAGCGTGAAGTTCTGATGAACCATACCGATGCGGTGAGCGGCCGACTCGCGCGGGGAGCGGAACGTAACTTCCTGCCCCCGCAGATACAGTGAGCCCGCGTCGGGCCGGTAGAGACCGGCCACCATGTTCATGAGCGTACTCTTCCCGGCCCCGTTTTCCCCGAGGAGCGCGAGGGTCTCCCCGGGGTACAGGTCTAGGTCCACCGCCTCATTGGCGGTGACGCCGGGAAAGCGTTTCGTAAGGCCTCTCAGTGAGAGGACGGGATCACTCGGTTGAGCCAATGACACCTTCCACGAAGTAGCTCATGTTCAGCATCTCTTCATCGGTCATCGCCTCCCCTTCGGGCACGGTAAGCTCCCCGTCCTGGTTCACGATCGGCCCGTGGAATACGTCCCACTCACCGCTTTCAATGCGCTCGCGCTCGGCGGCAACCGTCTCCTGCAGCTCTTCCGGTACCTCGGGGCTCATCTCGCTGAGGTCGACGATCTCGTCTCCAAGACCACCCCAGTACTGGCTGCTTTCCCATTCGCCGTCGAGGGCGCTTTGGATGGTGGGAATGTAGTACTCCTCCCAGTTCCAGATAGCGCTCACAAGCACCGTGTCGCCGACAAACTCCTGCATGTCCGAGTTATAGCCGATGCTGTAGGCACCCCTCTCCTGGGCGGCCTTCTGGGGCTCGGTGGTGTCCTGGTGCTGGGCGATGATGTCCGCGCCCGCGTCGAGCAGGGCGATAGCGGCTTCACGCTCCTGAGCGGGCCCGTACCAGGTGTTTGTCCACACAACGCGAACTTGCGCGTCTTCGTTCACCGAGCGTACGCCGCGCGTAAAGGCGTTGATACCGCGGATAACCTCCGGTATGGGAAAGGCCGCCACGTAGCCGATGGTGTTGTTTTCGGTCATGCCGCCTGCAACGATACCGGAGAGGTAGCGCGGCTGGTAGATGCGGCCGAAGTAGGTGGCCATGTTGTCTCGCGTCTTGTAGCCGGAGGCGTGCTCGAAGGTCGCCTCCGGGAACTCCGCGGAGACTTCATGCATGTAGTCCATGTACCCGAACGACGTGGCAAAGATCAGATCGAAGCCCTGCTCGGCGTACTGGCGCATCACACGCCCGGAGTCCGGCCCTTCCGGCACGTTCTCGATGAACACGGTCTCTACCTCGTCGCCGAAGTGCTCCTGTGTCTCAATGCGGCCCTGATCGTGTTCGTAGGTCCAGCCAAGATCGCCCGGCGGGCTGATGTAGATAAACGCTGCGCGCAGCGGCTCCTCGCTCTCGCCATCCGCACCTGCACCGGATTCGGCGGCGCCGGCCTCACCATCCGCTTCGCCCTGACCACCGGCAAATGCGACAGCGCTTGCCAGAAGCAGCACGGTAAAAATCAACGAAATGCTTCGTTTCATACGATCCTCCTTGTGCAGATCGAGAAGCACATTCCATGCCAAACGCCGACTTTTCACATAGGCCTGTCTTGTAATGACTTAGGCGCCAAGCGACTCCGGTGTACTGCCCGTAGCGCTTCTTTTGACTACATTTACGTAGATTTTTGAACAAGCGCCTACGTGGATGTAGGCATACCCGGCCGGAGAAAGCGACCGCGCGGCGTGCCGTCGACCTCCCGCCCGCGCAGAAACACCTGCTCCACACGGCCGCGCAGGCGACACCCGACGTAGGGGCTGAGCCGGTGTCGGTCGCGAAGCTCCTCGCGGGTCAGCTCCGCCTCCGCCCCGGTGTCGACGACGGCAAGATCGGCATCGTAGCCGGGCGCAATGAGGCCCTTACCCGCAAGCCCGAAGCGCTCGGCCGGGGCGGCGGCCGCCACCCGCGCAATACGCTGGAATGGTGTGCCGACGCTAAGCAAGGTACGCAGAGTCGTCTGCGCGCCCGAGATCCCGCCCCAGGCCTCGGAGAACTCCCGGTCCTTGATGTCGGGGGAAGCCGGAGAATGGTCGGACCCGACGGTATCGAATTCCCCCGCCGCAAGCGCCTCGACCATGTCGGCCCGCACGCGCTCTTCGCGCAGTGGAGGAGCACACTTTGCCCGCGGACCGATCTCTTCCATATCCCGGTCGGTGAAGTAGAGGTAGTGAGGACAGGTCTCCGCGGTCGCATCTACTCTGCCGGCGGCGACTGCTCGCCGGATGAGCTCCGCCCCTCGCGGGTTAGTGATATGTACCACGTGGACCCGACAGCCGGTTTCCTCCGCGTAGAGAAGCGCACGATTGATTGCCTCGAGCTCGGAGATGACGGGGCGTGCGTCGATGAAGCGGCGCACCGCGGCAACCCGGGCGTCGCGCCCCCCCGCGGATTCGGCCGCCGAACCTGTAGCACTCCGCGCTGCCTCCGCGGTGAGCGCCTCAATGAAGCCGACGCTCTCGGCATGCAGAAGGACGGGAAGCCCGACCCTCGCGGCGATCTCCATGCCACGGTACAGGGTCACATCGTCCGCCCACCGAAAGTCGTCGATCCCGCTCGGCACCATAAAGGCCTTGAAGCCGGCCACACCTCGCTCCGCGAGCTCTTCCATGGAGTCGAGGTTCTCCGGCGTGAGGCCGCCGTAGAGGGCAAAGTCGGTCCGGCTCGCCCCTTCGGCGGCGGCAAGCTTCGCGTCGAAGGAGGCGCCGTCGAGGGTGGGCGGGAAAGAGTTGAGAGGCATGTCGATGAAGACGGTGCCGCCACCGGCGGCGAGAGCCGCCGAGCCGCTTGCCACCCCTTCCCAGTGATCGCGTCCGGGGTCGTTGAAGTGAACGTGTGCATCCACAACGCCGGGAAACACGTGGCGCCCGCGAGCGTCGAGCTCACGGGTCGAGGCCCCCGTGCGACCGGTTACGCCGGCCCCGACCTCGGAGATACGTCCGCCCTCGACCGCAACGTCCGCCTCGGTAACGCCGTCCGGCGTTACCACCATGCCGCCGCGTATCACCAGCTCCGCCGCCATGGCTCAGCTCCCGCGATACGTGGTGTAGGACCACGGTGAGACGAGCAGTGGTACGTGGTAGCCGGCATCCGGGTCCGATACGCGGAAATCCACAACCACGCGACCGAGGAAGGCGCCCGCATCGGGATGGCCCTGGGCGCTGAAGTAGGCTTCCACGCCGAACACAATGCGGTAGTCGCCGGCGCTAAGCTCGGAGCCCGAAAGCAGTGGTCCGTCGGTGCGCCCGTCGGCGTTCGTCTTCGTCTCGAGCACGAGCTCTTCGGCGTCGCCGTTGATGCGGCGGAGCTCGAGCGGCACACCGGCCGCCGGTCGGCCACCTGCGGTGTCGAGAACATGCGTACTCAGTTTCCCGCTCATGCTGCTCCCTCCCTCGAGACCGTGCCGGTAATAATGCCGAACGGCGAGTCGGTCCCGTAGAAGATTTCGTTCGGATTATCCATCCCGAGTTTGTCGAGATCGAAGAGGATGTGGTGCTGGTTCGGCATGGAGAAGGAAATGGACTCCACCGCCGGGACGGCGGCAAGCACCGCCTTCCCCATCTCCCAGAGCGTCGCCTGCAGGCTCGGGCTGTCGTGCTCCGCAAAGACGCGGGCAATGGTATCGTGAATGGTGTCCCAGGCGCCGCCGACATCGGTCGCCGCCGAATCCGTTCCGGGCAGGTAGCGCCAGCTCGCGTCGACAGTGCTTGCAAGGATGCGGTCATCGGTTTCCGGCAGCGTCGTGTACTCATCCTTGTAGAAGCCGCTGAAGCCGGAGCCGGAGCTCTTGAAGATTTCCATGCCGCTCACACCCCCGGAGACGCTGACCTCGGAGCCGCTTCCCTCGCGGCGGCGCTCCACCTTTGCCGTCCGCTCACCGTGCTCTTTCTCGAAGGCATGCGGGTGCGGCGCGCCGTCAATGTCGATGCGCTTCCACCGCTGCGCGGCGATGTCGACGTCCACCGCGTAGATGTGGTCGAAGCGCTTGATGAACCGCGCGGTGACGAGCTCTCCGAACTCCTCAGGCGAGGAGAAGCTGTTCTGCCGGGCGATCGCGTAGACGGTGTTCCGCATGGTATCGGTCGGCACACAAGGCCCGTTATCGTCGTGGGTATACACGCGGTCGAAATCCCCATAGAGCATGATGTGCACGGTGTACTCGTAGACATGGTGTACGGGGGGACCTCCGTCCCCCGACTGCGTGCGCACCACCTTCGTCAGGCGGACCCGTTCTTTCCCGTAGGAATTGCTTGTTAACTCTGCCATCTCAGTATCCTCCTTCACCCCCGCCGGACTCCGCCGTGATCGCGTCGGTCATCCGCAGCCAGGCGATCTCTCCGATCTGCCCGATCGCGGTATCGATTTCACTCTCGCTGTCGTGGGAAAGGCGCGCGGGAAAGGCCTCGAGGATTGCGTCCTTGCGGTTTCGCCGGGCGCAGATAACGAAGGGGAAGCCGAAGCGCTCGTGGTACTCCGCGTTGTAGCGGTCGAACTGGTCGGCCTCCTGCGGGGTTAGCTCGGCAAGCCCCGCGGCGGCCTGCTCGCTCGTCGACTCCCCACCGAGACGCCCCTCGCGGGCAAGCCGCCCGACGAGGTCCGGGTGTGCGCGAATGAGGTCGAGCTTCCCCTCCCGACCGGCCGCTTCGATGACGCCCATGCAGGCGGCATGAAAGGCCTCGAGCGAAGAGAACGGCCGAGCAGCGAGCGCCCGTTCGGGAATCCACGGCGAGTGCTCGAAGAAAGCGGCACAGCGAGCGGCCGCGGTTTCGAGGGGGAGTCCGTTGAGCTCTTCGAGGGTCATCCCGCCGGCGGAAGCACCGCCGGGGTTTGCCTCGATAGCCCGCAGCAGCACCTCCGCCGCCGCGGCAATGTCCTCGGCCCGGCTGTACTCCGCCGGATTGTGACTGATCCCGTCTTTGCTTGCCACGAAGATCATCGCAGTGGGCACAGTCCCTGCGACGATCGCCGCATCATGCAGCGCACCGCTCGGGCGAATGGGTACATCGATCCCGGCCGCCTCTCCGGCGTCGCGCAGGGCCCGGCCGATCTCCACCGACAGCGGCGAGGGGGCTATTCGCTCGCTTCGCTCTAGTTCCACGGTGAGCCCACGGCGACCCGCCGTCTCGGCCACGCCGCTGCGGAGCGCCTCCTCGGCCCGTGTGAGCAGCTCTTCCTCCTGCGCACGCAGGTCGACCGAGAACCGCACCTCCCCGGGAATAACGTTCACCGCTCCCGGGGCGCAGGAAAGCTTCCCGACGGTTGCGACCGTGTGCGCAAGCTCTTCGTTCAGCTCCCCGCCGAGCCGCTCCACGGCCAGTACCATCTCGGCGGCGCCGGCCAGGGCGTCTCGCCGCCCGACCATACCGGTGGAGCCGGCGTGATTGGCCTGTCCCGTGACGGTCACTTCATACTGCCGCCGCCCGTTGATGCGATCCACCGCCGCAAGCTGCCGCCCCTCGTCCCAAAGGCTCAACCCCTGCTCGGCGTGCACTTCCACGAAACCGACGTAGCGCGTCGGGTCAATGCGATCGGTCCACGCGACCTCTTCACCCCGGGCCACCTGCTCGGCCGCCCGTCGCAGCCGCCCGGCGTCGAGGCCGTAAGGCTTACCTGCCTCGAGAACGGTCTGCCCGTGCACGTTGGTGAGCCGTCCGAGAGTCTCTACATCGAGCGCACCGGTCCAGGCCCGGCTTCCGATCATGCCGAGATTGAAGGTCGTGCCCTCCTCTTCGGCGAAGATGACGAGCTCGAGCGGCAAGTCGGGCCGCGATCTGAGGATCTCGAGGGGAACCAACACGCCCATCACCCCGTCGTACTTCCCGCCGGACGGCACCGAGTCGACGTGGGAGCCGGAAAGCCACACCGCCCGCTCCCAGCCGACCGAGGCGTGACGGATGTGCACGTTTCCGGCGGCATCCACCACGTGCTCGCAGCCCGCGCGGGTCGCCTCCTCGATGACGTAGTCGCGTGCCGCCCGCCAGGCCTCGGAAAACGTCGGGCGGCTGTAGCCCACCGCCGGCGGGGTCTCGGAGAACTCGGCAATGGCCTCTATGTCGGCGGCAATGCGCTCGGCGCCGACCGGAGCATGCTCCTCCTGCCGCCTGCTCATACGCCGAACTCGTCACGCCATTCGGCGCCGGTCTTCTCCATCGTGCTGTCGGCCGCTTTCCGGCGGAGTCGATGGAGCTGCGGCATGCCGAGCTGCCATTCCTGCATCCAGTCGCGGGCAAAGATGCCCTGCTCGGTCTCCTCGAAGATCTTCTTCACCTCCTCGTCGTTGATGACGCGGGGCCCGCGCGTGCGCACGGCGAACTCGCAGGTACGACTCGAGCGCTTGGTTAGGTAGTCCTCTATGCCGTGCTCGTCCATGACGTCGATCACACTTCGCAGCGAGCGGATCGACTTCGCGTAGGCGAAGCTCGGCGGATAGCCGTTATCCACCATGGTCTGGAAGGTCAGCCGCATTAGGTGAATCACTCCACCGTAGAGGATCTGCTCTTCGAAGTTGTCGCCTTCGGTCTCTTGCTGAAAGGTCAGGTCCACCACGCCGGCACGGGTCGATCCGACAACCTTGGAAACCGCCAGCGCGATCTCCCACGCATTACCCGTTGCATCATGATCCACACTCACGCATCCATAGATACCCTCGCCCTTCTGGTACTTTTCACGGACGAAGGCGCCCGGAGCGTTCGGCACGAAAAGGGTGGTGTTGACGTTCTCGGGCGGCTGGATGGCACCGTAGAGGACGTTGAAGCCGTGACAGAATACGAGGGTCTGCCCGTCGCGGAGAGCGGGTTTGATCTCCGACTCGTAGACCGGCGGCTGCGCCGGGTCGGCAAGCTCAATGAGCAGCACGTCGGCCTTCTTCACCGCATCCCTGTAATCGTAGACGGGGAATCCGTCGTTCTCCGCCTCCGTCCGCGAGCGGCTGCGGCCGGCCGGCCGGGTCCCTACAATGACCGAGCAACCGGAGTCGCGCGCGTTCTTCGCCTGGGCCTTTCCCTGAATGCCGTAGCCGATGACCGCTATGGTCTTTCCGTTCAGTATCGATGCATCGACATCGTCGTCGCGATAGATCTTCTCGTCCATGACTGTGCTCCTTTCGCGGGACCGTTAGAGGGGGACGTCCCGGTTCATGTTCTTGTAGTAGATGTAGCGAGTGGGTTCCGGACCGGTCGCGTAGTAGCTCTGTGGACAGTAGGGCCCCATCCAGATGAAATCCGAGGCTTCCACCTCCATCCAGCTGTCGTCGAGGTAGTACAGCCCCTTGCCGGCAAGTACCACGAGCCCGTGTTCCATGACGTGGGTTTCGGTGACCGGCAGGCTGTGACCGGTCTGGAACGTAAAAATGTTCATTGCCAGATCGAAGGAGAGGTCGGCCGGGATGAGGGACTGAAGCAACGCACCCTCATCCCCCATGTACACCTCCCCGGGCACGTCGGCCTCGTTTCCGATAAGCGGCGCGAACTCCTCCACCTGTGCCACGCGCTCATAGCGCTTTCGCAGCAGAAGGAGCGTCGCCGCGCGCTGCGCGGTCACGCGGTAGCCGCTGCTCGGGGGAACGAGGGCGTAGCCCCCCGCAGCCAGCGTCCGGGTCCCCGAAGACTCCGACGACGCGGGAGCTGTGGCAAATCCCACCGATGCCCCGGGCTCGAGTACAAGGTCCACCTCCCCGTCCAGCACGAACAGGAAGTGCTCGATCTCGCCGTCCGCTGGATGGGCGCCGTGACCTCCCTCATGGAGAACAATGCGATACTCCGCGAAGCCGGCGCCGAGTGCCGGGGCTGCAAGCACCTGCACCTGCGCCTGCGACCATTCCGGCAACTGCGAAAGCGGGACACCCTCGAGCGGGATCAGCGCGTATCGCTTCTTTACGCGGGCCCTGCTTCCAAGAAGCTCCGTCTGTTTTCTCATTGTACCCTCTCTCGCTCGTGCGTGGTGCGTGCTTCCTCGAGCAGGCGCCAGGCGGCCTCCGCGCTAACCGGCAGCCTCCGTGGCCGCACTCCGATAGCACGGCGCAGCGCATTCGCCACTGCCGCCGGCGCGGCGGTCGTGGTCAGCTCCCCCAGCGACTTCGCGCCGAAGGGCCCACCGTCGTCCACACCCTCAAAAAAGACCGTTTCCATGCCGCCAATGTCGCCCACCGCCGGGACGCGATAGTCCCGGAAGGCCGGGTTCTCAACGGCGCCGTCGGCGTCAATAACGAGCTCTTCGCTCGTCGCGTAGCCGATAGACTGCGCCGTCCCGCCCTCCGCCTGTGCCCGGGC
>CAYFQV010000107.1:0-3051 GCA_964345195.1 uncultured Spirochaetaceae bacterium
GATTTCCGGGAGTTTACGGAGTTCACTGATACCATTAGCTCCTCACAGCTCCTCGCGGCGGCCTATCTCTCGACGGATGTCCTAATCTTCGGGAACACCCGCCTCTCCGCGGGACTGCGCGGAGAGTATTCGAGGCAGTCCGTTATATCGCGGGACGCGTTCTCGGGAGAGGAGGCGGAGCCGCAGGTGCTGCAGACCACGGATCCGCTGGACTTCCTCATGCCGGGGCTCAACCTTACCATCCCCACCGGCGAACGCGCCCAGCTGCGCGTTGCGGCGAGTAGCACGGTAAACCGTCCCGACCTCAGCGATCTCTCGCCGCAGCAGAAGTTCAGTGGCGCCCCGGGGTCGGGAGTGTTTCAGGGGAATCCCAACCTCAAGACCGCACGTCTGTACAACGGCGACCTGCGGTGGGAGCTCTATCCCGCGGAGGCCGAGCTTCTGAGCGTCGGCGCCTTCTACAAGTACTTTCAGAATCCCATTGAAACCTTCGCCCTGAACCGTGGAGGCGGCGAGCTCCTGAACACCCTCGCAAACATTCCGGCGGCACAGAACGCCGGTGCGGAGCTCGAGTGGAATCTCAAGGGTCGATACGTCGCCGACCTGATACGGGAGGCGTTCGTCACGCGTGTTCAGTTGGAGTCCCAGGAGCGTACGATCAGGCGAAGACGGTTTCTCGGCGGGATCGCCGGCTTCTTCCGTGACCTCACCTTGCGCGGGAACTTCACCTACATCTGGTCTGAGATAGATCTCGGCGAGCAGGGACGCGACTTTCAGTTCGAGCTGACTGATAGCACAACGGGACTGTCGGAAGCCAAGACCTTCGCGAATACCACCGTGGATCGCCGCTTGCAGGGGCAGTCTCCATACGTTGTCAACGCGTCCCTCGGCTACCGAAACACCGTCTCCTGGTCTCAAGAGAGAGAGCAGTTTACCAGCGTCACGGTTAACTACAACGTCTTCGGCCCGCGTATTACGGGTATCGGTGTGAATGGGGTACCGGACACCTACGAGCAGCCCTTTCATCAGCTGGACCTTGTCGTGAACCAAAGCATCTCCAAGTTCCTGTCCTTCGGATTCTCCGCAAAGAACCTGCTGGATCTGCCTGCCCGCTTCACCGTCGGCGAAGAGTTGGATCCCGCTTCGGGTGATAATCCGGGCAACATTGTACAGGAATACCGAAAAGGACGGAGCTTCAGTATCTCGGCGAAAATCGATCTGTAAGGGATCTTCAATAAGGGATCTTCAACAACTGAGGAGTATGACGAATGAAACGTCTTATCATTTTCTCAATTCTGCTTGCCATCCTTGCTGTCGGCGCCTTTGCCGACGGACAGCAGGAGAGCGGCGGCGACAATTTGCGGCTTTCCATGGGCGGGTCTACGACCATGGACCCGATCATGAGCTCGGCGCTCGAGGTGTACCGTACGGAGGTGGACCCGGCGGCTCAGCTTTCCTACGACGCTCCGGGATCAACCGCCGGCATTCAGGGCACCTTGAACGGCGTCTACGATGTCGGGGCCTCGAGCCGTGCTTTGTTTATTCGCGAGCGTCAGCAGGGGCTAACGGCGACCACGATCGCCACCGACGGCTTGGCGGTGATTGTCCACGAGACCGTGCCGATTGACGATATCTCTCTGAGGGACCTCGCTTCGGTTTTCGTCGGTGAGATCAACAATTGGAGCGAGCTCGGCGGGCCGGACCAGGAGATCACGATCGTTCGTCGCGACCAGGCGAGTGGTACCTTCGGCGCGTTTCGCGAGCGCGTCCTTGTGCGGACCTATGGCGATGATGCGCGCTACAAGCGACAGGCCCTGGTAACCGAGAGCAACGGCAACATGGCCACCATGGTGACCCAGACCCCGTACTCCATCGGATATGCATCACTGGTAACGATTGACCGAGTGGAAGATCAAGGTGGAAAGGCGCTGTCGGTAGACGGGGTTCCCGACACGCTCGAAACCGTGCTCACCGGGGAGTATCCGATTACGCGACCGCTGAATGTCGTCAGCATTGGGGAACCGACCGGGGAACGGAAAGTCTTCGTCGACTTCCTGCTGAGCTCGCGGGGCCAGCAGATCGTCCAGGATGTCGGCTACTTGCCGCTACGCTAGCCTCAGGGCCGCGCCCCTCGGGGCGCGGTGGTAGCTACGAGGTAGGAGGTTCTTGATTGAAGATCAGAGCGTACTACGAGCAGGGTATGCGCGGAGTCTTTGCGTTCAGCGCCGCCCTCTCGGTTCTGAGCGTGGTGTTCATCACTCTCTTCATCATGAGCGAGGGGCTCCCACTCTTCTTCAGGTCGGTGGAAGGCAACACTCCTCCGACTCTCGCGGAGTTCCTCTTCGGCACGGATTGGTACCCGATCGGCAATCCGCCGAGTTACGGCATTTCACCGTTTATCGTCGCCACGCTCATGGTGACGGCCGGGGCCTTGGCCTTCGCGGTACCGATCGGCGTCGCGGTTGGAATCTTCATTGCGGAGATCGCCACCGGACGCGCGCAGAGTATTCTCCGCAGTGCGACGGAGGTTCTCGCCGGGATTCCGTCTGTGGTGTACGGCTTCTTCGGTGTCATGATGATCGGCTTCTTTTTGGACCGCGTCGCCGACCCGCTGGTGAACTACAACGCCTTCTCCGGTATGGTGATCCTGGCGATCATGACCTTGCCCACGATCATCAACATTACCGAGGTGTCAATACGGGCGGTGCCCCGGGATTACGCGGACGGATCCTTTGCCCTGGGCTCGACCCACTGGCAGACGATTTGGCGCGTGATCCTCCCTGCAAGTCGTAATGGAATCCTCACCGGGGTCATTCTCGGGATGGGCCGGGCCGTTGGGGAGACCATGGCGGTGCTCATGGTGGCCGGCAATCAGCCGACTTTGCCCATGGAGGGCATTCGCTCCCGGGTGCGGACCCTCACCATGGCGATTGTCAACGACATGGGTTACGCCGCCGGAGACCACCGAACCTCTCTCTTCACGACGGCAGTGGTGCTTTTCCTGTTCATCCTCATTCTCAATTTCACGACCCAGGTCATCAACAGCAAATC
>CAYFQV010000107.1:3151-7666 GCA_964345195.1 uncultured Spirochaetaceae bacterium
CGCACGACATCCGCGGAGCCATACTTCCCCTTCGAGCAAACACGCATATCTGTCGCTGCGGCCGGCGCCGGGACGGAGTTCGCGGTGATCGCCAATGGTGGTCTTCGCCTGGGCTCCCTGAGTTACGATGAAGCCCGGACGATCTTGTCCGGGGAGGACCTCTACCTCGGCTATTTGACCGGTCAAGACCGGACGGCTGCGCCGGTCCTATATGACGATGAAGCCTTTCTCGAATCCCTTGCCTCCTATTTCTTTGACTTCGGGGGTGAAGCGTCGGCCGACACCGCAGGCCGGGACGCCGCCAATGCGGGTGTGGCCGATCGTGAGGATCCACGATCGGCTTTTACGGATGAGCTGCAGCTCGTAGATTCCCGGAAAGCCGCCGTCGACGCCGTGCAGGGAGCCGACGGCGGCCTTGCGGTCATTCCTGCCGAGTGGCTCGACAGCGTCTCGGGGCCGCGCACCGTGGCGATCTACCAAACGAGCATTGCCGTGCACCCGGATATCCTCGAGCTCCAAGCGGGTCGCCGCTTGAACAAGCTCGAGCCTGAACAGGTGCGAGCACTGCTGACCGGGGAGGCGCTAAGCTGGGATGCCGTCGGGGGGCCTCGCCGAGAGCTTCGGGCCGCGGACGTGGCCGCCGACGACTCGGGGGAGTACGAGGCGCTTCCGGTAACGCCGGTGTTTTTCGGGGGAGGGTCTGCATTCGCCGAGCGGCAGCAGCGCCTGGTGTCGGGTGTGCTCGGAGAGCGGGACGGTGCAGCGGATCGTCCGGCGCCGGAAAACAGTGTAATGGTGAATACGTCCGCCGAGTTCGCCGAAACCCTCCGTTCGACTCCGGGAGCGATCGGCGTGGTGAGCCGAGATATTGCCGTGGCTGAAGAGCTGCCGGTGATCGAGGTGCAGAACGTCGAAAGCTCGCTCAACCTCCGTCCCTCCTTTTTCGTAACGCCGCCGCGCCGCGCGGGGGCGGTCGGCGGGGTGAGTACCATCATTCTCAACACGCTGGCCATGATCGCCTTCGTGCTTCTGATCGCGACGCCGATCGGCGTGGCCGGTGCGATCTACCTGGTGGAGTACGCGAGGCAGGGGCGGCTGCTGACGATCCTCCGGATCGGCACGGACACACTGGCGGGAATTCCGTCGATTGTCTTCGGGCTGTTCGGCCTGGTCTTCTTCGCGCAGTTTCTCGGTTTTCAGACCGGCTTGCTCTCGGGAACCCTCACCCTGACCTTGATGATTCTGCCGACGGTGGTGCGCACGAGTGAGGAGGCGCTACGGGCGGTGTCCAAGGAGGTGCGGGAGGGGAGCTTGGCACTCGGTGCCACGAAGCTCCAGACCATCTTTCGGGTGGTACTCCCCTCGGCGGCGCCGGGAATTCTCACCGGGATGATCCTCGGGATCGGCCGCGCGGTCGGTGAGACCGCGGCACTCTTGTATACCATGGGCAGCAACCTCGCGCTGCTGCAGACTCTCAACTCACCGGTTCGGGTGCTTTCGATTCACCTCTACCTCTTGGTGCGGGAGACCATCTCTCTTGCGAACGCCTTCGCGGCGGCAACGATACTCGTAATCATCGTCATTATTGTGAACTATTTGACGCGCTCGCTGATTGGGCGTATGACCCGGATGGCGGCGTAGCAAAAGCGAGCAGCAAAAGTGAGCAGTAAGAGCGAATAGGAACAAACTATGGGCGACGCAGTTGAACAAGAAACGGAACCGGCTTTGAAGTTCCGGGTCGACAACCTCGACCTCTTCTACGGTGATTTTCAGGCTTTGCACGGGGTATCCATGGAGATTCCGGAGCAGCGGATCACCGCGCTTATCGGTCCCTCCGGATGCGGTAAGTCGACCTTTTTGCGTGTGCTGAACCGCATGAATGATGTGATTGACTACGTGAAGATCGACGGAAGGGTGGAGTACGACGGGCATGACGTCTACCGTGAGTACGACGCTATTGAGCTTCGCAAACGAATCGGCATGGTTTTCCAGAAGCCGAACCCCTTTCCCATGTCGGTATTCGACAACGTCGCATACGGACCCAAGGTTCACGGGCTTCACAAAAAGGGTGTGCTCGAGGAACGGGTAGAGGAAAGCCTGCGACAGGCGGCACTGTGGGAAGAGGTGAAGGACCGGCTGCATCAACCCGCCTTGAGTCTCTCCGGTGGTCAGCAGCAGCGGCTGTGCATTGCCCGGGCTATTGCGGTGCAGCCGGATGTCATCCTCATGGACGAGCCGACAAGCTCGCTCGATCCCATTTCAACGACGAAGATCGAGGACCTTGTGGACCAACTGCACAACGATTACACCTTGATCATCGTCACCCATAACCTGCAGCAGGCCGGTCGCCTATCCCACAAGACCGCCTTCTTTCTCAACGGCGTGGTGATTGAGTACGGAGATACGAAGGAGATCTTCTTCAATCCGCAGCAAGAGCAGACT
Organism: uncultured Spirochaetaceae bacterium; assembly: GCA_964345195.1. GTDB lineage: Bacteria > Spirochaetota > Spirochaetia > DSM-27196 > PWMO01 > CAYFQV01. Next base: position 5,594 of record CAYFQV010000107.1, read on the forward strand.
GAGGCCTACATCTCCGGTCGGTTTGGATAGCGCGGAATCGTGAAGATGAAGGCGGCCCCGCCGTCGGATGGATGCTCCGCCTTCAGATCGCCGCCGTGTTTGTTGACAATAATATCGTATGAGATGCTCAAGCCGAGGCCGGTGCCCTGGCCGTGGGGCTTGGTTGTGAAGAAGGGCTCGAACAGCTGCGGTCGGTGTTCCGGCGGGATGCCGGGACCGTCGTCATGGATTCGGCAGAAGACGGATTCGTCGGCTGCGCCGGTTGTGACTCGGATGTGATAGCCGCTTGCTTTCGATCCTGGTGTCACGCTCTCCGCTGACTCTGCCGAGGTTTCTGCCGGGCTTTGGATGGCTTGAATTGCGTTGATGAGGATATTGAGCATGACTTGGTTGATCTCGTCCGGAACGCAGAAGACGTCGGGAAGCTCGCCGAGCTCGGTTTCTACGGAGATCTCATTCTTGTACTCGTTGCGTAGGATGGCGAGGGTTGTCTCCACCGCGGTGTTGAGGTTGTACAACTCGCGTATATCCGTACCGGTTCGCGCAAAGTTGCGCAGCCCCTGAACAATGGATGTCATTCGCTCGAAGCCCTGTTCGGACTCGTCGAAGAGGGTATTCAAGTCGTCGAGTATGTAGCGGATCTCGGCCGGTATCTCGGTGGGTGGCCGGTCGGACAGGTAGTTCAGCAAGCGCCGGCTGTAGTCCCGGAGGGTGCCGAGGTTGCTCTTCACGAAGCTGAGTGGATTGTTGATCTCATGCGCGACGCCTGCCGCCAATCGGCCGACCGAGGCGAGTTTCTCCTGCTGCACCAAGCGGGATTGCGCGTGACGAAGCTCGCGGTTGGCACCGGCGAGCTCAATGTTCATCTTCATGTGCTCTTGCTCGAGGCGTATCCGCTCCGTTATATCCTTGAGCACCCCGTGATACTCAACAAGGGTTCCATCCGCGTCCTCAACGGCCGTCGAAGTATCCAGAACTACAATGCGCCTGCCGTCTTCCCGGCGCATGACAATCTCTAAATCTTTGACGTATCCGTGGGTGTGCATGCGTTGCCGGTAGTAGTCGCGATCGGCCAGGCTTACGTAGAAATCGGTTATCTTTCGCTTGATGAGGCTTGCCGGATCCGTAATGCCGAGAAGCTGTGCACCGGCTTCGTTTACCTCTCGAATGCGGTCGTCCGGCCCGCAGGCGAAGATCATGTCACGTGATTCGTCATAGAGGGCGGTCACGCGATTCTCCGCTCGCCGTCGCCGGCTTACATCCAAACCGACGCACAGGTAAGCGCTTGGCGTCGGCGAAGTGGCAGAGGTCGGTGCCGGCACCGATTGTGCCGCAACCGACGGTGCCGAGATTGACTGTGCCGAGACCGACCGCCCCGGATGGGCTTCCCCCGCCTCTGAAGGGAGCGGTGTCAAACGGAACTGAAACGATCGGAGCAATCCGGACGGCGTTGTAAGCTCGATCTCCTGCATGGCTTCATCGCCCCCGGAAATCAGAGCGGGATCAGGCGGAATGTTGAGAGCGGCGAGGGGCGTTGACGAGCGGTCAACGGAAACATTTCCGGTTTCGGGCATACCAAGCAATCGGCGGGCCGCCGCATTCGCCTCTTGAATAGTGTCGTCATGTCGGATGTAGATGAGATAGAGCCATTCGCGCTCGGTGAGGTGACGACATATGCCGGCGAACCATGTCTCGTGATTCATGCTATGCGCGTAGGCGGACGTAGTGGGAAAGATCCTCCCAATCATCCATCAAGCGAAAGAACTGTGAGAAACCGAGAGTATCGAACACCGATTTCACGTTTACGGATACCCGATAGAGCACGATTCGATATCCATAGCGATCGGCCGACACCAAGATGTTGGTGAATGCGCCAATACCCGAGGACGAGATGTACTTGAGTCGATCCATGTCGAAGACGAGCACGTACACCGAGTCGAGCTGCATCATGACGTTTTCAACGGTATGGTGGAAGGCAATGGCGTTCTCCGTATCGAGTGAGCCCTCGAGCCTGAGTACGGTGACCGCGGGAAGCTCCCGGAGTGCGTCCTGGGAGATCCGGAGATCGGATTG
>CAYFQV010000107.1:7766-11844 GCA_964345195.1 uncultured Spirochaetaceae bacterium
CGGCGCGATCACGGCCGGTACGGCAACGTTGACGGCCCCCACGTTGTCGAGTACGCTCGTCGCAGGTGCGAGGGAGGATCCCATGAGCGACGCCTACGATCTCAGCGATAGCTCCTTCAACGGTCCACGCCATGCCCCGGCGGTGGTCTTCGTCGACGACGACGACCTCGTGCTCAAAGCTGTCGCGCGCCTATTTCAATTTCAACCCTACGAAGCAGTAACCTTCAGTGATGCTCGGGAAGCGCTGGATTACATTCGCGAGAATCCGGTGCAGGTCTTGGTTTCCGACCTTCGCATGCCGGAGATCGACGGCTTGGAGCTTTTGCGACAGGCGCAGGCGGAGTTCCCGGAGGTAGTGCGCGTGGTCCTCTCGGCATATTCAGACCGGGAATCGCTGTTGGAGGCCATCAATAGCGGGAACATCTATCGCTATATCTTGAAACCCTGGGATGCCGTCGAGCTTATCAGCGTCGTCAGGCAGTCATCCGACCTGTACAACTTGCGACGGGAGAATCAACGCCTTGCCGAGACGCTTCGCGGGCTGTCCGTCAACGAGGTCGTGTCGGAGGAGCTGAAAAAGGAACCTCGCGGGGTCACCTTGCTCGAGCGCTACGGCGCATACGTTGCGAGCGAATTGAGCGCTCCGGTGAGCTCCTTTCGCCACGGCGCCTCACTTGCACAGCGTGTTCCCTCCGAGACGAAGATCTCCCGAGGCGAGCTCATGCGCTACATGGAGACGGTCGAGCAGGCGCTGGGACAGCTCGAGGGCATACGCCGAGACCTTGTGGATGACTCACTCCTTGTCGGGTTGGCGCGTGATATGGATCTGGATCTGAACACGGCTATCCGGCGCGTCGCGGAAGAGCTGCAGGATACGCGAGGCGAGCTGAGAGTGACGCTCCGGGAGCACTTCGTCGACCGACTTCCCGCGGTGGTAAGCAGCCCTATTCTTCTGTCTCGTTTATTGAGCGAGCTTTTAACCTTCGCCGTCGACCATGCGCCCGCTTCCTCGACCGTTACGCTTCGGACACTGCTCGTGGGTGATCATGCGCGCTACAGTGTGGACTGTCTGTTTTCCGTGCCGGAGGATGCGTGGCGGACCTGGCACCCTTTGTTGGACAAGCTGGCGCGCTCGAACGGCGGGGTTTTGTCGCTGCTCAGGCCCGAAGCTGAAGTCGCCGCGGAAAGTGCCCATGGCGACGACTCCGAAGACGTGTGGACGACCATAAGCGTAGACTTTGCAAAGCCGATTACACGGCGTCACGGCGACGGAAAAGCGGCACCGTCGGCCGGCACGGAGTCCTCAGCCTAAGCCTGTTGCCGTGGGTCGCGATCCGCCGCGAATGGGATTGCGTCGTTGAGTGCGTCAATGTTCTGCCGCTCGTACTCGTTGATCCTGCCTATGTTGGACTCCATGATCTTGTTCATGCGGTCATCCAGGAAGTGGTGGAGGCTGTAGTTCTCCACCGCCTGGAATCCCCGACGCACCTTGTGGGATGAGCCCATCCCGGGGTCGAAGACCGAGACCTTGTTTTCTATGGCCCACTCGATCGGGCTGTAGTAGCAGGCGTCGAAGTGCACGTTGTCGATCTCCTCCAAGGCTCCCCAGTACCGGCCCAGAAGCTGATCACCCTTGGTCACCAGGAAGGACATGGCGAAGGGATCCTCCTGCCCATTGCGGTAGGCCGGGACAAAGAGCACGCGGTGCGCAAAGCCCTCGGCGAGCCCCTCGAAGAAGCTGCGGTTGAGGAACTTTGCGGCCCAAGGGCCGAATTGCTCGTTGTGGATCTCGTAGAAATCGTACATGAGGGAGAAGAAGCGCTGCGGTGCATGGTCGCCGCGCACCGGCGTAATGCGAACGCCGTTTTCGGCGACACTTCGCCGCTCCTTCCGGATATTCTTGCGTTGGTTCTTGCGAAACACGGAGAGATAATCGTCAAAACTCTCGAATCCGGGGTTTATCCATTGGTAGCTTTGGTGCTTCCAGGTGTGGAAACCGTAATCTTCCACGGTCTCTCGCCACTGATGATCCGCGTAGTTGAACGCCATGTTCCGGATGTTGTTCTCCCGACAGAACTCTTCAATGTGGGCCAGCATGGCCCTGGTAACGGCGGCTTCGTCGTAGTCGCCGCGAATCAAGAAGCGATACGCCGTCGACGGCGTGGCCGGACTCATGCCGATCAGCTTCGGGTAGTACTGCATGCCGACTTGGCGGGCGACATCGGCCCAAGCAAAGTCAAAGACGAACTCACCCATGCTGTGAGTCTTCACGTACAATGCTGCCGCCGCGACCAGGCTCGAGCTGCCGCTTGAGAGGGTCTCGCCTGGTGATGGCTCTCCCGTGTCCGCCCCGCCTTCCGGCTCATGCAGGGTGAGATGTACCGGAACCCAGCCCTCATCCGGGGATATGCTCCCGGACTCTTCGAGTTGATGAAGCCACTCCCACTCGAGAAGGGGAGTCTTCAAGGGCCCGGCAAGGGCGTCCCAGTCCTGCTGGGGTACCTCTCGTATGCCGGAGTGCCATGTCGCGGTCAGTTGCGTGGGTTGCCGTGTTCGCATGTTGTACCCCGGCGGCAAAGGTAATAAGACTCTTTTGACCCGGCGAGGGGGAGCTGCTATTCTCTTTCATCATGAACACAAACGATCAACGCCGCTACGCTGAGCTCGTTGCGGCCATGGTGAATGTCCAACCGGGGCAGAACGTCATTGTTCGAACGGAGGCGGGACATGCGGATTTCGCCGCGGCGGTCGGCCGGGCCGCCTACGAGCGGGGAGCTCGCTACGTTCACCCGGATGTCGGCATTCCCGCGCTCTACAAGCATCGCCTGGAAGCTTCCCGGAAAGGGTACCTCGATTATCTGCCCGATTTCCTGGAGCATGAGAATCAGCGCCTCGTAGACGAGGGCTGGGCCTTTGTCTCCATCAAGAACCCGGTGGATCCGGATTTCTTGTCGGACGTGGATCAGGATCGCAACGCCCGGGTCAACCGCGTGGTGTCACGCACGCGTGAGATGATACGGCGCTCGCTGCAGGCGGATCGGCAGCAGTGGATCGTGGTTGCGCATCCGAGCGAGCAGTGGGCGGCGAAGGTGCTCGACCGAGAGCCCGACCCCGAGGCCCTCAACGAGCTCTGGGAGCGGATGAAACCTATTCTGCGATTGGATCATGATGACCCGTCCGCCGCCTGGCGTGATCGCGCCGCGGTAATCCGGAAACGCTCCGGTATGCTGCAAAATCTCTCGCTTCGATCACTACACTTCAAGGCGCCGGGTACCGATCTGCATATCGGGATTCCCGAGCATGCCCTCTGGGCCGGCGGGGATGCGGAGCGTCCGGACGGCGTGCGATTCATGCCGAACCTGCCCACCGAAGAGGTGTTTACAACCCCGCATCTCGACCAGACCGAAGGACACGTACGGGTTACGCGGCCGGCGTTAGTGCTCGGCCGTGTTGTCGAGGGCGCGTGGTTCCGCTTTGAAGGCGGTGAAGTCGTGGATTTCGGCGCCGACAGCGGTCGGGATGTGCTGGAGCATTATCTTCGGATCGATGCCGGAGCGCGGCGCCTTGGTGAGATCGCCCTTGTGGACGCCGGCTCACCGATCTTCACCTCCAACACCGTCTTCTTCAACACCCTCTTTGATGAAAATGCCGCGTGTCACTTTGCGCTCGGTAGCTCCTACAGTGCCTGCATGGTCGGTGGTGGCGCCATGAGTCAGGAGGAGCTAGAGGCGGCCGGGGGTAACAGCAGCCTGGTGCACACCGACTTCATGCTCGGCACCGCGGATATCAACGTCACCGGAACCCGCGAAAACGGTGCCGACGTGACGATCATCCGGAACGGAGAGTTCGCGCTGTGATCGCTCCATTAGAGCGAACCGATCTGTAACTCCCCGCTAATCTCGGATGCATTGTCCTGTTCAAAGGAGTCTCGAAGCGACTCGTTCTCGAAGTAGATATCACCGTCAACGCGTGCATCAAGCAGGTGGAAACTCGGAGCCTCCACATAGACGTCTCCGACGAAGGTTCCGCTCTGGATGCGCGTGTTCTCGCTTCTCACGACCATGCGAGGTGCGGTCAA
>CAYFQV010000108.1:0-11557 GCA_964345195.1 uncultured Spirochaetaceae bacterium
ATCTCCAGCTGTTCCGGTTGCTGCGCCTGATGAGGATGCTTGGGACCGGCATACACTTTCACGTTCTTGAAGAGTTTCCGGCCCAAGCGGTTCTTCGGAAGCATACCACGAACGGCGTGCTCCACGACGAACTCCGGCTTTCGCTTAATCATGGTGCGAAAGGATTCACTGCGAAGAGAACCGGGATAGCCACTGTGCTTGTGATACATTTTCTGCGTCGACTTTCGACCCGTCACATGGACACGGTCGGCGTTTACAATGACAACGTAATCACCAAGCTCTTGCCGCGGTGTAAAGTACGGCTTGTGCTTTCCTCGCAGGAGGCTTGCCACTTTCGTAGCAAGTCGGCCCAAAGTCGCACCGTCGGCATCTATCAGATACCACTTACGGTCGATTTCCTGTTCGTTTACGTAGAGGGTTTTCATATTCAGAGTAATCCTTGCGTCACCTGCAGCGTGCGAGCGTGGAATTTCGCACAGCCCCTCACAAAAGTCAAGGCGGGCCGCGAACAATCGCGGAATCAGCCCTTGTACTGGAAGGAATTACAGAACCACACTCTACCCCGCGAAACAGCGATCGAGCGCCGCGGGGCGGAGTGTCAATACCGTGCCTAACTCTCGCTCTTGCCCGCTTCTTCTTCCGCTTGCTCTTCGCGCTTGGCCTCGATCCGGTCCTTGATATCCGCGATCCCAATGAACACGGCTATCAAACCAACGAATACTGCAATGATGGGGACCCCACCCTGAAGAAACACGATGACTTCGGGACCCCACTGCAAGGACCAGCTCACCGGCAGCACGGAATACACGGCAAAGAGTACAAACACAATTCCAACTAGCAACGCTACCATCACGGCCTCCGCTGAGGGTGTATAAGATTTTGCCTAGGGTATTCATTTTCGAAGGAGTGTCAACTGGTGGGGTACGAGTCCCGAGTTCCGCGCGTGTCTCGGCGCGTCATTCCGAGCGCTCAGGGATACCGGCGAAAGACCATGATTCCGAAGGCGATCGCGTAGAACGCCGTCGGGAGGTTGGCAAGCACGACCCGGAAGATGGAGACCCCGCCGAAAACAAGCAGTTCAGCTTGCACCAGCCCAAGGGTCTCGAGCGTCGCATACACAACCTCGCCGTACGAGACGATGGTGGCGATCACAACGAACATCCACGCGCTGTCCCGAGTCTTCGACCAGAGAACGATCGCCAGGAAGGCGGCAACGGCTCCGAAGAGAAGTCGACTCAGGATAATGACTACGCCTTCGGTCAGAAACTCTTCCACAAAACAATCCTCGTCATCGGCTGCAGCAGGGACAACTCCGCGAGCAGGGCTAGCGTCCCGCGTAGCCCTCGCGGGTCAATTGAGCCGTCACGGCGGCGAACTCGCTGCGCTCCCCTTCTGTGTACATTCTCGGCACTATGCTGGGGCCGGCATATGACGGATTCACCAGATACCCCGCGGACAGGTAACGTTCAAACACGGTGTCATAATGGGTTTTGACGCCGGCGAAGCGAAGATACGGACCGCGACGCTTCCAAAGCCCCTGCAGCGCCTCATCCCACGGGGCGTACAGCTCTGAGTCTACCGCGGCTGTGCTGTGTGACGCGAGAGGCCGCTCGCTCGATATCTGTGCTTCGACCTTTTCCAAATGTCCAAGAGCGGTCTCACACGCCCGGAGCACGTAGGGCGCGGGTGGATCGCCGAGGAGCTCCACCATGTCCTCGGACCGCAGCATGAGGCTCTGACAGTCTAAGGCACCGGGAATCGGGAGAATCGGCAAGATCAGATCGGCGTCCGGCGTGTCGAGAAACGGACGATCCCACGCCGCAGTTCCCGCCGACGCGGAGGCCGACGCCGAGGCGACAAACGGCGACTCCGCTACTGCAGGGTCGTGCAGCGCCGACTCCTGCGCTTGAAGCCCCTGACGTGTAGCAACCATGCCGAGAACCATATGCCGAGGCTGAAGGGCGACGACGCGATACCCGGGGTACCGGCGCTCCAGACGCTTGCGCAGCCGCGTCTCCAGTGGAGAGGGCGCCGAAAAGAGCACTCCCTTCGAAATCTCGTTCTTGATCCGGGTAGACAGCCCCGCAATCCGATGTCCGAGAAATGCGCGACCTTCATCCTGAAAAAGGTCCAGGTAGCGCCGACCGTCATAGCCGTAGAGATGGTACTCCCGTGCCCGGCGAATAGCCGGGAGCCGACGTCGCTCAGAAGTCACCACTGATCCGTTCCAGAGGGGTGTATTTGGGTATAAACTGAGCCGTAAAGCCGGTCTCGAAGCGAACAAGCACCACCTCATTAGCCTGCTTGATGAAGCTCTTCACGACAACTCCCGTACCGTACTCATCCGTATACACCCCGGTGCCCGGCGGATACTCTCGCTCCTCGGCCTCGGACACAGCCGAGCCGGCCGGGTGGGCGCCCCCCACCCCGCCGCTACCGGCATGATTCACAAGCTCTCGCGGAATCTCCCGAAGAAAGCGGGACGGCATCAGCTCCATGGTGCGCCCATGAATACGGCGCCACCGGCAGGATGTCAGGTGAAGCGCATGACGCGCTCGGGTGACGGCAACATAGAAGAGACGACGCTCTTCCTCGATTTCGTCCACCGACTCCTCGTCACCCCGCGGGAAGCGCCCCTCCTCGAGCCCGGTCACGATCACGCGGTCGAACTCGAGCCCCTTGGTATTGTGCATGGTAATGAGGGTGACCCGATTCGGGTCGTCATCATCAGCCTCACGCGCGCTGTCCAGCTCAATGCTTTCCAGAAACTCAACCAATCCCTCGACGGAGCCCGCATACAGGGACGCGGCGTTCACCAGCTCCTCGAGGTTCTGCAGGCGTTGTCGACCGGCAACCTCATCGTGCTGCCCGTGATACTCCGCCAGTCCGGATGCGGTGATGATCTCTTGCACAAAATCCCGCAAGCTCTCTCCGGACAGCGCCTCGCGAACTCTCGTGTACACCGATACGAAGGCCGCCACTGCTTTTGCGGCCCGGGAACTCAGAAAGCGTCCCGCGTCCGCACACGCGTCTATCAGGTTTCCGTCACCATCCGTCGCCCGGTTAACGAGCTTGCCGAGGGTCACCTGTCCGATCCCACGCGGAGGCTTGTTCACGACGCGACGAAACGCAACCTCGTCGTACTCATTCGCCACCAGCTTCAGGAACGCAACGGCGTCCTTGATCTCCTCTCGCTCGTAGAAGCGCACCGTCCCTACAATGCGATACGGCACGCCCTCTCGCAGGAAGGCGGTCTCGAAGAGCCGGGACTGCGCGTTGGTACGGTAGAGGATAGCCGTTTCGCCGAGGGGAATACCGGCCTCCTCCGCGGAGGGATGCTCGATCAGGCCCAGACAATAGCGGACCTCCTCGTCGTCGTCGCGCAAGAAGGCGAGAGTCGGTTGGGCGCCTCCGGTCCGGCGCGTCCACAGCTCCTTACCCAGACGGCCCGCGTTCTGAGCCACCACCGACCCCGCAACGTCGAGAATTGCGTTCGTAGAGCGGTAGTTCTCCTCCAAGCGCACAACGTCCGTCTTGGGAAAGCTCTCGTGAAACGTCAGAATATTGCGGACTTCCGCCCCGCGAAAACGGTAGATTGACTGATCATCGTCGCCGACCACGCACACGTAGGTTTGAGCGTCGCAGAGGAGCCGCAGCAACTCGTACTGCGCCACGTTCGAGTCCTGGTACTCATCCACGAAAACGTAGCGAAAGCGCTCTCGGGTCCTCCGACGAGCTTCCGGGACGTCGCGAAGAAGGCGAATCGGATAGAGGATCAGATCACCGAAGTCCAGGTTACCGATCTCCTTGCGGCGCTTCTCGTAATCCGCATAGCGGCGTGGCAATTCCGGGTCGGAGGACACCGCCGAGAGGTCGTCGGCCGGCTCCAAGCCGTAGTCCTTCGCGCGGCTGATCATTCGGTAGTACCGGGTCAAGGCGCCGCGATTCTCTTCGGGGTAGATCGAGCGCAGCAAGGTGATCGCGTCATCATCGTCATAAATGGTGAAGCCGGGATTGAGATTGAGAAGGTGGGCGTTGCGTCGTACCAACCAGGCGCCGAAGGAGTGGAAGGTTCGAATCATGGTCTCCCGTGCGGCCGGGGATAGCTCGGCGGCGCGTTCCTTCATCTCGTTGGCGGCTTTGTTCGTGAACGTCACCGCCAGAATGGAATGCGGATCGACACGCTTTTCCCGAATGAAGTGGGCAATCTTCACCGTAATGACGCGGGTCTTCCCGGAGCCCGCCCCGGCGAGAATCAACAGGGGGGAGCCGTAATGTTCGACGGCTCGTCGCTGCTCAGCATTTAGCCCCTCGAGATACGCCGCAGGGGCGCCGTCACGTCCTTCTCCCTCGTCGGCAAAGCTATGCATTCCCATTCACCTCAGCTGCCGCTGTTGCGGCGGGACGGTTTCGCGCAAAGCGGCCGTCCGCACGCACAAAAAAGTAGATGGCTACTATGATAATCGGTCCGCCGATAAGCGTGTAGACGCCGGGACGCTCGCCGAAGATGAACAGCGCCATGACGGACGCGACGATCGGTTCCCCGAGGATCGCCGTCGACACGAGGGAGGTCTTCACGTACTTCAAGGCCCAGTTGAACAGTGAGTGTCCGAGGAGGGTCGGAAAGACCGCCAAGCCGACGAAGATGGCGAACTCGAACCAGGGGTACGGCGCCAATCGCACACCGCTCAGCGCAACCATGATCAGCAGTACCGCCGCGCTCACCGAGTAAACGACGAAGGTATAGACCCGTGTATCCAGTTCCTGTCGAACCGCACGCCCCACCAACATGTAGCCCGCAGCGGCGATTGCCCCGCCGAAGGCCAAGAGATTGCCGGTAACTTCGCCGGGATCCCCGCGTAGCCCTCCCAGTGAGAGCAACATACTCCCGCCGAGGGCAATTGCCATCCACACCGCGGCATCCCAGGGAATACGCTCCCGCAGGAAGACCAGGCCGAACACGACAACCAGTACCGGATGGGTATTCACCAAGACGGTGGCACTCGCCACCGTTGTGAAGCTGAGAGAACTTATCCACGCGGCGAAGTGAAAGCCCAAGAAGACACCCCCGATCACCGAGAGGCGAATCTGTCGGGAACTGAGATTCCGGATGCGGTGGAAACCGCCGCGTCCCAGTTGCGGAAGCAGCAGCAGCGTGGTGAAGAGCATTCGATAGAAGGCGATCGCAAGCGGATGTGCCGTCGACGCCTTTATGAGCACCGCGGAAGTCGCGGCAAAGAAGACACCGATGAAGACAACAATCCGAGGCGGAATGCGGGGACCGGCACCTTGGGGGGAGCTCATGAGGTCGCGGAGTATATCAGCGGACCGGCACGCCTTCAAGGTCAACGCCGTTGCGTCGGATAATGCGTGCCGGCACGACGCCGCCGGGCCGAACCGACCCCGACGGCGACAACTCGTCGGTTCGCAGCACGACCAGCCCATCCACTTCCGGGGCTTGAGCGTAGCATCGACCTATAGCAAGATCCTCGCCTTCCACCAAGTCTTCAACAAGAACGGAGACGGTCCTGCCAATGAAACGATCAAGCCGCCGGCGGGTCACGGCGCCTTGGAGATCCTCGAGAAGGTCTTTGCGGCGACGGGCCACGCTCTTTGCCACGCGCGGCCCGATCTTTCGAGAGCGGTAGGCCGGGGTGTCTTCCTCGGGAGAATAGATGAAGAAGCCGGCCCAATCGAGAGCGGCATCTCGCACGAAGGCGTGAAGTTCTTCAAACGCCTGATCCGTCTCGCCGGGATAGCCGAGCATGAAGGTCGACCGAATGACCGCATCCGGCACCACCCGGCGGATGTCCCGCACCAGGCCGAGAAAGCGCTCGGCATCCCCCGGGCGGGACATGCCGCGCAGCACGCCACGATTCGCATGTTGAAACGGAATGTCGAAGTAAGGAAGGATGCGGGTATCCGCGGCACAGATCTGCAGGAGATCCCGGGGAAAGCGCTCGGGATAGAGGTAGAGCAAGCGAAGCCAGAAATCGCCGGACAAGGCCGACAAGCGGCGCAACAACTCCGTCAGAGACTCCGCCGGCTCTACTCCTCCGCCGTGGTCGCGGCCGAATGTCGTAAGATCCTGTGCAACGAGAATGATCTCCTGTGCCCCTTCGTGGACCAGCCCCTCGACCTCGCCGACGATATCCGCAATGCGGCGGCTCGCCAGACGCCCACGGATAAGCGGAATAGCGCAGAAGGCGCAGTTCGTGTCGCAGCCTTCGGCGATCTTTACATAGGCGCTGCCGGGATAGGCGAATCTGTTGGTCCGATCGTCATTGAGACCGCGTTCCTCCGGCATGGCCAGTGGACGCCCCGCCGGGAGATCCTCGTCGAGATACGCGCCGATTCGTCCGGGGGCCCGATTCCCGAACACCCCGTCGAGCTCCGCCATGTCGTCTACCAAGTCGGGTCCGTAACGTTGAGCCAAGCATCCGGTCGCGATCACGGTGGCCTCAGGATAGTGCCCGCGCAGCTCGAGGATGCTGTTTATCGATTCCTCTTTGGCATCTCGGATGAAGGCGCAGGTGTTCACCAGAATCGCGCTGTCCTGTTGCGGTTCGCGGACCTGACGCCATCCGCGTGACTCCAGGGCGTGCACCATAATGTCGGCATCCACTTGGTTCTTCGCACACCCGAGGTTTTCAATATAGAAGGTTTTCGATTCGTTACCGTTCATGCACGACCTGGGCGTGGAGGGGCGAAGCGCGTGTGCTCGGCCTTCAGTACAAGGGGACCAACTCGAGTTGATACCCGCCGTTTTCGTCGTCAAGAACCCAGGTTACAAGATAGCTTGCCACCGAGCCGGCATCTCCGAGAGAGAGGGCGTTGCCGCTGATCGAAGCTTGCGCAGCCCCGGCGTTCGAGAGCCAAAGCCGAAGCTCCGATTCAGACGTCACGTCGAAGGTATCGCCGTTCTGGACGTAGCGCTCGTTTCGCTCCTGATCATTTACTTGAGATCGGAAATAGCTATACCCACGAAAGTCGATGTTTACGTCAAAGGGTTCCGGCGCCTCCGCACGCCGGATGACGATGGCGGGTTCCGACCGTGAGGGCACGTTGGTCGAGCCGATACCCGGTGTTCCTGATTGATTACCGAAGCCCTCGGGCTGATCGCCCACGTCGGCGTCTCCGGACGCCACGGGCTGCTGCAGCACGCGGTCGAAGCGGAGCACGGCGCTTGCCGGATTCGTTGACGCATCAAGCTGCCGGACGAGAAGGCGCACATCACCACGGCCGTCACCGTCGAGGTCGAGGGTCTCCTCGCCGCCGGGCCGGAGCTCCCGGGAGCCTTCCGGCGTGGCCACGGTTACCGTCTCCGCGACCGCTTCAACCGTAACTGGTCGCGGCACCTCGCCCACGGGCACCGAGACGCGATCCCCGACGAAGAAGCGCCGCTCGAGAAAGACCTCTTGCAGCAGATACTCATCCCCCTCGACCGGAGCGGGCTCCGGCGCTTCGGCTTGGGCAAGAGCGGCGTCCGAGTCTGCTCCGCCGTCCGCTGCACTCTCCGTACCGGAGGTTCCGCCCGTGAGCCCGGCGAGCACGCCGGTGCTCACCAGCAGATAGCCGCCGAGCCCGAGGGCCACCACGACGAGCACCGCAAGGGCGGCAATCACCGACGGCCGCGGCCCTTTTCGAACAATGAGCTCATCCATGGGGGCGGGCGTTTCTTGAAGCTTGAGATTCTTGTAGAGGGTCAGTGTTTCTTGAGGATTGAGCTCGAGGAATTCCGAGTACGTGCGCAAAAAGCCGATTAGGTAGGGCTCGCCGGGAAACGCATCAAAGTCCTCCTCTTCGAGGCTGTTAATGAAACGTTTGGCAATGTGCGTGTCCCGCGCTACCTGCTCGACGCTATAGCCCTTCTGTTTGCGCGTTTCCCGTAGCTTATCGCCGATCGACTCCATAGCTACACTCAGTTTCGTCCGAAGAGGAAATCGCCGTACATGTTCGCGGACGCAGGCGCCTCGTAATCGAAACGGGTGGGAGGAATACCCTCGTTGATAACGATGTCGGTGAAATCAAACACGACTTCCTCGTAGTCGACGGTGACCGCCTCAATCCGACGGATGAGGAGATCTTCGGTGATCGATAGCGTGAGCTGCCGGAAGCCTTCACTCGCCACCTTCCAATCCAGACGAAGCTTAGTCACCATCTCGTCGGATTCCTCTTCGAGGGGCGTGGGCTCCGGAGAATCGAGATAGGCAATGCTGTAGCCCTCACGCATGAGCGCCAGTCCTTCCTGGGTTGCCAACCCCGTTCCGGACTCTCCCCCGGCGTTCTCGTTGCTTATCTTCTGTTCCAGCACAACGTTGTACTGCGGAATATACACCTGCAACACCTCGCCGTCGGAGACGAGAACCTGATCTTCCGGATCTGCAAAATCGATACGAATTTGGTTTGGACCCCGGTAGAAGACATCACCTTCGTAGCTCGAATCCTCGCGCTCCATACGAATGCGCGCCGTGTAGTCCACAATACCCGTGTAGCGCTCGGCCACGGCGTCGAAGAACTGAGTGGCGGTACGAAACTCCTGCGCCGGTACGGCACTTCCCAGGAGAACAAGGCATACACCCACGAGAGTTATACGATGGTTTCTTTCTACTCTGATCAAAATAGTTACCGTGTGATCGCTGTGCTGTTGGCTATACTCACCATGCACACAGCCTTTGTCAAGGCGGCACTCCCGCTCAATGGTACGCGGGTTGCCCGATCGGTGCCCTCGGCTCGCTATGCTCCGATCGATACGCTCAGCTCAGATTGCGCAACTGATCGCGGAGCTCCGCCGCGCGCTCGTAGTTTTCCTCTTCCACCGCTTCGCTCAGCTGTTTGCGCAACTGCTCAAACGTATCCAGCGCTTTCTCATCCATCTGTTCAAGCGTAGACTTCAAGTAGTTCACCGAACGAACCCGCTCGAATCGAAACGCCGCGGTATCGATCTCTTCCAGTCCTTCGATCTCCTCGATTGCAGTCTGGAGAACGTTCTTAGCCACAGCTTTCGCCTCTCGATTCACGGAGACCATGGCACGGGACACCGCGTTCATCCGCAGTATGTAGGGTTGGAACTGGAGCACCGCATTTCGGTCTTCATCGTTGGAACAGTGCTGTTCGAGGATGCGGCAGAGCCGAAGATTGTGCTCCGTGTCCCGGCTCACCCGCGGATAGTCGCTAATCTGGAAGAGAAGCAGATACCGGTAGTAGTACAGCATTCCTTCGGCGTGGAGCCGCTGGGCGGTTTCATGACCGATCTCAAAGCCCTCGGCGCTGCCTTCGCGCTCGACGTGCTCCGACAGCTCCTCCTCGACACCGTCAAGCGCGGACTCGCGGCCTCCCGGTCGTACACCGTCGGGCCGCCCATCCAACTCGTACTGCTCAATACCGAGGGGAAGACGCACCTGCATGACCTCTCGACCGTCCGCGGCGTGGATCTTGCGGATCACCTTCTCTTCATCGTACGGCCACTCGCGCAGAAGCTGTGTCAGATCTTGTTCCATTACCTTGCCTGTCCCGTTTCCACCAAGAGTTACGTACAATATAATAACGGCCTTGCAGGAGTGCGAAATGATCAAAGTCATCTCTCTCGGCGGCTCCATTGTCGCCCCCGATTCGGTAGACACAGATTTCCTTCTTCGCTTTGAAGCCGCCGTTCGAGAGCACCTGAACCGGCATGCCTCCACCGACACGGAAGACGGCGCGCAGCGCCTGATTCTGGTCGTCGGCGGCGGGGCACCGGCGCGCAGCTATCAGCGGGCCTTGACGACGGTCGTCACGGGCGCGGGACGCAGCGTCGACAACGACGAGGCGGACTGGCTCGGCGTGGCGGCAACGAAACTGAACGCCGCCCTTCTGCGTGGGATTCTTCGGGATGTATGTCCGAACGAAGTCGTAAGCGACCCGACCGCGGAGATCGAGTTCAACGGATCCGTACTCGTGGCCTCGGGGTGGAAACCGGGGTTCTCCACGGATTACGACGCCGTCCTTCTCGCCGAGCGCTTCGGCGCCGACAGCGTGATTAACCTTTCCAACATCGAGCAGGTGTACACCGCCGATCCGCGGACCAACCCGGAGGCGGAACCCATCGACACGATTTCATGGGGTGGCTTCTCCGAGCTCGTCGGACACGTCTGGTCACCAGGCAGTAACCTGCCCTTCGACCCGATCGCCACCAAGAAAGCCTACGAGCTCGGATTAAAGGTTATCGTCGCCAAAGGTACCGACATCGACAATCTCCGACATATTCTCGAGGACAAAGCGTTTCGGGGTACCCAGATCGGCCCCCACTGAGCTTTGTCCATGCCGGCTGCCGCGCCGCTCATATCCCGTTGCGCATGGCGGTCAGGGTTTCCCGGACCGTCGGGGAAGCTTCGTAGCCAAGCGGCAAATGCTCAATAAGGCCTGAGAGAGCCCGAGCCTGTGCGGCCGTATCCTCAATATCGGCCGCAAGATCGACCGCCAGCTCGACCTCCCCCAAGCGCGCCGCCATCCTGCTCATCCGCACGGCGAATCCCGAGTCCGCCGTTTCATCCGCACGAAGCAAAGTGAGCGCGGCCCGAAACTGAACAGCCGCCTGATCCCGGAGACCCTCCTCCAAGAGCCTCGCCGCAATCCGCGCACGCAGCCGCGCCGGAACAGCCCCGCCGGGCAGTTGTTCCGGGATCGCTTCGGCGAGATCCGCACGATCGAGTCGCAGATACGCAGCGCCGATCTCGTCCAGCAGGGATACCTTCGCGTTCACACTCTCCGCGGCGATCGCGCTTCGCTGCGCCCGCTCCAATTGCAAGACGGCCAGATCGGTTTCGTCGATCTCCGCGTAGCGGCGGGCGATCGCCAGATGTCCCTGCGCTCGTTGGAGCGCCGTAGACGCCGATGCCGCATTCCTCACGCCCCGCGTGAGCATGAGGAAGGCAACAGTACGCACCTCGCCGCGAACGTAGCTTTCGGCGAGGTCGGCATACGCGATTGCCCGCAGATGCGGCAGGGGAATCCGATCAATCAGCCGCAGTGCCTCGGAGCGGCGGTCGACCGCCGCCAATACGCCCACGAGCCGTTGTGCCGCAAGCGCCTGCGCCGCAGTAGTCATGTCACCGGCATCTCGAACAAGCGCCACCGCCCGGTTCAAGGTGGCCGACGCCTCATCACCTTCCTGTCCCTGCCGACGCCGCTGGGCCCGGCCGATCCGCGCAAGTGATAGAGCCCGCTCCCACGGATCGGCAATACTGCTTGCCGCCGGCAGGGCTTGCTGAATGAGGGCACTGACGTTGCCGGGAAGGTTCTCATCCCGATATTGCTCTACAAGATTCAGGAGAAATGAGCTTCGGAGGGTGAAGTCTTGAATAATGTAGCCGTCCTGGATCGCGCTCTGCACGATAGCCGTAATTGGAGGATCCGTCTCAAAAGCGGCATCTACGACTCCCAGGAGTAGATCGATGCGTACGTCCTCCGCTTCCACCAAGCCGGCAGCATCTGTTGCTCGAGATAGTGCCTGTTGCGCCGCATCCACCGCGCCCAATCGCGCGTAGCCACGACCAACCCCGGTGAAGCCGGCGGCAAT
>CAYFQV010000109.1:0-11515 GCA_964345195.1 uncultured Spirochaetaceae bacterium
CAGATATGAGTACTTCAATATCTTCCGGATTCTGAAAGTCGACGTCGATGCTCCCACCACCGGTCTGGGGCGAGACCGTCACATCCGCCGTGGCGGCAAAACCCCCGTCTGTGGTCGTCACAGTGATAAGCGCGGAGCCCTCGGCAACCGCCGTCACTTCGCCGGCGTCGCTGACTGTTGCGACGGCGGTGTCGTCGCTCGACCACGAGACCGACGCGTCGGCCGCGTCACTCGGGCTCACCGTTGCGGTCAGCGTCGCGGTCTCGCCGACCGTCAGTGACAGGCTCGACTGATCGAGGCTAACCCCGGTCACCGCCACCGGGCTCGTCTGCCCGTCGTCGGCCGAAACCGTCAGCTCGGCGCTTGCGGTGAACCCACCGTCGGTCGTTGTCACCGTAATCGTGGTCGTTCCCGCACCCGCCGCCGTCACTTCGCCGGCGTCGCTGACTGTTGCGACGGCGGTGTCGTCGCTCGACCACGAGACCGACGCGTCGGCCGCGTCACTCGGGCTCACCGTTGCGGTCAGCGTCGCGGTCTCGCCGACCGTCAGTGACAGGCTCGACTGATCGAGGCTAACCCCGGTCACCGCCACCGGCTCGGACCCGGAGAGATTACAGCCGGCCACGGCCAGCACAAGAAGGATTCCGACAATCGCCGGACTGCGTCGCGTCATTCGTAGATTACTCACGGTACCATCCTCCCAAGAATTACTGTGGCGGCCCGCTGCCGCGTTGCCATGAACTGCTGACGGGCCCGCACCTTGAGACGAAGCTTAGTCCCCGGGTCAGGTTGTTGTATTGAAAAAAACGGCCATCTTTGGCCATCTGTGCTGAACGGCGTGCGACTGCAAAGACGACGCCCCCCACAAACGGACGCGCAGCATGGCACTCCGGCTCCGATTGCCGGTCAGGCACCAATTGCGCTCGGTCCTTACTACACGTAGAGTTCACGTATTATGGAAGGCTCGCCCCGACCGGTACTGGCGGTTTTCGACTTCGACGGAACCCTGACGACAAAAGACTCGCTTTTGCCGTTCTTGCGGTCCCTCTATCCGACGCCTCAGTGCCTTGCACGCTTCTCCGCCGGCCTCCCCGCCATGGTCGGCTACGCTACCGGTCTCTTATCGAACCATCAGGTCACCACCGCGCTGACCCGTCGATTCCTGGCCGGGATGTCCCTCGCCGTCGCGGAGGCGCGGGCGCAGCGCTTTGCGGTCGAAGAGCTGACCAGTCTGGAAAACGATGAAGCCATGCGCCGACTGCGGGAGCATCAGGAGTTGGGACACAGGGTTGTTATTGTGAGCGCGAACCTCGAGCTGTATATCCGTCATTGGGCCGCCTATCGCAACGCGGGGGAGGTGCTTGCGACCCGCCTATCCGAGAACTACGAGACCGGCGACGGTACTGCGCGGCTTTCCGGCCCGCCCGCCGGCGCGACGTGTCACGGTCCGGAGAAGGTGCGCCGCCTCCGTGAGCTGGTCGGAGACAGCTCCCGGTATGAGCTGTACGCCTACGGCGACAGCCGGGGTGATCGTGAGCTCTTGTCACTGGCGGACCACCCGGCGTACCGCAGCTTCACACCGAGGCGCCGGCCGATCATTCGTTAGATATTATCCGGCAGATATTATCCGGCGCACACGTTGTTGCCGATTGCAAACACGTTTTTCGGATCATAGATGCGCTTCAGCGCCCGGATGGAGTCGACGGCGAACTCCGGCATCTCCTGAGGAAGAAAGTCGCGTCGGATCTTTCCAACCCCGTGATGGTGCGAAAGTGATCCGCCCTCCGCAATGACGGTGCGGCGGAGCTCATGCTCGATTTCCGCGAGGACCCCAGCCGGGTCGTCGAAGCCTTTTAGATAAAGTCCCATGGTGAAGTAGACGCACACACCGGATTGATACAGCTGCGTTATCCGGTATGAAAGAAAGGGCTTTCCCGGCACCCCGTGCTCCCGACACAGCTCCTCGAGCCGGGTCTTGACGGCCGAAGTGACGCCGGAGACCTGGGTCCACGGCACGGTCGTCTCAAAGGTCTCCCCGAGAATATGCATGGCGGTCATGAAGTCGCGTATGTAAGCAATTGCGAAGGTCAACATGTAGCCTTGTCGACCGTTCGACGGACCCGCCGCGAATCCCCCATGTCGTCGGGCAATCCGCGTGCTCAGCCGCTTCTGAAAGCCGACCTCTTCCCGCTTCCCCTCCATGACGATGGTCGCGACCACCATACGGTAGGGATCAAAGCGGAACACGCGCGTGATCAGAAGCTTCTGAAGGCGACGTGCGAGCCGCTTCCAGCCTCTCGGTGTCCCTTTGAGCGACTGCGCAAAGCGGAATTGCTCGTTGTCCACCAGCCGGACGCTCGCGGGCACTGTAGCGCTGTGGGCCAGCTCCTTCATGAAGGCCAGGCCTTCATCAACTGAGTGAAACAGGAAGGAGTTGTACTCCTTCATCTCCGGAAGTGATCGAATCCGAATCGTCGCCCGAGTGATGATGCCGAAGTTACCCTCGCTGCCGAAGAGCGGCGAAATCGCTTGTACACCGTGAGAGTAGCGGGGGAAGCTGCGCCGGTGCTCCACCACGCCGGCGGGAGTCACCATGCTCGCGTTGAGGACAATGTCCTCAATATTCCCGTAGCGATTCTTCTTCATACCGCTCGCATACGTGGCAATCCAGCCGCCGAGAGTGGAGAGCTCAATACTGTCGGGCTCGTGACCGGCGGTAAAACCGTGTTCGTGAAGAACGTTCTCCAATTCCCCACCGTAGACGCCCGCTTCAAAGGTGGCGGTTCGGTTTTCGGCATCCAGATTTAGCAGTCGGTTCATTCGTCGCAGGTCGACCGAGACGATCATGCGTCCCTCATCCGCCGGAAGCACCAGGGCGGCACTCACGTTGGTGCCGCCTCCGTAGGGCACCAGGCAGACGTTGTGCTTCTGCGCCAGCTCTACCAGCGTAACAACATCCTCGTGCGACTCGCACCACACAACCAGGTCCACCGCACGTTGAATGCTCCCGTAGAGCGCGGGAAACACATCCTCGGATGTTGTTTGGCCGTGACTGTGAATGAGGCGCTCAATATCCTCGGAGCTCACCCGGGAAGCGTCGAAGGTCTTCGACAGCTCGTTCATGAATCCGCGCTGCGTCTTCGCTTTCGGAAGTGCCGACTTCTCGGGCTCCTGCCGTGTGTCCCGGGGGTCAAGATCGACACCGATGATCTCCCGCGCGAACGACAAGAAATGCGGCATTGTCGTACCGGATATCGGATAGCGATCCCCCGCAAATCTCACGGTATCCCGGTCAAGAACCTGGAATTCGCTATCCGTGTAGCCCCACCGGTGGTGGCGCCGCTCACCGCTCGGCCATAGCTCGCCGTTCACGTCCGCCATGTCTCGTCCTCCCGTCACGCGCCGACGTAGGCACGAATGATTCGATCTCGTATCGACGGCGGCAAGAGCCCGCCCACGCGAGCCGCCACCACTTCTTTTCCAAGCTCATACACGGCTTTCGGTCTCCGCGCCGTGCTTGCCCGCACAATCACCCGGGCTACACGCTCGGGAGAAAGTCCGTTTTGAATCTGCCGGCCGCCCCACCGCCTGCTTGCCGCGGTTAGCGGATCGGCGTCGGGACTCCGCTCGGCGGCTCGGTCCCACAGCCGAGAGGTAAAGAAGCCCGGCCGCAGCGCGATCACCCGTACGGTGTCCGGCGAGATCTCCATTCGCAGCGTTTCCATGAGCATTTCGACCGCGCTTTTGGAGGCGCAGTACGCGCCACCGCCGGGGTAGGCGCTAAGCGCCGCCGGCGAGCTGATGGTAATAATGCGTGAGGGACTCCCACTGCGCCCGGCCGACCGCGTCAAATGCGGCAGAAACGCCTGTGTCACACGGAGCACACCGACAACGTTGACATTCAACTGATGCTCAAGCTCTTCAGCTTGAAGGGATGCAATGGATCGGGAGACCAGAACTCCCGCGTTGTTGATAAGGGCGTGCAGAGGCCCCTCGAGCTGTTGCGCAGCGCTGTTCACGCTCTCAGGATTCGTGACGTCGAGCTCGACCGGTGAGACCATCTCCGGGTTAATGCGGCGAAGCGCCTCTCCATCCCCGCTGCGCCGATACCCGGCATAGACGTGGAACCCCCGTTCTACAAGCGCCGTGACACCGGCGCGCCCGAGCGCACCGCTTGCACCGCTTATCAATACCGCGCCGCTCCGGTAGCGCGTCATGACCCGGCCCTCGACAGCGTTTCGCCGTCCGGCTCGTCCGCCGCCAAGCGCGATATGGCCTGGTGAAGCTCAGTGGCAATATGTCTATACACCCTCCGCCCCCGTTCAGTGTCGCCGGGCTGCGTGTCGGTCACGTTGAGAGGCGAGCCGAAGGTGACGCGAATTCGGCTACGCCGCGGAAGCATCTTTCCCTTGGGAAGCGCTTCGTATGTTCCCGACACGAGCGTGGGAACGACCGGCAGCTGTAGGCGAGTCGCAAGCAAGCCGAAGCCCGGTTTGAAACGCTGCAACCGTCCATCGTCGGATCTCGTGCCTTCCGGAAACATCAACACAACACCACCCGCCTCGATCACCGTACGACACTCGGCGAGCGTTCGAAAGTCGAAGCGGGATCGATCCATGGGGATCATGTTCAGCACGTTCCGGGAACACCACGCCCCAAGCCGACTTCTAAAGAAGTAATCCCTCGCGCCAAGCGAGAAAAAGTCGTGGTAGTGTCTGCCCAGCGCCGCCGCGATCGCCGGCCCGTCCAGATGGCTGCAGTGATTCGCAACCAGCAGATAGGGCCCCCGCTCAGGCACATGCTCACGCCCGCGGATCTGAAGGCCGAACCAGCGTTTGTAGTAGACCGAGCCGAAATGCCAAATCAGTTCTCGACTCAGATACGCAATGCCCTGTAATCGTGGCCGTTCGTCCATATTCACCGCATTCACTGTATTCGCCGTGCCGCTCATGTTGACCGCGACTATCAGATACCATAGTCTCAAACGGCAATGTCGTCCAATACGAACACGCCGGATACACACCCGGATGTGGCGCGGGCCGTTGGTCACCTCAGCCACCTGAGCGGCGTAACGCAGGACCGCGGGATACCGCAGACCCCACCGGAGGAGGTTCTTCTCACCGGCGCCACCGGGTTCCTCGGCATATTCGTGCTAAGCGATCTCTTGCGAAAGAGCTCCGCACGGGTGACCTGTCTCGTTCGGGCCGACAGTGAAGCAGCAGCCGCGAAACGAATCAGTGAAACGGCTGCGGGGTATGGCCGAGATGCCGATCTCGACTTCAGCCGCGTAAGCATTATGACCGGAGATCTTTCAAAACCGGAGTTCGGCAATTCGCAAGGCTTTCGCGCCGCCGCGCAGTATGTTGATGCCGTAATTCACTGCGCCGCGGCGGTGAACTTCACCGTTCGCTATCCGAGTCTCCGACCGAGCACGGTGGACGGTACCACACACGTGCTGGAGTTTTGCCTCGGCGCACGGCCCAAACACCTGCACTACGTCTCATCGATAGCCGTGTTCGAATCTCCCGAACTGGCCGGTCATACCGTGGATGAAGATACACGAGAGACGCCCTTTCGCGGCATCGCGTTGGGATACTCTCAGAGCAAGTGGGTAGCCGAGCGCATTGTGTGGAAAGCAGCTGAAAACGCCCTTCCCGTCACCGTCTACCGACCGCCGCTTATCTCAGGCGACAGCGTAAGCGGCGCCTGGAGCCGCTCCGACTTCTTGATTCGCCTCCTGCGAGGCTGCGTAGAGATGGGGGTCGTGCCGATCTTCGATTTCGATTTGGACGCCACGCCCATAGACACGGTAAGCGCCGCAATCGTCGCGGGAATCACGACGGAGGAGCCGCCACAGGTGCTTCACTTGAACAACCACCGACAACTGGCATGGGAGCACATGCCGGAGGTCTTAGCACACGCGGGGATTCGTGTGACGGCGGTTCCCTACGAAGAGTGGATCCGTATGCTCCGGGAGCTGCAGGATCAATCCCGACGATCCCCCTTGTACCCGTTTCAGAACATCTTTCTCGGTGCCGTCGACGGCACGGACATCCTTTTGCCGCAACTCTACCGACGGTCACAACGGCCGCGCATACTCAACGAGCGTAGCCGCTCTTTCCTGCACGAACGCAACATTGAAATTCCCGCGCCGGCCGATCTTCTCGGCGGCAGCTATGCCGAGCTCCTTGCCCGCTGAGCCGTGACCTAGCTCAACGGCACGATAGCCTCAGCGCCGGCGAAGCAGCCGAGAGGAGTTCGCCAGAATGCCGAGGTCGGGAAGCGACTGCGCGGCGGCGGCGAAGACCGGCGGAAGAATGCCGAACGCGGCCAGACTCAGGCCGGCCAGGTTGTACACCGCCGTGAAGCCAATGTTTCCGCGAATCACCCGGAGGGATCGCTTGGCGACGCGGAGGAGCTCCGGGACCAGGCTCCAGTCATCCCGGAGCAGAGCAACGTGGGCGGCCTCAACGGCGACATCACTGCCGGCCGCGCCCATGGCCACTCCGACATCGGCCTGCGCCAAGGCCGGCGCGTCGTTCACGCCGTCACCAACCATGACAACCGTGCGCCCGGCCGCTTGATACTCCTGCACGATCCGCGTTTTATCCTCCGGCAGCAGCTCGGCCCGGTAGGCAATGCCCAGCTCACCGGCCAAGCGCATGGCGCTTGCCTCACCGTCTCCGGTGAGGAGCTCAACTCGTTCCATACCCAACTCTCGGGCGCTTCGCAGCGCCGCGGGGACGTCTTCGCGCGGGGTGTCCTGCAATGCCAAGTGGCCCATGAGGGTCTCATCCCGGTATACGGCGATGATTGTTGCACCCTGCGCCCGAAGCTCCGCGACTGAGCTCGGTTCTGCAGCGTCCCCCTCAATCTTTCGTACCTCCACCCGTCGACCCGCGACGGTGCCGCGCACCCCGACGCCCGGCAATGCCTCGAAGGCCTCCGGCCGGGTCGGCTCGAGCCCGCGCTCCACTGCGGCGTCCATTATGCCCCGAGCGATGGGGTGCTCGGAGTACCACTCCGCGGCGGCGCAGGTTCTCAAGAGATCCGCCTGTGCGCTTTCCGACGCCGCGGGTGTCTGCCCCACCCCCGCGGTTTCACCGGCGGGAACCACCAGGGCCACCCGCGGCCTCCCGAGCGTCAATGTACCGGTCTTGTCTACAAGAAGAACGTCTGCGCGGTCGAGAAGCTCGAGGTACTTCCCTCCCTTCACTAAGAGTCCTTGCCGGGCCGCCGCCCCAATGGATGCCAGAATGGCGATCGGCGTGGCGAGTGCGAAGGAACAGGAGCATGCCACCACGAGAACAGCCACCGTGGACAGAACGTCGCCGGAGAGGGCGAAGGTAAGAGCGGCAATCCCGGCGACCACCGGCAAGTAATAGCCGGAAAACTTGTCGGCCACCCGCTGCACCTCACCGCGGTTCGCCTCTGCATCTTCGACCATGCGGATGACGCGACCGAAGGTCGACTCAGATCCGATCTGCTCCGCACGAATACGCAGCGATCCGAGAGTGGGAATAGTTGCCGCAAACACACGACTTCCCTCTTCGACGTCCACCGGCATGGGCTCACCGGTAATGGCGGACTGGTCGATGGTTGCCGATCCGGATATCACCTCCCCGTCCACGGGTATGCGCTCACCAGGTCGGACGACGACGACATTTCCGGGATTCACGGCGTCGAGGGATAGCGTCTCTTCCCGACCGTCCCGCTCCACTCGCGCCTCTTCCGGAGCCATGGCCTCGAGACCCCGTATGGACCCTCGAGCCTTCTCCGCGGTGAAGCGCTCAGCGAAGTCCCCGAGGCGCATGAAGAAGACGACTATGGCCGCAGTCACCCACTCGCCGGCAACCATGGCGGCAACGGCTCCGAAGGTCATGAGAGTGTGGGCAATGATGCGGCCACGAAGACCGGCCGTTACGACGTTGCGGAAGATCGGGTAGCCCCCGGCGAGAACCGCGGCAAGCGCCACGTACCACGGAACGCGCTCGACCAGCTCATCGAAAAGGCCGAGACCTTCGCCGACGACTACGACAAAGAGCACGGCGCTGAAGGCGAGGGCGAAGAGCGTGAGGACTTGCCTGGTGAGCTTCCGGCCGCGAGCCAGGGAGCCCCCGTCGGCGGTCTGGGCTGCGTCGCCGCCCTCGCCCGTAGCAACCTCATAGCCGGCTCGACGCACGGATTCGTGGATGCGGTCGAGGTCGAGCTCGTCCACAGTGAAACGGACAATCGCCTTCTCCGCGCCGAGGAGCACATCCGCATCCGTGACCCCGTCGACCGAGGATATCGCCGCGCGCACATGTGCCGCGCATTCCGCGCAGTCCATACCCCGTATCGGGAGCTCCATCGATTTTTGATCCGCCATATCAGGAATAGGGTACACCTCAAACGCGCGGGGTGTCATGTTCTGACGGGTGTCATCTACACGCGAAGGCACGACTCGCTTCTCGAGGCATGTGGCAGTACCCTTTCGACATGAAGCAGCGGCATCCGATACGGCAAACCACAGCGCCACCGAGGCGGTCGGGACACAGAGGGCGGCGCTTCGGCATCGTTCTCCTCAGTGTCATGTTGGCAGGAATTTCGGCTTTCCCGATCGCCGCGCAGGAGGAATCGGAGCAGGAGACAGCCGGGCGAGGGACGGCGCCACGGTTCGGAGACTCGGCACCGGCGGGCAGCGGCTTCGTGCGCGTAGTTAACGCCGTCTCGGCGGCGGAGGGTCTCGGAGATCAACGGTATGAGATCGGTGATCAGGAGTTCGGCCCCGTAAAACCCGGTGGGGTGACGGCGTATCGGCCGGTTTTAATCGGCACCTACGAGCCGGCGCGCGGAAGGGGCTCCGATCGCGGTAACGGCGACGCTGTCGCAGACGCAGACGCCGACGCCGACGAACGAAACGTTGACGTACGCCGCGTCGAGGTTCGGCAAGACGGGTATGTAACTGTCGCCTTCGGCCGCGAGCGCGTATACGTGTTCGAGGACGATCCGCATCCGAACCCCAAGCTGGCACAACTTGTGCTATACAACCTCACACAGTGGCGCCCATTGGACCTTACCGTGATCCCGCAGGACATTACCGCCCTGCAGGCGGTACCCCGGGGCGGCTCCGCGTCGATCGCGGTGAACCCCATTGAAGTAAACCTGGGAGTTCGGCTTTCCCTGCCCCGGGAGGGCCGGACCGCCGGCCCGCGACGCGTAGGGGATGTACAAATGACCGCCGGCGACTCCTTCGGGATCTTCGCCGTTCACGGACCCGACGGGCTCAGCGCCGGCCTGCACAAGGCCGAGCTGCGGGTGCCGCATGAAACGAGGGAGACCGACGAAAACACTTCGAAGCACGGAAACGCCGGCCGATAGGTCCGGCCGGCACGGCGGGCGGCCGCGCTCTCCCTTTTCAGAACTCTTCGAACTCCTGGTCTGAGGCGTCGGTCGCTGCGGCGCGGTTTGCAGATCCATTCGCGGCCGGAGCCTGCAGAGCCGGGGTCTGCCGGGCCGGGCGCTGCGGAGCCGGGCGCGGCGCTTGATCTTTGGAGCTATCCCGGCCCTTTCCGTTAGCAATCGCCGCGGCGTCCCGACCGTTTCCCGCCGCTACAGCGGCGTTGTCGCGGACGCTGTTTTTGCCGCGACCGGTGTCGGCGCCGGCGCCAACCTGAAAGAAGGAGATGGTCTGCTGCAGCTGATCGGCCTGACCGGAAAGCTCCTCCGCCATGCTCGACATCTCCTCGGCCTGCGAGGCATTGTGCACGCCCACCTGCTCGAGTTGCGTAATGGCGTTGGTCACCTGTTGACTTCCCGAGCGCTGTTCGGCGCTGGCGGCGCTGATTTCTTGCACAAGCTCTGCCGTGCGGCGAATGTTGGGAACGAGCTCATCCAGGAGTTGTCCGGCATCGTCGGCCACACCAACGCTGCTTGAGGAAAGTTCACTGATTTCGCCCGCGGCGGTCTGACTGCGTTCGGCGAGCTTACGTACCTCGGCGGCAACAACCGCAAAACCCTTGCCGTGCTCACCGGCCCGAGCAGCCTCAATAGCCGCATTCAGCGCCAGGAGATTGGTGTTGCGAGCAATCTCGTCGATGATCGTTATCTTCTCGGCAATGTTGCGCATGGCGTCCACGGTTTGCCGTACAGCTTCCGCGCTCTTCTGCGCATCCTCGGAGGCTTTCGCCGCGATCTGTTCAGTCTCCTTAGCGTTATCGGCGTTCTGTTGGATGCTCGAGTCCATCTGCTCCATGGACGCGGAGACCTCCTCGGTATTCGAGGCCTGGGAATTTGCGCCCTCCGAGAGCTGTTCGGCGCCGTTGGACAGCTCACGACTACCCCCGGCAACGTTGTCGGCGATCGATGAGAGCGTCGCGACGATCTCCCGAAGCTTCCCGGAAAAGGCGTGCATGGCCCGATTCATCTCGCCCATCTCGCCCTTGGCACCCTCCTCGACATCTTGATCGATGAAGCCATCCGCCATGCGCAGGGTCACCCGTGACGTTGCGCGCAGGGGCAGAAGAAGCCAGCGACGAATCAACAGGATCGATACCACGGCCAACAGGAGTGCAAGTGCCGCAAAGGAAATCTGGAGAACCTGAAGCACCCGGATTCCCCGATCGGCTTGCGCGCCGAGAGCCACGACCGCGTTGTTCGAAGACCTCAACAACTCCAAGTTCCGTTCCACGAGCAGCGAGAGCGACTCCGCGAACTCGTCGCTTCCAGGCTCCACGCGTGATTCGGTAAGGATACGAATGCCTTCGTGGACGGATGCCCAGACACGCGTCACTTCTTCGAAAGCCTCACGGGCCTGTCCCGTGGACACCGGAAGGGTAACGTCCTCGCCGCTGGTTCCCAGCGTCTCGCCGCCGTCTCGCAGGGCCCGGAGACTACGGTCAAACAACGCCGCTGTGTTCGACAGCCGCTCTCGACGGTCGGCACGCTCGCCGTCATCCGCGTTCGCTAAGAGCAGCGCTTCCTTCGTCATGCGCTGGGACAGCATTCGTTGACGCCCGGCAACATCTACAACCAAACCGGCATCCGCTTGATCCCGGAGCACCACAAGCGTGCTAAGCGCGCCGAAAACCGTTGTAAGCGCGAGCACGAGGAGCATCACTATCACTCGGCCTTGAATGGAATTCCGTTTCATACACCTTAAACCTCTACTAGCTCTATAGTAATTATGTGTGCAAAAGCAGCGCGGAACTTAGAGAGGTTTGGCGTGATCGTCAAGCAAAAACTGCTACTGAAAATTTCATTAGGCCGGAAAGAGCAGAGGCAAACCGGCGCGTGCGCCGGAATGCTACAGACGGGACGGTTCACCAGCGTGAGATAGCGGGTCATCTGGAACCGGATGCGCCACCGGCGCCCGTGCCCGGCTATATCCGCCCGTCCTGATACTCCCGGATCTCTCGCTTCAGCGCTTCCAAGGTGGCCGCGGGGACTCGGCGGTTCCCGGGAAGCTCGACTGGACTAAGGGCCCCCTGAACTAAAGAGAAGAGGTCGTTGTTGGAGAGAACCGTGTTCGGCGGAA
>CAYFQV010000110.1:0-11341 GCA_964345195.1 uncultured Spirochaetaceae bacterium
CTGGTCGATCGCTTTGAGCAGGAGGGGCATTGATTCAGAGAGGGTCTCCTCGGCGGACCCGCCGCTGAATTCTGGATCCGAGCAGGGCGTTACCCAGTACCGAGGAGGCGACGGCAACAAGGAAAACAGTAAGCTCCGAAAAAGCGGCTGCATTACGAGCAGCTTTCGACCGTAAAAAAATCAATGCCGTGATCGAGCTTGAGCTTAACCGGTGGATTAAAACGGCGAATCTTGTAACTGGAAAGCTTATCCGTTTCAAAGAGGGAGAAGGTGCTTACCAGGTTTGCCATGTTGCGTTCAAGGAAATCGCGAGCATACTCGGGAGCAAGGATAAAACGTCCATCCTCCTCCATTACCTGATCGCGGACTGCCCGGCCTTGAAATGTCTCCACCGGGGAGAGCGGAAACACAAGCTCCGAGAGGAGGATCTCTTTGTCCTGCTCATCGATCTCCTGGAAAAGAAGCCCCGGGGTTGCGGTCCGGTGGCTGGTGGGAACGGTTCTAAAACCCTGGTATTGGATCCCAAGCCCGGGAAGCCGGGAGAGAATCAAGGACAGGTAGAGTGGCAGCGCCTCCCTCCCGACTCTTGTCCCGATGGTATCCATTCGTCTCCAATGAGGCCCCAGGTCCTCACAGGGAACGAGACGATATCCGGCCGGAACATAATCAGGTGATAGCGCTTTCAGCGTGGCGCCGGCAGTGGCGTTGGGTCCAGGCGCGCCGGGCGTGTCGGTAATGGGCGACCCAAGCCTGTCGTCGGTGGCTATAGCATCCGCACTGTCTTCGAAACCGTCGAGGAGCTCCAGAAGAGGCGAAAATTCCTGTAGTGGCCGCCGCCCCCCCCGCATAGGAGCGGTAATCGGGCAGCCGTCGCTTGCCACGACCGGCCTCCACCGAAAGCACCGGCACGATGCTGAAACTGCGAGCGCAGGATAATGAAGTTCTTCGTGGAAGGCATGGTCGAAGGCCCACCCTGAGTAGCTGCGTCCGTCTATCTCGCTACGAGACAGCTTGTTACTACTCATCTCGTACGCACCGTGTGCGTTTGATCCGACCCTATCGGGATGTTTTGTTAACTGCGGATACTCCATGTGATACCGCCGCTACCTATACTCTCCATCACCGCGGCCCATGGTGACCTGGTCGGCGCGCAACATTCGCTCTAATTGCTTACCGTCGCGGCCGCCCGCAACCGGGTGCCCTGGGCATCGACCCGGCCACGTGTCCCTCGGCCGGCGGAGAACGGCCGCCTCTTCTAGAAGCCGATCTTGCCGAGGATGAAAAATCACCGGGCGATTTAAGATCGATTTAAAAGCGCGGATTGTAGCATCTCCGTACCAAGAAGACGATCGTGATGCTCTGTGTTGCTGTTGTAGCGCCGGCCGCTGCTGAAGGATGCGGTACGCTCGGTCCTCAGCCGATTATTAGCAGTTTCAGCGCAGGCGCGACAGAGGTGGAACTCGGAGACTCACAATCAGCTTCGACGAGGCCGGCAACCTTACTGTAAAGGCCACGCTTACCGGAGCCGACGGCACTGTTGTCGAGTCGGAGGAGCTTACCGTTACGGTTACCGAGCCGGTAGACCAGAGCGAAGGCTCGAAATCCGACCCGGTAGAACTGACCTTCGGCGGTTCGGCACGCGCTGCTATCACACGCGGCTACGGTGGAGGCTCATCGGTTCCGCTCCCCCCGCTGAGCCGCCACTGGGTGCCGCGGCCGGCGCCTTCGGATACAACGCGTCCCGCCCGCTTCAGGCTCTGAAGCACTGCGCGCAGACGGGTGTCGGAGACCTCGGGAAAGGCCTTTCGCAGGTCGGCCATGGCAAAGGGCCGCGGCAGGGTTGGACTCGAGAGGATGGCACGCCGGACCGTCTCGGAGGTATCAGTGCTGGTTGCACGAACGCCGTAGTCAAGGGGCGGCTCACCGAGGGCGAAGCCGCTGGGAGCGGATGTATCAGTGTCTTGGAGCTGCTGGTACGCCGCTTTGGCGCGAGCGTCGAACCACGCGGCACACCACTGCTCGGCGGCCTTGCGGCTTCCGGCGTAGACGATCTGCACGCCGGGGTGGAGCACATGCAACTCTGCGAGGACCCGGGCGGTGTGCGAGGCGGGCCAGCGCCCGTTGAGTTTGCGGGTGCTGAGGAAATCCCGGTACTCGGCTTCAATCACCATGGCGGCGTGGCGGTAGCGAGAGAGATCCTCGAGCTTTGCATGGAGTACCCGAACGGATCCCACGTCGCTCAGCAGGTTCTCAAAGGTCTTTCGCTCGGCTACCGCCATGAGCTCCCCTTCGACGTCGACGGCGTAATCCCCGGCGGGTAGTGTGCGCCGCTCAGTCTCGGTGCTGCCGAAACGCCAGGGGTAGCGCTCCGCCGAGTCAATGACGACGCGGTACGCACCGCGCCCCTGCAGCTTCACGCGCGAGGCGGACCGGTGCTGCTGCATGCCGCTCTGCGTGCGAAAGAATATCTGCTCGTAGCTTCCCGGCTTGTTCTTGTAGTTCTTGCTGAGAAAGAGAAAGTTGCAGCGCTTGCGCCGGGGCCGGTCCAGGATCACCGACAGTTGCTTTCCGTAGCGCTCGAGTCTCGTCACCGGCACTCGCTCGATAATCGGGAACTCGGAGGGCTCGAAGCCGTCTGCGTCTTCGCCATCACCTTCCCGCAGACAGAAGATCTGTTTGCCGCCCCCGGGCCAGCGTGCCTGCACCCACAGGGCGATCACGCGCTCATCTCCCCGTCGGATCTCAATACGATAGGGAAAGCGGGGATTAGCGGTCTCGGATTCGATCCACTCGGTCTGCTTCCATTCGCTCTGCTGCACACCGCGACTATAGCAGCACGCTTTCGCCCGCGCAATTCGGACGGTGAGCTACTCGTCTATGATCGTCATGCGGTAAACCGCTATACTAAAATGAATGAAGCATCCGACCCACACGTGGCAGTTCCGCCGCCACTTTCGCACAAACGCATATGGATGGAGCGCCTCGAAGTTGGCATCTAAGCGATTGAAGGAGGCGCTCTCTGAGATCAAGAAAGTGCGTCGCTCCGACCCGGTCGCGGCTGCCGAGGGATCGGTCTTGCTTATGGAAAAGCTCTGGCCCGCCCTCGCACATGTTGATACCTCCTCAGGCGCTCTCGGCACGGCAGTCAGCAATACGGTACACGTACTCATCGACATATTTCTCTCTGCACCGATGGACGCGAAGCAGCGGGAAGAGTGCTTGGAACGACTATGGCAGGCGATTGAAGATGACGGCGTGGACTACCTCCTGGAGCTGCGAGAGCGCTGGGGAGAACTCTGCGAGTCACCGGAGGACGCCTCTCGACGGGCCGACGAGTTTCTACCGGTGTTGCACATGAGCTGGAGCGGTGAGAACAGCTGGTACTACAAGGGCACGCCGGCCTGTCTCTCCTGTCTCCTCGTGGCCGGGCGCTATCAGGAGCTCATGGATCTGATCGAAAACGCTCCCTTGCTCTGGTGGCACTTTCGCCGTTACGGCGTGGAGGCGCTCAGGGCGCAGGGAAAGACGGACGAGGCGGTCGAATACGCCCTGGCCTCTCAGGGGCTCAACGACAGTTGGGTGGTGATTGCCAAGAAGTGTGAAGAGATTCTTTTGGAAGCAGGCCGAGGCGATGAAGCCTACCGCCGCTTCGCCTTCGACGCAAACCAAGCCGGAACCTACCTGGCCACGCTGCGAGCCCTGGTAAAGAAGTATCCCTGGAAGGAGCCGCGCGGCATACTGGACGACCTCATCAAAAACTCACCCTTTGATCCGGGGCGCTGGTTTGCCGCGGCAAAGACCTTCGGCTTCCTGGACCTCGCGGCCGACCTGGCGACACGTTCGCCGGTGAACATTGGCACGCTGCTACGAGCCGCCGAGGATCATGCACTGGAAAACCCCGAGTTCGCCATGGCATCCGCCGAGGCGGCGTTGAAGTGGATGGCCCACGGCCGTTTCTACGAGATAACGAGTTACGACGTCCGAGAGGCGCAGCGGCTGGCTCTGGCATCCGCTCAAAGACTGGACCGGATCGAGACGACTCGGGAGTTCATCCAGTCCCTCATTGACGATGAGCGGACCGACTCCTTCGTGCGCGATCAGCTTAGATGAAGCACGGGTCTCACCCGGGCGGTCGGCGAAACGCTTCCAACACATCCCGCATGATCGGGTCTGGCGGAGCGCTGCCGAGGGGGGATCCCGTCGGCCCGTCCCCGCTTCGAACGGCTCCTGCCGCCAGGGTGAACACATTGAGATTCTCCATGGCGCGGGTCAGGCCGACGTAGACCAGGTTGCGCAGAAGCCGCTCCACGCTCTCCTCATTATAGGCCTGGCGTCGCTCGATCTCGGGGAGATACATGAGCACCACCGGAAAGTCCAGGCCCTTTGCCGAGTGTAGAGTCGAGAGTCGGAGAGTCCCGGTTGCGGCAAAGTCGAAGTCCTTGCGTGTGATAATGACCGGTTCGAATCCCTGAGCGGCAACCTCCTCGGAGAGCGCCTCCAGATGATGTGTCCGCGGCGCCAGAACGGCAATGTTGTCGGGCTCGTAGCCGAGCTGATAGTGGAAGAGCAGCAGTTTCCGCAACAGGAGCTCTCGTAGCTCCGCTTCGCTCTCGGCGCTGTAGAGCTCCGGGGGAGGTCCTTCCCGGAACGCTTGCGGCTGCACGGACATGTCGAAGCTGCCTTTGGGGGAGAGCTCCCGAAAGCGGTCCGCCACAATTTGTATCTGCCGGCTATTGCGGAAGTTGGTGGTGAGAAAGCGCGTCTTTCCGCTCAGGTCCAGACCGGCCCGGGCGTAGGGCGAGGCAATGCCGTACAATGTCTGGTCAATGTCGCCGGCCATGATCATGTAGCCGCCGGTGAGCTCGTGGAGTACGGCCAGATCGGCGGCGGTGAGGTCCTGTGTTTCATCCACGAACAGTAGCCGTGCATCCCGGAGGTGGAGACCGGTTCGGGGGGAGGCCGCCCCAGCGCGTAGCTGCGCTAAGAGCTTGAGCCGAGCGTAGTTCTTGCTGAAGCGCCCGGTCTCCTCCATGCGGCGAACCACCTCTTCCCGGATGGACCAGACCTGCCTCCGTTGGAGGTGACCGAGTCGACGGCGCATGCCGAGGCGCTCGACGGTGGCGTATTCATGGGCCTCTATCATGTTTCCAAAGAGGAAGTTCTCGATCTCGGCGGTGAGCTCGGCGTTCGACATAAACTCCGTGTCGTTGAGCTCCGCGACCAACGGTCCAGGCAGTTTGTAGTCAATCGACCACGCCTGGTTAAGAACTTTCAGCTTGTGGACAATGTAGGCGTCGACGGTGCGGATGAGGGTGTCGACCCCGGGAATGCGGTTGATGGCGGAGAGGTAGGCATCAAACTTTGCCAGTGTCCGGGTGAAGGTCAACAGGACGAGTTTCTCCCGCTCTTTGTTTCCAAAGTCGAGCTCCGGGTTCTCCACCGCCTTGCGCAGCGCCTCGATAAGGACCAGGGATTTGCCGGTGCCCGCGGTTCCCTTCACCAGGAAGTTTTGCTCCAAGGAGATTGCGTCCACGGCGTTACGCTGCTCGGCGGTGAGCTTGGTCAGGCTCTGTTCGTAATCCATGCGGCTCTTGGTATATACGGAGAAGCGTCCCAGGGTCCGAATGTAGCGCTCGAGCTCCTCGTGGCGCTTCAGGTTCTCGAGCAAGGCGCCCTTCTCTTCTTTGAGCCGCTGACGCTCCGCGCGGAGCTCATCCACACGCTCATCTTTCTTTTCGAGTCGATGTTTCTGACTCTCGAGCTTGACGGTGTACTGAGCAATCTGCAGCTTGAGCTCATTTAGGCGGGTCTGCTCGCGCTCGTACTGCTCGAGCGTCTTCAATAGCTCGGTGTTTTTCTCCTGCAGCGCGTCGAGCTGCTTCTGCATGAGCTGCAGTGTCCCCCGCTGCTCCAGAACCGATACGCGCTCATTCCACACCGCACGCGTCCGGGCGAGCTCCTGAACCGGTCCTACATTCCCCAAGCCAATGAGCATGCAGAAACGGACGAACAGGTGCGTCGCCGCGACGGCCTCTTCAGCGTCGAGCTGATCGAAGGTGTGACGTACTCGGTTGGTGAAGTGGTGTTGCTTGCCGAGTTGCGAGAGGGAGTTCAGCCCGTCGACGAACTTCCCGTCCGCACGCTCCAGAATTCTGCTGCGGAACTCCCAGGTCAGGTCCCCGAAGCTCTCCAGGTGATCGAGCCCTTCCTCCTGCCGTAGGTAGTACTCCACGAAAGCGTGAAGAGCCAGGACGTAGAACCCGGGATCCGTACCGACAAGATGCACTAAACGCTCGAGCTTCGCTTCCATTCGAGGCCCTCAAGTTTCGCCGTCTTCCCCGACCGACATGTTGAAGCGCTGCCGCATGGCTTTGCGAAACGCCGGCGGCTTGAGGCCCAGAAGCGGCGCCGCACGTTCCGCGTTCCCACCGGTCATGTTCAGGGCGCGCTCATAAAACTCCCGCTCAACTTGGCTCAAAACGGCGCGGAGGTCCACACCCTCTTCGGGAATGTCCAAGCTCACCGGCGCCGCGTGGCGCGCTTCGTTGAAGTGCCGCAGGATCTTGCGCGGCAGCAGCCCGGGGCCAATGCCGGTCGATCGGCCCATTGCGCACAGGCTGGTCACCGTATTCTGCAACTCTCGAACGTTGCCGGGCCAGGGATACTCGCTGAGGTAGGTCATGGTCTCCTCGCTCATGCCCTTTCGTTCGTTATAGCGCTCGTTCCATTCCTCTACGAAGCGCCGAACCAGCAGCGGTATATCTTCCCGCCGCCGGCGAAGAGGCGGAAGCTCCACGCCGATCTGATTGAGCCGCTCATAGAGGTCGCGCCGGAACGCCCCCTTACTGATTAAAGAATCGATCTCCTGGTTCGTCGCCGCAATTACCCGTACATCCACGGCCCGGGTCGCATCCGATCCCACCGGTGAAATGGTATGGTCTTCCAGCGCGCGGAGAAGCTTGGCTTGGATCTCGCTCGGTAGGTCCCCGAACTCGTCGAGGAAGAGCGTTCCGCCGTGGGCGGCTCGAAACTGACCGAGACGATCGCTGTTCGCGCCGGTGAAAGCGCCCTTCTTGTGGCCGAAGAGCTCACTCTCAGCGAGGGAAGCCGCAATGGATGCGCAGTTCACCGCGACGAAGGGGCCCTCCCGGCGGGAGCTTGTCTCGTGGAGGAGTCGAGCCACCACCTCCTTGCCGGTACCCGTCTCACCGTGGATGACGACTGAGACATCGTACTGTGCTACCCGCTGGATGGTATCCATGAGCTCGCGAAAGGGAGGCGCCGTGCCGATCACCTTGGTCTGCGAGCTCTTGATCCACAAATCGCTCGGCGCGGTATCCTGGTCAGGCGGGGGCTCCACTCGAGGGGTTTCATCCGCCTCCCGGCGGCCAATGAACACGTGCGGAAAGGAGCCGTCCTTGAGCTCCACGCTTCGTGCCTTGTAGCTACCCCCGGCGTAGCGTGCCGGAACGCCCTGGAGTAGCTCGGCGGGAAGATAGCCGGATGCAACGAGGAGGAACCAACAGGTCTGCATGGGCGGCGTACCGGGATCCAGAAGCACGGACAATCTGTACGGCAGATGCTCGATTGAAGGCATGAACTGGTCGATTGCGCCCTTGAGCTCCGTATAAATCTCTTGGTAATCGATTGGACTCGAGAGCTCGACGTCCACGAAGTTGAACTTCACTCCCGGGTCGGTCCGTCGGGCGATCTCCTGCACCGATCTGGCACGCTCAATGTAACGGCTCCCCGTACAGAACAGTACCACTCGCTGGAAGCTTCTCTCATTCAGCAGTGAGAGGACCGGCCCGAGCTGTTCTCCGTCGAGGTCGGCGCCACCGAAATCCCCGCCCTGTTCCACGTAGGGGTCGCGATTGCCTACAAACGAAAAGAGCACGCGGTACACGTTCATACCTCCACCCTATCCCGATAGCAGAAATCGTGCCAGGAAGCAATTTGATCGATCTTCATCCCGTGACGCCAGCGACGAGCGTCGATCAAACATCATTCAAACATCATTTTTGGACCCGAGCCCTACAGCTCTATCAGTCGGAACTGCCCCGGGCCGAGATCGGCTGCCCTCCGAACGAAGCGGTCGCGGATATCATCATCCATGGTGAAGTACACGACCTGCCAGTCCTGCCGCACAATCTCGACGGCCCGCTCGACCAAGAGCTCGCGGCGCTGCCAGTCTGAATACTGGAATGCGTCGTCGAGAAGAAGAAAGAGCGGCTCCTCGCCCGCGAGCCGCCGGGAGATGCCCATGCGCAGCGCCAGGAGGATCTGCTCCCGGGCGCCGGTGCTCAGGTCCGCAAAGTCGTAGCTTTCCGCATCCGTCCCTATACGCACCCTGTCCCCGACTACCTCGATTCGGTCGTAGCGACCGGTAAACTCACGTATCAGCCCCAAGGCCGCACTTTCGTTGAGCGTTTCGCTCAGCCGCTCGTCCTCACGGCGGCGGAAGGTTTCCAAAACGCCCTCTACCACGTGGGCCGCACGGATATCGTAGTAGGCCTGGTCCCTCTCGGCGGCAGAGTTTGCGAGCGCCTCCTCAATTGCGCCGACGACCTGTTCCGGGTTGCCGTTCCATAGCACTTCGCTGGGAAGGAACAGCGCAAGCTGCCGCCGGATCTCCTCGTATCCCTGTGCCTGTTCGGAAATCTCCTGCTCGAGGCGCCGGATCTCATTATCCAGCTCGCCTTCGCGTCGGCGAGAGTACGTGGTTCCGGGATCCTGCTCGAGGTAGTCGCTCGGGTCTACATTTAGCCGGGAGAGCTCCTCTCGAATATCGCTGAGCTCAGTTTGGGCCTTGTGGACATCCTTCTCGAGGCTGCTTACCGTCTGCTCCCAGTCGGTGGCGACGCCGTCCGCGCCGCCGTCGGAACCGAAGCCGTTCAGCAATTCGCGAACCTCACGCTCGAGCTCCGCCAGCTCCTGCTCGAGAGAGCGGATGTTTTGTTCCTGCGCTTCCTGCCGGCCGATCATCCGTGACTCGGCGTCACGCCGAGCATCCAGGTCCGCAAGACCCTTGAGTTTCGCGCCGAAACGCTGTCCAAACTCCCGACCAAGGCGTTCGAGCTCCGCTCGAGCCGCCTGAGGCGTCGTGCTGCGCTGCATGAAAAGCGTCACAACGAGCGCCGTGACTATGGCAATGACAGCCACGAGCGCGGCGATCTCGAAGAGGGGGATCGCCGGTGCGCCCCCCGTACCGGCGGGTCCCGGAATGAAGTAAAACAGGGCCGCCGCGACGCCCAGGGTCGCCGCGACGATCAAGGCGACCTGCTGCAGGGTGTTCCGCGCCTGCGCCTGTGCGACGGTGTAGCGCTCACGCGCGGCGTTGAGCCAGGTTGCCCTCTCACGATGATCCGGGCTCTCTTGCCGCTCCCGCTGCAGCCGCTCATGCGCCGACCGCTGTCGGTGGTAGTCTCGTATGCGTTCCCGCAAGCGCTGGACCCGGTCGGCATGCGCAGCCGTATACCGACGCTCGATCTCCTCCCGCCGTCGGGCCAGGCGAAACGCCCGGTGACACTTAGCCCGTTCGAGCCGCTCCCGCTCCGCCCGGTGCCGCTCCAGTGACTTCCGTGCGACAATCCGCTCCGGCTGCGAGACGGATTGATAGAACTGCTCGGCCGCACGCCGCAGCTCGTCGTGGCGTTCCCGCGCGGACTGATACTCCTTATTGCGGCCCTTTCGATCCCCGCTAATCTCTCCAGCCTCAATGCGCGTGTAGTTCACAAAGCCGGCGCCGAAGTTGGCCCGGATCCGGTCGTAGAGTTGCTGCGGCGATATCAGGTCCTTCAAACGACGTGCACTCAGCCCGCCGTTGGGCTCATCCAACCCGGTCTCCGCGCCGCGCACGACAAGCAGTCTCATGAATCCGGCGGGAAGCTCTATCGCATCCGAAGGCTCGTCGGAATCGGGGCGCCGTTTTTCGAGCAGGTCCTCGAGCTTCGTTTTGCTGTTCGGCTTGAACCGCTTGAGGCTGCCGTCGCCCAGGCGAAGTCGCAGCTCCGCCGCACCGGTAAACTCCCCGTCACGTAATCGAAGCTCCCGCGTTTCCTGTCTACGAAAGAGCGATGAAGCCATGTTCTC
Organism: uncultured Spirochaetaceae bacterium; assembly: GCA_964345195.1. Classification (GTDB taxonomy): domain Bacteria; phylum Spirochaetota; class Spirochaetia; order DSM-27196; family PWMO01; genus CAYFQV01. The sequence continues at coordinate 10,093 of CAYFQV010000110.1, forward strand.
CACAAGCGTCGTCTTGCCGCGCTCATTCGGCGCATAAACAACGGTAAGCGGCGAAAAGTCCTCGCGGAACTCCCGCACCGGCCCGGTGTTCACCAGCTCCACACGTTCAATCCGTACTCCCACGCCTCACTCCTCCGCGAAGATGTATGCGAGGCTTCGCCGAAGCAGCCGCGTCGCGTCGACCTCGGGCTCCCGCCGCGAAATCTCCTCCACCTGTCGTCGCACCTCCGCGGCAATAGCGACACGCTCGTCACCCGTCCCAATGGCGACATCGTTTCGAATCATGACGCGGTCCTCCTCAACGCCGTACTCCCGGCACACGCCCGTGATGGTCTCGGCAATACCCTCCCGAGCTCGGGCGTAGCCACCGACGGTCACGCGGAGATGGAGCCGCTTGGACAAGCGCGCCGGGTCCTCCGCGCCGATGAGCTCGTCAAGGTAGGCACGCAGCCGATCGGCAGACTCGTTTCGCTCGGCGTCCACCCCATCCCCGTCCTGAGGCCCGGGCAGCATGAGGATTGTGACCTGTTCGTAGACCGGCGTGTGACCAAGCCGTCGCCCGGACACCCGCAAGGTATCGGTATCCAGCATCAAGACCCGCCGTGGACCCGTCTCGCCGACGTTTAAAGGATAGGGGCTGCCCGGATAGCGGACCGTGGTGCTTCCGGGGCTCGGCGTATGGATGTGCCCAAGCAAAACCACGGCCGGCCGATACCGCGCAATATCCGCCTGGGTCAGCGGGAAGTATCCGCGCTCCCCACCGCTGCGCTCGGCATCCACCGCTCCGTAGTCACCGTGGGAAACCAACACGTAGCGCCCCGCGGGCAGCGTCTCCACCACGCCGGAAGCCTCGAGGGCTTCTCCCATGCTGATCGCGTTGCCCGCGCCGCCGCCGTATGGAAGAAACACAAAGGGCGCATTGCCGATTCGCAGCGCGGTCGGCTCATCGTAGACGCGAACGTTCCCCGCGGCGATCTGCTCGGCGCGCAAGCGTGCATCGTGATTACCGCGGATCACGTGGAATCGCAGGGTACCGTGCCGCTCGGCCAGTCGGTCGAATGTTGGAATGGACGACGATCCCTGATCGAAGAGGTCTCCTGCAACGATCAGCTCCCGCACGCCCTCATCGCTCAGGGCCCCTAGCAGCTTTTCGAAGTGCTCGGCCCGCTCCGGGTGCTCATTGCTCAAATGGACATCCGCAGTCACTGCCACGCGCATCAGCATCTCCCCTCGGGCCTGCTCACAAGCC
>CAYFQV010000111.1:0-2338 GCA_964345195.1 uncultured Spirochaetaceae bacterium
TCGGCGGATGCCGAGCTGACGGATGACGCCGGCGAGCCGATTGTGCCCTCCGGGGACGGGGATCTCCTTGGTCGTTCCGGTGAAGACGACGGCGGCGCCCTTGGTGAGGTCGTTGGATCGATCGACAGCGCGACACTGCACGTGGACCTGAATAACAACATCGGCTTTGCGGGGCGGATCGAGGTGTCGGAGCCGCAATTCAGCACGGCCAAGACTATTGAACTGGCTCAAGGCCAAAGCAGCTTCGAGCTGAGCATTTCCCCGGACGAGCTGGAGTATCCCTTCACACCGGAAACGCGCGTCTTCTTGACGCAGACCGGCACCGACGAGTCGCAGCGGATACTCAAAGGCGGTGATTTGGGCCTTTCCGTGTGGATCGAAACCCAGGCGGATGTGGATCGCAGCTTTGATCTGACGGGAGCTTCGGAATGAAAGCAACACTATCTACACACAGCATAGCGAACTTTGCGCGCCGGATCGTCCCGGCACTGCTCTTTGGACTCCTGACCATTGCACTTGCGCCGGCTGAGCCGGCCCGTGTGTGGAACCACCGGGTAAACCCGGCCCTTTTAGGAGTCCGGCACCGACCGTTCCTCGAGATCGGTGTAAGTCAAGGCGTCGCCGCATCCAACAGCTACTTCACCGCGGGGAAGGTGCTGCAGCCGGAGTTCCTTATCGATCTGAATGAGATGAGCACCCGGATCGGCGGCAGCAGTCTCTCGCTTGCCGGCACGGTAGGCACCGAGACCCACGCATCCTTGTCTCTCTTTGGGCTTACCGCCGGCGTATACTCATCCATAGACGCTGTAGTGACCGCCGGCGTACCGGGCTCTCTGTTCACCGTCCTCGCCGACGGAAACGAACTGGGCGAAACCTACGAAGGGTCGGCACCGGTAATCGGACGCGTATTCGCCGAAGCAGGGGCGCATGCCGGCTATCGCTTCCGCGATTGGGAGATCGGCATGAAACTTGGAGCTTTCGCGCCGCTTCTCTACAGCGCTCCGGAGGCCGAGGTATCCTATGAGTTCAGCACTACGGATACGGCGACGAAGTTCGAGGGCGGTGTTTCGATTCCCGCCTTCTCGGCGTACAACCTCGCCGATCCGCAGATCGCCTCCGCCGACGACCTCTTGGCCGCCTTCAACGGCGTTAAGATGGATCTCGGCTTCGTCCGGGTTCGTGAGGATGCCCCGTGGTTCGGCGCGAACGTGGGCGGCATTACGCTCACTCCGGCTGTTGTCGACAACAAGATCAGCTTGGACGCGGAGGCGACCGCGACCATTGACAATCCGGCCGGGAACCTGGGCGGGGGTGACAGCTCCGAAGCCGTCTCGACGGATGTATCGGAGTTCGAGCCCAGCTTCCTCGGGGATGCCGACCAGGAGATCAGCATGCCCTTACAGGCGGGCGGCTTCTACCGATCAACCCTTATTCCATGGATCGCCCTTACCGGTCACGCTCAACTGTATTTCTCCGATCCCTTCCTCTACTCCGTGGGCGGCATGATAGAGGGAGATGTGTTTCCGCTGAACCTGTTGTACTTCGGGCTCGGGTATGACCGGGTCGCCTGGCACGCGGATGCGGGCCTGCGAGTCAATATTCGGATTATGGAGCTCGGACTGAACGTGGGCATAGCCTCACCGCGCTTCGGAAGTATGTGGGGCGGCGCGGGTCTGAACGCGGATATCTTCTTCGCGTTCGGCATTTAGCACCTACACGACGGAACACTGCGACGATCGATCCCTTGGGTCGATCGATCGCATCCGCTCCTCTTTCGCAGCGGCCGGTTTTGACGATACCTTTGAGTCATGTACGACTCAAGCTGGTCCGTCGCGGTTCACCTCCTCGTGTTCGCTGTAGCCGCCGCGGCGGTGGCAATGCTTGGTTCCCGACTCGCGGCGCAGGCCTCGCGGCTGGCCCGCCGCACCGGTCTGGGACAGGCGCTTACCGGCGCACTTCTCCTCGGTGCGGCGACCTCTCTCTCGGGAATAACGACCTCCGTTTCGGCGGCCCTCGCCGGAGCGGCGGAGCTTGCCGCGGGGAACGCGCTGGGCGGCATTGCCGCACAGACCGTGTTTCTGGCGATCGCCGACCGCTTCCACCGCCGGGCCAATTTGGAGCATGCGGCGGCATCTGATGAAAACATGCTTCAGGGCGCCATCCTTATTGGCCTGCTCTCAGTGCCCCTGCTGACAACGTTCACACCGACCTACTCCCTTTTCGGGATTCACCCGGTCAGTCCGCTCATTCTCCTGGCATACGTCTTGAGTCAGCACTTGGTCGTTGTGGCCAAGGGCCGTGAGATGTGGAAGCCCCGGATGACGGAGCATACCCAGGG
>CAYFQV010000111.1:2438-5091 GCA_964345195.1 uncultured Spirochaetaceae bacterium
GGCGGTCTCTTCACCGCCGTGGCAACGTCCTTTCCGGAATTGGTGACGGTGATCGCGGCGGTGCGCATGGGTGCACTCACCATGGCGGTCAGTGACATCATGGGAGGCAACTCCTTCGACGTCATCTTCTTAGCGGTTGCCGATATTGCCTATGCAGACGGGTCGATATATCACGCCATGGGCCGGCGGCCACAGGTTCTGCTTGTACTCACCATTCTGCTGACCAGCATCCTGCTCATGGGCTTAATTCGCAGGCAGAAGCATGGAATCGCGAACATCGGCTTCGAGAGTGTGCTTCTGCTTGTAGTCTACATCGGCGGCTTCGTGCTTATTACCCTGACCATGAGTTGATACCGTCCGGGCCTACTGCTCGAGTTTCCGCAGAATGTCGTAGTAGCTGAGAATGCGCTTGACGTAACGAACGGGTTCATGGCCGCGGGCGTAGCCGTGGGGCAGGTCTCGGTAGTATTCGGGATGTGCGAGCAAGGGAAGGCTCTCTTCGAGTGATCTCCAGCGGCGCGGGTCGAAACCTTGTTGCCCGGCGAGCTGCTGGGCGTCCCGGACATGGCCATATCCCACATTGTAGGCCGCCAGTGCGAAGAGCAAACGATCGCGCTCGGTGGGAATGTCGTCGAAGCGGGCTCGCAGTCCCGCGAGGTACTTCACGCCGGCGTGGATACTCTGCCCGGGATCAAGGCGGTCACGAATCCCCATCTCCCGCGCGGTGTCCAGAGTCACCTGCATAATGCCGCGCACCCCGGTGTAGCTGGTGGCAAGGGGGTGGTAGTGGGACTCCTGGTAGGCCATGGCGGCAATGAAGCGCCAGTCGAAACCAAAGGCCCGGGCCTCTCGCTTGAAGATAGCCTCATACTCCGGCAGCCGGGTCTGCACACGCCGGTGGAAAACGGCAATATCAAAGTAGTCGAAGACCTCGGTATGGCCGTAGTAGCGCTCATGGATGCGCTCGTATGTTCCGTCGTGCTTGATCCGCTCGAAGAATTGGTTAATTGCGCGGCGCAGACTGTGCTCCCCCGGTCGCACGGCCCAGGCCAGCGGCTGCGGCCCCGAGATGTGGAAGGCGATCCGAGCATTCGGATAGTAGCGGCGGTTGAGCCGCGCCACATGCGTATCCGCGACGGTCGCCGCTATCTCCTGTTCCGCCACGGCGCGAATGAGGTCTTCCGTGGGGCGCTCGGGGTGGGCGGAAACATCGATCTGCAGTCCGCCTGCCTTTAGCTCCTGCAATCGGGACTCGTAGGAGGTCCCAGTTCGGACGTGCACGGTCATGCCGTTCATATCCGCCATGCGCCGCACACTGCGCTTGGATGAGTGTACGATAAGATGCTGCCGCACGAACATGTAGGGGTGCGAGAAGAGCACTTCCTCTCGCCGCGCTGCGGTGTTGGTGAACGCCGCGGCAATGACACTAGCCGCACCGTCGCGAAGCATGGGAACCATACGCGACCACTGCGGCGTTGCCACCTCCAGCTCAACACCGAGATCGGCGGCGAAGGCTTGGGCAAGTTCATACTCGAAACCATGAGGCTCGCCACGGTCAATGTAGTAGGAGTGCTGAGAGTTCTGCGTAATGACCACCAGCCTGCCCCGCTCCCGCAGCCTATCCACTGCGGTCTCGGCAGGCCTAAGCACCCACCAGACGATCACGCCGGTGCCGACACATACGAGAACTAAGACCGGAAGGAGAAGCAAGAGTCGCCTTCGCGACCACGGAATCCCCCAGTTAAGCGTCATGCTTTAAGATTACTGTCTTTCCCGCGATCTCGAAAAGGCGGAAATATCTAAACATCCACCAAAAAAAGCTTCGTCCCGGCAGCGGCCATCATGCGGCGGTGCTTGCTGAGATCGTAACGCGTGTGTAGCACGGGGCAAGCTATTAGAGGCCCATGCCGAAGGCTGCGTTGAGCGCGGATACTGCCAGGGCGAGTATCGAAGCCGCACCGAGCACCTGCAGTATCACCTGCGCTACTTGGGCGGTCCGCGCCCTGAAAAGAGCGAGTCCACCGTTCTTTACAGCCATGACAATGAGAGATGCCCCAGTCAGTGCCGTCGCCGCCCCGAGCGCGTAGCCGACAAGTCCGATTATCCCCAGCGCCGTGTGTCCCCGCTCAAGGGCGCCGCTCATGAGGGCCACAGCACCGGGCGCCGGCATGACCGCGGCAACAAGCATACTCGGGAACAAAACGGCTCCTCGGTACCGCCGGCGCCGCCCTTCCCGACGATGCTGGACGATCATCTCCCGCGCCGGATCCTGCCCGTTGGGGTCGATCTCATCCGAGACGCTCTTGAGGCGCCCGAGAATCCGTTCTTCCTGGAAGTGCCGCCCCGCCTGCAACCCATCTCGCAGCTTCAACACCGTCAACGCAAGTCCGAGCACGCTCATAAGCACGGCACTCAACCGGGCAATGCCACTTGCGTAAACAGCGTCGACGAGCGTCTGTAATCCCTCACCCAAGCCGGCCGCCGCTTCCCCTGAAGCAGTGGCAAAGAAGAAGGCGGCGGTCGTCTGGAGCAGCGCCACCGCAAGCCCGGCAAAGACGCCCTGATGCCACTCGGCGTCTTCGGCAATGAAGTAGAACACCGGCAACAATGCCCGATGCCCGGGTAAGAGCACGTGGATGAGTCCGAAGAGCAT
>CAYFQV010000111.1:5191-11248 GCA_964345195.1 uncultured Spirochaetaceae bacterium
CCTGCGAACCACTGCGTTCTCGCCTGCATCTCCTATATCCGCTCGACCGACATCCACGCTTTTCCCGCCGCGCCGCATTCCTTACCTTGGAAGCATGGAATTGCAGCACAACAACTTGGATCAGGCCCAATCGCCATACCTCCGGCAACACGCGGACAACCCGGTGTGGTGGCAGGAGTGGACACCGGAAGTGTTGGAGCACGCCCGCCGCACCGAAAAGTCGCTGTTCGTTTCGGTCGGCTACGCAACCTGTCACTGGTGCCATGTCATGGCCGGTGACACCTTCTCGGATCAGGACTGCGCCGACTACCTCAACGAGCACTTCGTGTCCATCAAGGTCGACCGGGAGGAGCGACCCGACATTGATCAGTTTCTCATGGATTTCCTCGTCGCAGCCACCGGTCAGGGCGGCTGGCCCCTAAATGTCGTGCTCACGCCGGATCTGCGGCCCTTCTTTGCAGTTACCTATCTCGGATCCCAACCGCGCTTCGGCCGGCCGGGCTTTCGTGAAGTCATGGAGAAGGTCCTCGACTTCCGCAAACAACGCAACGACGCCATCCGGGAGTTCACGCCGCAGACTCCGACGCTCAGCTCACCGAGTGACACGGTCGAAAGCCCAGACGAGCTGCTGCCACATATTCGCACATCGATCCGGTCTCGCTTCGACGAAGGCTACGGGGGCTTCGGCACCGAGCAGAAGTTTCCGCCCCACTCCACCCTTCTGTATCTGCTCTTTGCGGGAGGCGCGGATCAGCATGAAGACTATAGATCGATGTTTACGGTCACCGTGGACGCCATGATAAGCGGTGGGCTTTACGATCACCTCCAGGGCGGCTTCTTTCGCTACTGTACCGACCGGCAGTGGCGCATCCCCCACTTCGAGAAGATGCTCTACGACCAGGCCATGCTGCTGTGGGTCCTGAGCCTCGCCGCGAGCGCCTTCGATTCCGCGGCATATGCCGCAGCCGCTCGGGGCACCCTGCGATCCTTGCGAGAGACCTTCCGAACCACCGAGGGTACCTTCGTCTCCGCACACGACGCCGACACCGACCACGTGGAGGGCGGCACCTATATCTGGTCCTACGACGAGCTCTCCGAGCTTCTCTCCGAGAGCGAGCTCGCCCTGCTCGGCGAAGTCTACGAGCTTCCACGAGAGGGCAACTTCGAGGGCTCCATTCACCTCATCCGCCGGTCCGAGGCCGGCGGCCGTGTCGACGATCCGGAGGTGGCGGCGCTGCAAGAGAAGCTCCTCGCTCGACGGCGGGAGCGCGCCCAGCCGGAGGTGGATGAAAAGGTCGTAAGCAGTTGGAACGCCCTCGCCGGTATTGGCCTTGTGCACGCCTACCGCCATCTCGGCGACGAGACCGCCCTCTCGGAGGCGCGAACGCTCTTCGACCGTCTGTGGCGGAACCACGTATCCGGAGACCGGGTGTACCACTCCGCACTCGGAGGGAAGGTCAAGGAGAACGCCTTCCTTCAGGACGCCGCGGCACTGCTTCTGTTTGCCGAATACCTCCACGAGGATACCCGCGCATACGGGGAGGAGATGCGGCGCCTGCGAGAGCTGACCGAGAGCTTTCATCGAGACGGCCGATGGCTCGAGGGAGACGCCGAAGACTTCATGGCCATCCCGGCGCCGATCTTCGACAGTCCCACACCGTCGGCCACCTCCCTCGCGGAGCTGGCGCTTCTGAGACACAACATGATGACCGGCGAGCTCTACGACGAGCGCCCATTCGGTGCACCGCTGGTTCAAGATGCCTTCAACATTGCGGCGCTTGCCGCATCCGGCTACGTGTACCTGGTAGAGGCGCCGGAACCGGTGCCCTGGAAGGACGTACCCATTCACACCGTGCAAGCCCCCGGCGAACAGACGACGTACTGCTACAAGGGACTGTGCACGCCCGGCATGCCGCCGGTATCCGCGTACTGAATAAGGATACCGCCGGCGAGGTCGAAACCGAGTGTGAAAGAGTCACGGCGGCCGGGCCGGCAGATGCGCACAACCCCGGCGGTGGCGCTGATCTCCTCCACAACGAAGGACTCACCCGGTATCACCGAGTGCTTCTTCATCAGGTCCAGAAACGTCGGGCGGTCATCCAAGAGCCGCACAACCCGCACGGTAAGGCCCTGGGAAACGCTGTTGAGAGGCAGCGCGTCCGGCGCTTGAATGGTGCCTTCCGGCGTTGGAATCGGATCACCGTGGGGGTCGACATCTGGATTGCCCAGATAGGAGTCGAGCCGCTGAACAAAGGTGTCCGACACGGCGTGCTCCAGCCGTTCCGCATCTCCGTGCACTTCCGTCCAGTCGTAGCCGAGGATCTTTTCGAGGAACGTCTCAATGAGCCGGTGTCTACGGAGCATCTTCAAGGCAAGGCTGCGCCCCGTGGAAGTCAGGGAGACTCCCCGGCGCGGGGTGTACTCCACGAGTCCGAGCTTGTCGAGGTGCTTCACCATGGAGGTGGCGGTACCCGCGGTCACATCCATCGCTTCGGCCAGGCGTTTCATCTGCACGACCCCGTCGGGCGCCTCCTCGGCCTCGCGGTAGATCGTTTTCACGTACTGCTCAACAGTGCTCGTAGGCACCCACGTCCTCCCGGCTTTAACTGACGACAACTGCTTCTAAGCTGACTTCACGCGCAAATCGACCACGTTTTCAATGTGATACGTCTGGGGGAACATATCCACCGGTTGAATTCGTCGAATCTCATAGGCGGTGGCGAGCTCCGCGAGGTCCCGCGCTTGCGTGGCCGGATTGCAGCTGACGTAGACGATCTGCGACGGCAATACCTGCAAGAGGGTCTCCAGCACTTTCGGATGCACCCCCGCCCGTGGCGGGTCGAGGACGACCACATCCGGCCGTCCGTACTCGGCGAGAAACTGCGCGTTGAGAAGGTCTTTGACATCCCCCTCGACAAAGCGGCAGTTCTCGGCGCCGTTGGCGTGCACATTTTCCCGGGCGTTCTCGATCGCTTCCGGGACGTTGTCTATTCCCACGACTCGTCCCGCACGGTCAGAGAGGAAGAGACCAATACTGCCGATACCGCAGTAGAGGTCGTAGAGTGTCTCGTTGCCGCTGAGCTCGGCCATCTCTTTGGCCACCTCGTAGAGGCGAACTGCCTGCTTCGGGTTGGTTTGGTAGAAGGACTTCGGGTGGATTTTGAGCACCTGCGAGCCCATGTACTCGCGAATGTGGTCTTTGCCGGCGTAGATATGCGCGGTGTGCGGCGCGGTGGCGTCGTTTTTGCTCTCGTTGATCATGTAGGCCAGAGAGTGGATCCGCGCGGTGTCCCGATCGCCGTGGTCGCCGTGGTCACCGTCGTCGGCGCGGTCGCCGTAGTCACCGCGGAGGCCCGCCGCCGGCGCAGTGGGATGCGCCGTGGAGCCGCCCGCTTCGGCATCGTCCTCTACAAGCCACTGTGACAGAAACTCCATAACTTCACGCCGAGGCGCCTCATCCGGCTCGGCAAAGACGACCATGACCATGGTCTCCCCCGAAAGCGATGTGCGGATGATAAGCGAGCGCAGAAAGCCCTCGTGTCGCACCGGATCGTAGAAGGCAAGGTTTTCTTCCGTGGCGAAGTCCCGGAGCGTATTGCGCAGGGTGTTCGACGGCTCCGGCTGCAACCAGCAGTGCGTAATGTCGAGCACACGGTCAAAGCGCCGACGCACGTGGAAGCCCAGCCCACGACGGTCGAGGTCCTCACCGGACTCGATCTCCTCCTGGGTCAACCATCGGGCGGCGGCGAAGGAGTAATCGAGCTTGTTGCGATAGTAGCGATCCTCCTCGCAGCCGATAATCGGGTCCACAACGGGCTCCGGGATCTTGCCGATGCGCTCTAAGATCTGTTCAACGAAGTACTGCTTATAGGATAGCTGACGCTCGTAGGGCAGATACTGCCACTTGCAGCCGCCGCAGGCGTGAAAGTGCTTGCAAAACGGCTCGATCCGTTCGGCCGAATAGACGTGGAACGCCGTGGGGCCGGCAAAGGCGTAATCCCGCTTGTCCTTGATTACCCGGGCGTCCACTTCTTCACCCGGAAGCGTGTCCTCGACGAAGAGCACCTTGCCATGGGGCTTGGCAACCCCGTAGCCTCGGTACTCTAAGTCCTGGATGTGGATATTCTCGTAGTGCTTGCGCCGTTTGGACATGCTGCAGCGTCCCCCGCAATCGCCCCTCTGGTCAAGGCGACCGGCTACTCCACGCCCGCGAAGAGAAAGAGCACGGTGGCAATGAGCCAGAGTGTGACAAGGGCTGCTATCGCCGCCAAACCCGGGCCGGAGCGACGCATCCATGTGCTGCCGCCCTCCTGAAAGTCCCGGGCGAGCCCGCCGCGGTGTTGACGACTAAGCCGTGAGGAAAACTCACCCCCGGACACATGCGAATCGTCACCGAGGGAGCTGGGTCCGAGACGGGCAAAGGCTATCAGGATCAAAATAATGGTCGCCGGGATCAAAGCACGGCTCAGTTGCACATCTTCGCCCGGCCAGAAGAGCCGGATAAGCCCGGTAACGAGCACCCCGCCGAGGGTCATGAGCAGCCACAAGCGAAAGACCGAAGAGATTCTCATTCAGATACTCCGTGTCCACTTCCGTGACGCACTGAACTTCATGAACTCTCCGAGATCCTGGTTCGTCGCAAAGGCCTGCTTGGGCAGGTACACGAATTGACGCTTGGTGATATAGATCAGCAGGAAGTCCTTTGTATTGAGAACGTGGAGCACCCGATCCCAGGGGATCCGGGTCTGCTCTCCGTCGTCGAAGACAAAGGTAAGACCCTCATTGTTCAAGGTTGTCCGTCGCTGCTGGAAAGCGGCCTCGTTACCACCGCCGAAGGCGAGGCGGTGGAACCGAAAGATGTAGACGGCCGGAAATACAATAAGGATCGCCACGCCGACGTAGTGAATGAGCTGTAGCTGTTCGGGTACGTACACCGCGGCCAATGCGAAGAGCGCCAGCACCACTATGTCGAGTAGCAACAGCCACCAGCGACGCGAAATGTAGTTGCGCAGGAGAACGCGGAAGTACTCGTTTGGGCTAAGCCCAAATGGAGACAGTTCAATGTTCATGACACTGCGATAGTAGCAGAGAACAGAGCTCTTACAGAAGCGTTCCGACCTGCCGAACGACCGCCACAATGACGACACCGGAAAGGGCGGCAACAAGCAGATTCCGGGTCCGAGCCATAACGAAGAACACGACCACCGCCGCCACCACACCGACGACACCCGCGTCCATGAGCTCCGGCACAACAAGGGCGACCAGCAGCGTACCCGGAAGCGCGCGAAGAAAGCGGGCGCTCCGGCCCCGCGTCGGCAATCGATCCGCGAGTGCCAAGCCGCCGAAGCGAAGGGCATAGGTCCCGAGTCCCGAGAGCACCACAATCAGGATGCCCGAAAGCACCGCGCTATTCACGAAGCTCCTCCACCTTCCGCGACGCCTTCCGACTCGCCGCCCAACTCGCCTACGCCGGCCACCGCGGCAATCGCCGCGCCGGCGAGTCCGCCGAGGATCACGTACCAATTCCCTTCAATAAGCAGACTTGCGCCGCCGGCCGTCCCGGCCGCAACCGCCCAGGGAATCAGATCCCGCGCGCCTCGCCAGAAGTTCCGGGCCAGAGCGACGAACACCGCCGCAAAGGCGAAATCCATGGCCAAAGCCTCGGGGTTTCGAATGAGTGACCCAAGTTGATGCCCCAGGCTGGTCCCGGCCATCCAGAACGTGAACATGCAGAGCCCACCTCCGAAAAGAAACCACGGCGTCACACCGCGCTCCCGGTACGAAGCCATTGTCACAGCCCAATTCTCATCGGCAACCAGATGCAGGAACGCGAAGCGCTGCCATGTGGGGGCGTCGCGGAACAGCGGCTTCAAGGTGGCCGTGACCAGGAGATACCGGAGGTTGACCGCAAGCACCGCCAGGACGATCGGCACAATCGGCAGCGGCGCTTCCCAGGAGCCAACCATCACAAACTGCGAGGCACCCGCGAACAGTACGGTGTTCTGCAACCACAGCATACCGATCGCTATCTGCTGTTCCGCCGCGAGAGCTCCGAGA
>CAYFQV010000112.1:0-11059 GCA_964345195.1 uncultured Spirochaetaceae bacterium
CATCTCACGACGACTACCGAAACTACTACAATGACCGGACCCGTGATCTCGTGGCTCAGCATTACACCGCCGACATCGACCGGTTCGGCTATTCCTTCGACGGGATTGGGCAAAAGACCATCAATGACTGATTACACTGACTGATCGGCACTGAGCAACGAGAGAACCTTGGCACTGAGGGATTCATCTACGACGGTCTCTAAACACATGCTGGATCCATCTGCATTGACAAACACACCCATGTCACAGTCTGACGGCCAGGAGGATTCGTGCAGTGACGACCGTCCCAAGGTCTCCGTGATCACCGTCGTGTACAACGGAGCCGACACTCTGCAGCGCTGCATCGAAAGCGTATCGGATCAGTCGTATCAGCCCCTCGAATACATTGTGATTGACGGTGGCTCCACGGACGGGTCCGTCGAGCTCATCGAGTCGTACGGGGATCAGATTGACGAATGGGTGAGCGAGCCCGACGATGGAGTCTATGATGCCATGAACAAAGGCATAGAGAGGGCGACCGGAGACGTAATCGGCCTCGTGAATGCCGACGACTTCTACGCGGATGGAGCCATTCAGACCGTTGCAGAAACGTATGCCGAGCATCCCGACAGCATTATTGTTGGGGCCATGAACCAGGTAAAAACCGGCGGCTCGACATACACCCTTCGTCGCAATCTCAGCCAGAGCTATCTAGACGACACAATCCGTTACACCATGCCGATCAACCATCCGGCCACGTTCGTGCCGACGTCCGTTTACGAGCGTCTGGGTACGTTCGATGCCAAGTTTCAAATTTTGGGCGACTACGACTTTATCTGCCGGTGTTACCAAGCCGATGTGCCCTTCGTATTCGTCGATCAGGTGCTCTCGAACATGCGGGTCGGAGGACTGTCCAGCGGGGCTAATAACGTCCTGCAACGGGCGCGAGAGCGCTACGTCGTCCGACGCAAATACGAGATGGTCGGGGCTGTTACCAACGCTGCACTGTCGGCCCGGTGGTTGTTGTCGATGGTTGTGAAAGACGGCTTGAAGTCTCTTCTTCCAGACCCGGTAGAGTCGTATCTGTATCGTCTCCGTCACGGTGAGGCTCGTGGTAGCGAGACGCAGGACACGACGCAGAGAACGGCATCAAATGGGTCGACGAAGTCGTGAGATAAGAGGAGCGGGCAGCCGTCCGCCGGGGATTCTGCGGAACGCTTTGGGCGGAAAGGCACTTGTACGGCGGGAACGTGGCAGGAGCGCAAATTCGACTTGGATTTACAGGCCTGTGTTCTCCATTGGGGTGATGGCTCGTTAAGTTAGCGCTCACCGATTGCTTAAGTGATGGTCGATCAACCCATCCGGTACCCACTTGCGTCCGGCATCTCATCAGGTGACCTCATTAGGTGAAAGAAAACGTCTTTGGGGAGGTCGGCCTGTCTTGCGCTTCCTGCTGATCGTGTGCCTTCTGTGCACAGCCAGTGCCCGTTCGACGTGGCACGTCTAATCTGTGCGATTGAAAAATCTCTGCGATTGAAAAGAGCGATCTACTCCGCGTTCCAATCCTCGGCGGACACGCGCCAAATCGCCTCGTGTCCGCCGAGTCTGCCGCCCTGGTATGGGTCGCTCTGTGTATGAGGCTGCGCGCTACCGCACTCTCACCGGTCGTCGATCAACAGGTACGTTGTGCCGCCTCCTTTCACTGTCACCGACACGATGATTTCCCCTGAAGAGAGCCGATTTAGTACGATTGTCCTCATCGCCAACAGCGACTGGGACAGCTTCTGGTTTCAACGGCAAGAGCTTGCCGCCCGGTTTGCGAAAGCTGGATATGACGTTGTGTACGTCAACCGGAGCTTTCAGCGGTTTCCGCAGCCGCATCACATCCTCCGCCGCCTGCTTCCCGATCAGGGAAAGGGAAGCCTCAAAAACGAGCAGCCCGACAATCTGCGCGTCGTCACGCCGTACTGGTTGCCTCCCATGCGAGGTCTCAACACCATCAACAAAGCGTTCCTTCGCGTCACGCGGCACCAGATCGAACCGGTGGAAGATGCTCTCGTGATTACCTATCTGCCGACCTATGCCGCAGCGGATTTCATCGACATGATTGATCCGCTTCGCACGGTGTATGTCAACGTTCATAACTACGATGGAGCGAACGTCCTTGACGATTTGCTTCGGGCTGAGCGAGAGGTCGTTCGGGACGTGGATATCCTCATGGCCGATTCGCAGTTCAATCAGGAGCGATTGGAAAAAATTTCCGGGGGGCGGCACGTGTATCCGGCTCTTCCGGGCGTGGACTACGACCGGTTTCAGACCGCCTACCGTGGGGACGAGGCCGAGCGGCGGAAGGTCATCATGTTCTATGGGGGCATCGGCCCGCACGTTGACTTCGACATCTACGAAGCACTCGCTGAGACCTACGACGTACGGTTCGTCGGGGTTGTGAATCCAGAGGCGGAAGATGAGGTACCCGACAATATCGAGATTCTGCCTCCGGTCAAAAATCACGAGCTTCCGGACGTGCTCGAACAGGCTGATGTCTTAACTATTTTCTACCGGGAGACGGAATTCGTCCGTGGGAAAATCCCGGCGAAGTTCTTCGAGTGCCTCGCCACGCAGAAACCGACGCTCGTGTCGGGGCTCCGAGAGGCAGATGCCTATCCGGAGAGTGTCTACGAGATCGACGGATCGGCCAGTCGGGCGGCGGAGATCATCGAGTCCCTTCCGGAGACGGAAACAGATGAGCGCATTCAGAAGCGCCAGTCGGTTGCGAAGTCGGCCGACTGGGAAACCCGGTTCGATCACTTTAGCCGGATCGTCCTCGGTGAACAGCAAAGCTGAAGCAGTATCCTCTGTATTCCAGCATGACCCTCAGGGCCGGTTGGACCCATGCAGGAAGCCGACTCAAAGATAGGAAGTTAACAGGTTCATGAGCAGATTTTCTCCACTGGAACGCAGCATTGCGTCCTTCTTGTCTCGGTTTCCGAGGCTAAAAGGCGTCGTCAAGCGGGTCTACCAGTACGTCAACTACGTCTTCTATCGCCCGGGGTACCGGAAGAAGTCCGTCGGCGAGATTCAAGCCGTCGCGGCAATATCCGCAAGCACATTTTTCGGCTACTACGACTGCAGTCCAGCGTCAGCAGACGGGCGACACATTCTCCTGCATGCATTTTCGGGAGGGACGACGCGCCGCCCTGCTCCCGACGACACTGTTTCCGTGGTCGCCGTCAAGGCAGCGTCGGGGGAAGAGGTGTGCAGCTTCACGTCGTCGGCCTTCAACTGGCAACAGGGAAGTCGCCTGCAGTGGGTGGATGAAAACGTGTTTGTCTTCAATGACCTAGCGGACAACGAGTCGAACTACGTTGCGCGCACGGCATCTGTTGACGCCGGCGACCGCCTGCGCAGCTACGACCGTCCCATCCAGGACGGTCACGAAGATGACTACTTCATCTCACTCAGCTACCGACGGCTTCGGGCGCTTCGGCCAGATTACGGATACTTTAGCCTGCCGGCGTTGTCGGGCGAGGAGCTTTCCCGCTATGAGGAGGACGGCCTTTGGCACGTCGATTACGAGACGGGAGATGACGAGCTACTGTATTCACTCGCGGATCTGTGCGACGTCAAGCCCCAGACAGCGTTTGAAGACAGTACGCACTACGCCAACCACGTCATGATCTCTCCTGAGGGCGATCGGTTCGTATTTCTCCATCGATATTTTCATCGTGGACAGCGATATGATCGCCTTCTAGTTGGAGAACCGAAAGGAACATCGCTTCGACTGCTCGTCGACCACGATTTCGTCAGCCACTACTGCTGGATCGACGCTGACACACTCTTCGGATACATGCGCGGTCCGGACGAGGCGGATGGCTACTACGTCGTAGATGTCGACAGCGGGGAGATGCGGAGAGCCTTCGGCGGACGTCTCGATACATATGGAGACGGGCATCCCCACGTCTGCGGCACGCGTCTCGTGACCGATACCTATCCGAACAAAGGACGGATGCAGACGCTTCTACTGTGCGACATCGAGACGGGAGACATTGAGGAGATTGCTGAACTGCACCACGGGTTTGACTATGACGCCGAGGCGCGATGCGACCTCCACCCCAGACTCTCGCCGGATGGAGACGCCGTGTTTTTCGACTCAGTGCTCGACGGTCGGCGAAAGTTGTACGCAATGCCACTGTCGTAACCCGGACGCGAAGTTCATCGCATCATCCCCATTGTTTTCGTCAGTCACCGCCTTCGCCAGTCACCACGAATGACAATGTCATCCGACGCTTCGGCCCCTCCGCCAGTTACCGTTCTGATGAGCGTGTACAACGGCATCGAGTATCTGGACGAAGCCATCGAGAGCATCGTCAACCAAACGTTTTCCGAATTTGAGTTTCTCATCATCGACGATGCCTCCACGGATGGAAGTCGAGAAACATTGAAGAATTGGGAAGATCAAGACCAACGAATTCGACTCCTTTTTCATGAAGAAAATCGAGGACTTGGGTATGCGCTTCACGAAGGTGTAAAGGTGGCGCGTGGAGACTGGATCGTCCGGATGGATGACGACGATGTTGCATTATCAGAGCGAATAGAAAAGCAGCTGTCGTACGTTTCTTCCCATCCCGAAGTCGATATCCTGGGAACGTGGACTATAGATGTGGACGAGGAAGGAGAGCCTATCCGAAAAAGAACATACCCTACTACACATAAGGAAATTGCTCGTCTCATATGGACAAATCCGATTGTTCATCCGACGGCTATGTTGCGAAAAGAGGCCATTAGGGAGATAGGCTCGTATGATCCAAGCGTGGAAAAACGTCAAGACTATGAGCTGTGGTTTCGTTGCTTAGAAAGAGGGCTTCGGTTTGCAAACCTTCCCGAAGTTCTACTTAAGTATCGGTTTACGGGTGAGTACTACGAGCGTAATGACTGGAAAGTCGCCTGGAATCAGGCAAAGATGGGGTGGAAGGGGTGTTGGCGCGTAGGGGCATCGCCCCTTAGCTACGTTGGAGTCAGCGTTCCTTTGCTTCGCTCATTGCTTCCGCGTAAGGCCAATGCTTTCGTCCATCGTCAGCTTCATCGTATCGATCCTCGTCGGAACGAGACAGATGCGGACTAGGAAATTTATACCGCCATGACCGACAGGATCGTCCAGATTGTACCGGGGAATGCTACTTCCATGACTCAAGCAATAGAATGTCCGATTAAAAGTTCGGGCCAACGGGTAAGGATAGGGGGACAGAACGGACAAAGACTCGTAGAAAAAAGTTTTAAAAAAAAACTTTATGTAAAACATAAAATATGTAATAACGTATTGTCCAAGTGAAGTGTTAGTATTTTGGAAAATTAAAAATAGACGTGTATGACAATACTCGTTACGGGAAGCTCAGGTTTTGTTGGTATCAGGATCTCTCGTCGGCTGGCAGAGGAGGAATATGAGTTGGTTGGTGTAGACCGAGATGCAAACTCACCCTCAGCACTCGATCGATTCGTGCACGGGGATCTTGCTGATCGTAAAACACGCCATCGAGCGCTCGATGGTGTGGACGCAATTATTCATCTGGCGGCAGCAAAGGACGATTGGGGTATTGATGACGACACGTTCTATTTCGAAAACTTGGAAGTAACTCGTCGACTCATAGCAGATGCCCGGGAGCTTGGGATACATGACTGGATTTTTTACAGCTCCGTTGCAGCAATCGGGCCCGGAGATGTGCCTCGAACGGAGAAAAGTCCGTTGCAGCCCGCTGGAGCGTATGGAGCTTCCAAGGTAGAGGCTGAAAGGCTTTTTCAGGAGTATGCATCGGAGGTCCGGGAAATGTCGTGTGTGATCATACGTCCTTCAATTATTTTCGGACCTGGACATTTTTCGTATACGAATGTTCATCGTCTAATAGAGGCTATTCGAAACAATCGATTTATGATGGTCGGGGATGGTCAAGCAATCAAGACGACCTCGTATATCGAGAATGTGATTGAGGCGACGATACATTTGTGGGAGCGCCGATCTGAAGGAGTGGAGACGTACATTTACGTCGATCATCCAGTGCGAACGACAGAGGCCTTAGTCGATGACATCTATCGGCTTCTTGGAAAACGACGACCGAAGATCAGGATTCCGGAAAACATGGCGAAATCCGTGGCGTGGGTTGCGGATGTTGCAGCAGCCTGGACCGGAATCAATTTTCCAATCACTGCAGCCCGAATTGAGAAGTTTAATACCTCTACAAATTTCGATGCCTCCCTTATCCGAGAAACTGGATTCGATCAACCAGTTGGAATTGAGGAGGCTCTCCAACGTACCATCGAATGGCATTTCGATGAGGTGCACTGAAGTGCAGTAGAGGAAGAAGCACTTCCAATTATTTGGTCGTCTGGAAGTTATGTCGCATGTTTTTTCAATCGATGTCGAGGACTGGTACCAGGGCATCGAAATTCCCATGGACCAGTGGGACGGCTTCGAGCAGCGGGTAGAGGTCAGTATGGATTGCCTGCTAGACCTCATGGCCCGTTACGACGTGACGGCCACCTGTTTTGTGCTCGGCAAGGTCGCCGAAGAGCATCCCAGTCTCGTAAAGCGCATCCACGCGGCCGGACACGAAATCGCCACCCACGGCTACTCCCACGCCAAGATCTACAACCTTACGCCCGAGCGCTTCCGCCATGAACTACGCCACTCGATTGATCTGCTTCAGGATTTGACGGGAGAGGCCGTACTGGGGCACCGGGCGCCCTACTTTACGATTACCGAGGATTCTCTCTGGGCCCTCGACATTCTCGCCGAAGAAGGCATCCGCTACGATTCCAGCATCCACCCGGTGGTCAACTGGCGCTACGGTATTCCCGACGCCGAGCGAACCCCCTCGCAAGTAGAAACACCCGGGGGGCGGCACCTGCTGGAGTCCCCGGTGTCGACGTATCCGCTGCCAAAGATGAACGTGCCTTGCGGGGGTGGTGCCTACCTGCGTATCTATCCGTACTGGCTCCAGCGAGCCTTTCTACGGCGACTCGAAGCGCGAGGGGAGCACGTGGGGCTCTACGTACATCCCTGGGAGATGGACCCGGATCATCCCAAAATTGATTTGCCGTTTCGGGTGAGCGCGACACACTACTGGAATCTGGACTCGACACTACCGAAGCTGGAACGGCTGTTTCAGGACTTCTCGTTTCAATCGTACCGGGACGCATTTAGTGAGGAACTGGAGGCACTCGCCGCATGAACCTGTTTCTGCTAACCCAGCCGGACGTGTTCTATCTCCCGAAGCTGATCGACCGCTTCGTGGAAGAGAAGCCGGACGCGGCGCGGATCGTCGGGGCCTCCGTCCTCGAAGGCGAAATTGCCCTGGAGAACGTGCCCGACTATCTTTGCCTGATGGGCGTGCGCGGAACCGTGCTCAACGGGCTGGACTTCGCTCGGCATAAGGCTCTCGACATTATTGCCCAGGGTGTTAGACTGAACGGACTGTACTCGGTTCGGGGCGCCCTGCAAGCCCACGACATCCCGGAGCACACGCCGGAAAACGTCAACGATCCATCGTTCCTGCGCGAGCTCGACCGGCGGGACGTTGATCTAGTCATTTCCATTGCTTGTCCGCAGATCGTGCGGGCGGATCTGCTGGCGCATCCGCCCGAGGGCGTCATCAATATCCATGGCGCGCTGCTTCCCAAGTACCGCGGCAAACTCCCCAGCTTCTGGGTGCTGGCCAACGGGGAGAAAAAGACCGGTGTGACCGTTCACTACATGAACGAGGAGCTGGACGACGGGCCCATCATTGTACAGAGGGAAGTACCGATCCGATCCGACGATACACTCCACTCCTTGGTGCTCCGATCGAAGGTTGAGTATGGGGTTCCCGCTCTCGCGGAGGCCGTGCGACAAATTATGGAAGGGAGGGTTGAACCCAAGGAAAACGACGGGGAAGAGGCAACCTACTTCTCGTTTCCGACCCCGGAGGCAATCCAGCGCTTCCGGGAACGAGGGCGTCAAATCCGGTAGGTAGAGGCACAGCTAGGCTATGCTTTCTCCGGCCGTGTCGCTTTGCTTCACGAACGCACGAAGTTTGATCTTCTCTCTCACGAATTCATTCACATAGATCTCAACCACAGCTATGCACGTCTGCGTCACCGGCGGGGCCGGGTTCATCGGCGGTCATCTCTGTCGCCGTCTCCTGAACGACGGCCACCGCGTCACGGCCATCGACAACTTCGATCCCTTCTACCCCCGCGCCATCAAGGAAGAGGGGATTGAGGATTTTCCCGCGCAGCTGTTCACGCTCATTGAGACGGACATCTGCAACACCGACGCGATCCTGCACGCGCTGCACGCGAGGGACGTGGACGCCATCGTTCACCTCGCTGCGAAGGCGGGGGTCCGGCCGTCGATCGAGACGCCGGCGGCCTATGAGCAAACGAACGTGGGCGGCACGCAGTCGATGCTGGAGGTCGCCCAGGAACACGATATCGACACCTTCATCTACGGCTCGTCCTCGTCGGTTTACGGCAACAACGACACGGTGCCCTTCTCGGAGGACGACCGGGTGGAGCAGCCCATCTCGCCGTACGCCGCGACGAAGCGCTCCGGCGAGCTGCTGGCCCACACGTTCCATCACCTCTACGACATGACGGTGCATGGGCTCCGCTTCTTTACCGTCTACGGCCCGCGCCAGCGGCCGGACCTGGCGATCCACAAATTCGCCCGGCAGCTCCTCACGGACCAGCCCATCACGATGTACGGGGACGGCACCTCCCGCCGCGACTACACCTTCGTGGACGACATTGTGGATGGCATCGTCAAGAGCCTCCATCGCGCAAAATCGCTCGACGACTCGGAGTACGAGATCATCAACCTCGGAGGCTCGGAGACGACGCAGCTCAAGGATCTGATCTCGGGCATTGCCGACGCGATGGGCATCACGCCGGAGATCGAGCAACTGCCCACGCAGCCTGGGGACGTGAAGCGGACGTACGCGGACATTTCGAAGGCGAAGGATCTCCTGGACTGGCAGCCGGAGACGCCGATCGATGAAGGACTGCAGGTCTTTGCCGACTGGGTGAAGGCATACTACGCGGACCGACCCGTGCTGGAGGTGTAGCGGTCGAGAAAGGACGTCTTTTGTGGGCGGCAGAGGCTCACGTGCTCGTCGGTATCGGTGTGTCTGGATGGTATGGGAGTGGGGGCGTTTGTGCGTTGGGCGTCTTTCGTTGAGCGTTCGAAACGAGGAGACGGAGCAACGTGTGCGCTCGCTGGTTTAGCTTACTGATATTTTCGAGCTCCAAGGTGATTGGCTATGTCCACAACCGTTTCGTTCGAGATTCCGCGGGAGGTATTGCGAGCGTCCCGATTGACCGAAGATGAGCTCCGTCGAGAGCTGGCGCTTCACCTCTTTGAAGAGGAAAAGCTGTCGTTCGGAAAAGCCCGCGAGTTGGCTCAGATGTCGGTGTGGGACTTCCAGCAATTCTTGGGCAGCCGGGGCATTCCCGTACACTATGACGTGGAGGCATACGAAGACGACCGAGAGACACTACGGCGGTTGGGGCGGATATGACGGTTGTCAGCGACGCATCCCCGATGATCAACCTAGCACGAATCGAGGCGCTCCACCTTCTCGTGCAGCTATACGAGACCGTGGTGCTCCCGGAGGCAGTCTGGACGGAGATCGTCATGGATGGAGAAGGCCAGCCCGGCGCTCGCGCCGTCCAGTCGGCAACGTGGATTGAACGGCAGGCAGTAGCCAATCGGGATCTCGTACGGGCCCTGCGCCAGGATTTAGACAAGGGGGAGGCGGAGGCCGTTGCGTTGGCCGTCGAAACAGAAGACGCCCTGCTTTTGATGGATGAACGGCTGGGGCGAGAAACCGCCGATCATTTTGACCTGGCGTGCGTGGGTCTCATCGGAGTGCTCATCGAGGCGAAAGAAAACGAACACGTCGACGCTCTCCGCCCCTATTTGCAGGCTCTACGGAGCGAGGCTGGTTTCTGGATCAGCGACCAGCTCTATCGCCGCGTGCTACGGGATGAGGGAGAGCTTCCGTGACGGGTAGTATCCGCTGTTGAGAGGAAACCCAAGACGAGAGCCGTCCGGCCAGTGCTGGAGGTGTAGCTGTTCGGCGAGGCCGCTGTTTGAGGCGGTGACGGCTTTTTTGCAGGCCCGGAGGTGGATGACGCGGTTAGACACGACGCTTCGACCCTTGGATTCGTTGCATCTTGCGGTTGCCGGTCGCCGTGACCTGGTTCTACTGACGTCCGATCGGGGCTTGGCGGAGGCTGGTCGCACGTTTGACGTGGAGATGGAGTTGATGAGCGCCGCTAATTCATCTTGACCGATAGAGGAAAAGATGCACTCGGCCGTCTCATAGCCGCATGATCGTTAGTGCCGGTCACGCTTTCTGACGCCGGACCGATGAACTCGCTGGATGGTCGCTCCCCAAGTTGCTTGAGGCAAGTGTCCGGCGTCGAGTCAGTGCGTGTAACGACACGGAAGATGAGTTGCTTCGCTTCGGCGGTGGGCGAAAAATCCTGATCGTTTATGGACAGAATCCGTTGAGCGAGTCAGCGAGTGCGCAACTGCGCGACGATCCACCGATCCCGGGTTTCATCCTACTCGATTTCCGGCACGGGGGGCCTCGTTTCCTATCGCCTGTCCTTCTTCTCGATCGACTGGGTGGACCGCCTCTTCTTGTCCGCTGACAGGGAAGGGCTCGCGGTCACTGTACGCGCCGTCCTTTCGCTTCTGGGACGTTCCCCGTGTGCGAGCGAGGGGCCCTGAAACGCCCGAAGTGGCGCGCCGCGGGAATGGGTGTTCCAGCGTGGTCGTGTGTACCCGAATGAGGTGGGGGCGGAAATTTAGTAACCCAGGTAGAACCTTTGTGAAGGTTACCGGGCGTAGCTTCCGTTTCTATGTGCTGTCGCCTAGGGTATAGTCGGTAGTATATAGCTGGTTACGGTAGAGTACAGGCTCGCATTCTCTCTATCTGCGCGCTTCGCTGCGCAAGAGTCCTCCTCTCTCATTCTCAATTCGGACTGATGCATTATTTCCTCACCGGCGGCGCCGGCTTTATCGGTAGTCACCTCGCCGATG
>CAYFQV010000113.1:0-10946 GCA_964345195.1 uncultured Spirochaetaceae bacterium
GGTGTCCGAGGGGCTCATGGCTGCAGCGTCACCGTTCACCAAGCGTGCACGCTTGCTGCAGCGATGGATCATTGCTCCCGCCCAAGAGGTGGAGATTGATCGCTCCGGCCGGGTCAATATTCCACACGCTCTTCAAGAGGCGGTGGGCCTGGAACGCGAATGCATGATTCTAGGTCTGAACCGGTATTTGGAGATATGGAACGTAGAAACCTACGAAACATATCTCGCCGAAAGTGAGGATGAATTCCAAGAGGCGGCGGAAGAACTGGGAGGACTCATTTCCCTGTAAGAAGGCGTATGGAGTTTGTACATGAGCCCGTGCTGGTCGAGGAGGTCCTTGGTCTCTTGGCCACGGATCACCATGACCCACTGCTCATTGACGCCACTGCAGGGGAAGGAGGACATTCGGCGCACTTCTTGGATGCACATCCACACCTGCGCGTCGTCGCCGTAGATGCCGACGCCCAAATGCTGAGCCGTGCACGCGCGCGGCTTGAGCATTTCGGCGATCGTGTTTCTTTCATTCACGGCTGGTTCGATGACGTGCTTGAGGATTACGCAGAAGGAACGCCGCCGTCGGCGGTGCTCTTCGATCTGGGTATCTCCATGTTTCACTATGAAAGCTCCGCGAGGGGCTTCTCCTTCTCGAAACGCGAGGTGTTGGATATGCGATTGCAGCCCGATGAAGGATCGTCCGCCGCAAACATCGTGAATCGCTACAGTGAAAGTGACCTGGCTGACGTGATTTACCAGTACGGTGAAGAACGTTACGCTCGTCGGATCGCCAAGGCGATCGTGCTCGAGCGACGGAGCCAAGCGATTCAGACTGCGGATCACTTGGCCGATGTCGTGCGTCGCTCCGTCCCGCCGGCGTACCGATACGGGCGTCTTCATCCGGCCACGCGTACTTTTCAGGCATTGCGTATTGCAACGAACGAGGAGCTTGACAGGATACATCGCGCATTGCCGGCGGCGTTGCGCGTCTTGCGGCCGAAGGGGCGGCTTGGGGTAATAGCGTTTCACTCTTTAGAAGACCGTATCGCCAAGCGATTCCTACGAGCTCACCGCTATGACTCTACCGCGGAGCCGGATGCGCCGATCAATAACGAAGGGGCGGTTTCGCTCCTTACGAAAAAGCCCATCTTCCCGTCGGAGGACGAGGTGCGGCGAAATCCCGCGGCGAGGAGCGCTCGGCTGCGAGTTGCTGAGAAGGTTTTCGCGTGAAAGGCGGCGTTGTGAAGCGAGTCTTGGTCTATCTCTGTGTCATCGCGATACCGATTGCACTGTTCTTCAATGTGTGGCAATCCTACCGTCACGCGGAGCTGAGCAGGGAGGTCGACCAACTCGAGACCGAGCAGAGAGAAGCGTTCGAGAGAAACAAGCGTCTCATCGCCGGGATCGCCGTGCTACGGTCACCTGGGCGAGTTGCCCGTATTGCCGAAGAGCAGCTCGGGTTGAGGCGAGGCTTTCCCGACCGCTTCGTGCATGTCGAGGTGGTGAAGGGTGAACGCAACGACGAACCGTGACGTCCTCGGGTCCGTGGGCGACATCGCCGAGACCGTGGCCGGTGAGGTGATCGGACCTTCCACGGCATCGATCACACGTGTAGACATCGACTCGCGGACTTCTACGGCCGGGACGCTGTTCGTGCCGTTGCCGGGTACGCGCACCGACGGCCATCGCTTTGTCCGGGATGCGTTCGACCACGGCGCCGCGGCGGTGTTTTACGCGCGGTCCAGGTGGAATCAGGACGATGCCCACGCGCTCGAGTCGGGGCGCAGTCGCGGCGTCATCCTTGTGGATGACCCGCTGGGCGCGTTGCAAGCGCTCGCGGCAGCCCACCGTCGACGTCGTGACGATGTGCGGTGGATCGGCATTACCGGTAGCAACGGCAAGACCACCACGAAGGAGTTGCTGGCCGAGCTGCTCGCGGAGTCATATGGGCATGATGCGGTATTTCGGTCGGAGGGAAACCACAACTCTGAGATAGGCTTGCCCCTGTCGGTGCTTCAAGTCGCGTCGCGGCACCGCATTGCCGTGCTTGAGCTGGCCATGAACAAGGCCGGGGAGATCGGCACGCTTACGGATATCGCCCTACCGCAATATGCGCTCATCACCAACATAGGTGACGCTCACATTGGCAAGCTCGGCTCCCGAGACGCGATTGCCGGGGAGAAGCGGCGAATCTTTAGTGCACTTCGTTCCTACGATTGCGCGCTTGTGTATGAAGGGGAGCCGTATCGCGACTTTCTGCTGGATGGGCGAAGCGCGAAGTCCCGCGTGTTGTTCTTCGGAGAAACGAACACCGAAGGCTTTGAAGGCGCGGTGCAGCGCGTCGACGGAAGTTGGGATCTGCGTTGGAGCGGACAGGACATCCATGTGTCGCTGCCGGGTCGTCACAACCTTCGAAACATTTTGGCGGCGATCAGTGTCGCGGTGGATCTCGGGGTTTCCGAAGACGCCGTGGCGGCCGCTTTAACCCGTGTCCGCAGTGTCTCGGGTCGGAGCGAAGTGATTACGGGAGCGGTTACCATCGTCCATGACGCCTATAACGCCAACCCTGATTCCATGCGCGCTGCCTTTGAGAGTTTTGCGGAGCGGACTGCCGTGGGACGGCGGATCGTGGTGATCGGAGAAATGGCGGAATTGGGGAGCTACGCCCTGGACGCGCACCGTCGCGTTCTCGACGAGGCGCGGGCCAAGCGTTTCGATATGGTGCTTGCGCTCGGCGGAACCTACGCGCGGGTAATTGAGGGCTCGGACGGTTCGGTGCAGCTTGTGAAGGATCGTGCGGAGGCTTCGGAGCTACTGCGAAAGGAGTTGCGTTCCGGGGACGTCGTGTTGTTGAAGGGAAGTCGTACGGCCGCCCTGGAGCGGCTGATTCCGGTGATTACCGGGGCGGAAGGATAGAGGAGGCGCCATGTTTCCGGAGTTTCTGTATCCCTTAGTGGATTACTTCACTCCTTTCAATGTATTTCAGTACATCACGTTTCGCGGTGCTTACGCGGCAATCACCGCGCTTTTGATCTCCTTTATCGCCGGTCCCGGAATCATACGACTTCTGAAGCGCAAGGAGGCCGGCGAGGAGATTCGCGCCGAGGGACCCGAGACCCATCACGTCAAGTCCGGAACCCCGACCATGGGCGGCATCATGATCATACTGGCCATTGTGGTGTCGGCGTTTCTGTGGATGGATCTGCGGAGCCTGTATACATGGCTGGTAATTGCCTCGGTCGTGGCATTCGGGAGCATTGGCTTCATAGATGATTACCTAAAGGTCTACAATCACAATTCCAAGGGCATGCGGGGCTGGGTGAAGTTTAGCGGGCAGATCGCCATTTCGCTCACCATCGCGTTGATATTCTACTTCAACCGTAGCGATACGACGACACTGCTCTACGTCCCATTCGTGAAGACCCCCGTTCTCGATATGGGCTTTTTCTACGTGCCCTTTGCCGTCCTGCTTCTGGTCTCGTACTCCAACGCGGTCAACTTGACCGATGGGCTCGACGGCCTTGCCACCGGTCTGGTTATGATGGTTGGTTTGACGTTCACCATTCTCTCCTACGTGACCGGCCGCGTAGACTTCGCGGAGTACTTACAGATTCCCTTCTTGGCCGATGGGGGTGAGCTCGCTGTCTTCAGTCTCGCGCTGGTCGGCGCTTGTGTCGGCTTTCTCTGGTTCAATGGACATCCCGCGGAGATCATGATGGGTGACACGGGCAGTCTGTCTTTAGGCGGCACGATCGGTGTCATCTCCATGATGATCAAGAAAGAGATTCTGCTGGTTATCGTGGGCGGTGTGTTCGTGTTGGAGGTGTTCTCGGTCGTTATCCAGGTTGCCTCGTACAAGTTGCGCAAGAAGCGAGTGTTTAAGATGGCACCGCTGCACCATCACTTCGAACTCAAGGGCTGGGCTGAGTCGAAGGTCGTTCTCCGATTGTGGATCCTCGGAGGACTCTTTGCACTTCTGAGCCTGTCTACGCTGAAGATACGATGATGCATGGCTTTGCGGCGGAACGTATACAAACCGAGCGAACGGGGCCGGACCCGGTGCTGCTGGCGGTAATGGTGCTGCTCCTCGGGATCGGTTTGTCCATGCTCTTCACCTCGTCATACGTGAAGGCGAGCCAGTACTACGGCGATTCGCTGCACTTCTTGCGCAGACAGGCTCTGCCACTCGGAATGGGACTGGCTGGTGCGGCGATTGCGGCGCACATTTCGTTGCGGATCGTTCAACGATGGATGCCGGTTATCGTGCTGCTAACGATGGGGATCACTTTTCTCCCCTTCGTACCCGGGATCGGTCAAGAGTACTACGGTGCCGGTCGTTGGATTTCGGTGTTCGGGCAGTCTTTTCAACCGTCGGAGCTCGTAAAGCTGACGTTGGTCTTGTACCTGGCCTTTATTTTCTCCCGGAAGGCCGACACTATTGAGGACCCGGTCAACAGCCTTCTGCCGCCGGTCATCATCGTGGCGATCTTCGGGACGCTGATCTACCTGCAGAACGACTTTTCAACCGCCTTTTTCGTGGTCTCCGTCGCCTTGGTTATGTTCTTCATCGCCAATGTCCCTTTGCAGTACTTCATCGGTTTGGGACTCATGACCATTCCACTTGCCGTTCTCTTACTGCTTACTCGTGAGCACCGCGTGCGACGGATCCTTGCGTTCCTCGATCCTGAGCGTGACCCGGTCGGTGCCGGTTACCAGATCCTCGCCGCCCGAGAGGCGCTTCAGTATGGTGCCGTCTGGGGTGTGGGGGTCGGACGAAGCATGCAGAAGCAGGGTGGTTTGCCCGAGGCACAGTCGGACTTCGTTTTCGCGATAGTCGGCGAAGAGCTCGGTTTCGTGGGTGTGGTGGGAATCATGGCGCTGTTTATACTCTTTGGTTTGCGGGGATACCGTATTGCCTACCTCGTGCAGGATCGCTTCATATCTTATGTGGCATTTGGATTGACCTCGAGCATTTTGTTACAAACGTTTCTGAATTTGGCGGTGGTTGCCGGAATGGTGCCGGCAACCGGCATACCCTTGCCGTTTTTCTCCGCGGGCGGTTCATCCATAGTTATCACGCTGCTCATGGCCGGGCTACTCCTAAATTGCTCGCGACACCTCGGGGAGTTCGGGGGTGAGGATGGCTGACTACGCGCTGCGAGGAGAGGGCCCGGCTGCGCGCTCCGCTGTCCCGGGCGGTGAGAGCGACAGAATCGGCACGCGAAACCCTCTGAAATGGATACTCCTGGTCGTCGTGCTCGCCGTGCTGGGCGAGCTCTTGTACCATTTGGTGATCGCCGAGTACATCGTCATCTCCGAGGTGATGATCGACAGCGACGGGATCGTGTCCGAAGCGGAGTTGATGGAGCTTGCCGGGATAAGCGCGGGAAGCAGTTACTTTTCGATTGATCCCGGCGCTGTAGCTGCGCGTATCGAGGACCACCCCGCGCTAAAGAGTGCGGCGGTTCGAAAGCTCTTTCCGGAGACGCTGCAGGTGACGGTGACGGCCCGGAAACCCTTGGTGATAAGTTTTGCCGACGTCGGTGACCGGCAACTGCCCGTAGCTATCGATGAGGAGGGCGTTGCCTTTCAGTCCTACCGGGATATTGAAGAGTGGAGCCTTCCCGTTATCTCCGGGATTCGCTTCGAAGACTTTTCGGTCGGAACACGCCTGCCGGACCGCGTTGTAGATGTTCTGCGGCAGATCCACTCCGTGCGGCTGGATGCGCCGACACTCTTTGATCAGCTTTCCGAGATCCACGTGAGCGGGGCGACGCAAAACGCGGTGGAACTAGTCATCTATCCGCTTGGATACGGTGTGCCGGTCCGCATTGAGGATGAGCTGGACGCATCCCTCTTACGCTATATTATAATGGTCCTCGACATGTTTGAGCGGGAGGATAGACTGCAGAACATTCGCGAGCTCGATTTCCGGGGCGGTCAGATCGTCTTCCGGGCGGAGGAGGAATAGCGTGCCCGGAGAGAACATGCTCGTCGGACTCGACATTGGCACCAATAAGGTTACCGCCGCCATTGCGGAGTACAACGAGCGCGACGAGATCGAGGTCATTGGGATCGGCCGCAGTCCGAGCTCGGGGCTCCGACGTGGCGTGGTTATTAATATCGAGGCGACCCTCAAGTCGGTCGATGCCGCCATTGAGGCGGCGGAGCAGATGGCCGGCCGCGAGGTGAAGAGCGTCGTTGCCGGTGTTGCCGGCGCGCATATTGAGGGGTTTAACTCCCGCGGTGTTGTAGCCGTGACCGGGCGTGGCCGCGAGATCACGACGCAGGACGTAGACCGCGTGATCGATGCCGCCCGGGCGGTCGTCATCCCCATGGACCGTGAGGTTCTTCATGTCATCCCGCAGGAATTTCTCGTCGACGATCAGGCGGGCATAAAGAACCCCCTCGACATGATCGGAGTGCGTCTCGAGTCGGAGGTGCACATTATCACGGGGTCGGTTACATCGGCCCAGAATCTGGTCAAATGCGTGAATCGTGCCGGTTTTAAAGTAGACTCCATCATTCTCGAGTCCCTCGCGGCATCAGAAGCGGTCTTAACGCGCGACGAGCAGGAGCTCGGCGTACTCCTGATCGATCTCGGCGGCGGAACAACCGATATGCTTGTTCATATCGACGGGGCGCCCTACTTCACGAGCGTGTTGCCGATCGGGGGTAGTCAAGTGACGGCCGATCTATCCATCATGCTGAAAACCCCGACCGAGTCGGCCGAGCGAATCAAGCTCGAGGCGGGATTGGCGTATGCAGCCATGGTGGAGGAAGACGAGCCGGTGATCATTCCGGGGGTCGGCGGACGGCCGCCTTTGTCGGTAAAGCGGCGCGATGTCGCCAACATCATTGAACCGCGGATGACCGAGATCTTTCGAATGGTTCGCGAGAAAGTGGAGAAGAAAGGGTATCTTGATCGCCTCAACGGCGGAGTTGTGCTCACGGGGGGAGGCGCGCTCATGCCCGGGGCTGTAGAGTTGGCTCAAGAGATCTTTCGCTCGGCGGCACGGGTCGGCCGACCGGTCAATCTAGGTGGCGTGGCACATGAGTATCAGAGTCCGGAGTATGCGACGGCCATCGGGCTGTTGCTATACGGGGCGAATCAGGCGCAGACTGAGGGGCGTGATCCACGGATGCACGAGCGAAGTCCCAACGTAGTAGAAGGATTGAAGAAGTGGCTACGAAATTTCTTTGAATGACGCGAGCACGCCGTCCTGCAGACGGCGCCGAGTATAGATAGAATTGGGAGGGGACATGAATATCGACATTGTCGAGGAAAACGGCTCACTGGGAGAGTACTACGGTAGCCCCACGGTGATTAAGGTGATAGGTGTAGGCGGGGGCGGCTCGAATGCCGTCAACCGGATGATCGCCTGCGGCGTTGAGAACGTGGAGTTCATTGCTGTGAACACCGATCTCCAGGCGCTGCAGCGATCCAACGCGGAAACGCGCCTGCCCCTCGGCTCGAAGCTGACCGGAGGGCTCGGTGCCGGTGGGGACCCTTCGGTCGGCGAAAAAGCCGCTCAAGAGGATAAAGAGGAGATCCAGAACGTCATTCGCGGCGCCGACATGGTCTTCATTACCGCCGGTATGGGGGGCGGGACCGGAACCGGCGGCGCTCCGGTTATCGCACAGATCGCCAGGGAGATGGACATCCTCACCGTGGGCGTGGTTACGAAACCCTTCACCTTCGAGGGCCGTCGGAAGGCGAAGCTTGCGGATGACGGGATTGCTCGCTTGCGCCAGCATGTGGATACCCTCATTAGCATTCCGAATCAGCACCTTCTCAAGATAGTCGAACGAAAGACACCCATTGCCGAGGCCTTCTTGATGGCCGATGACGTGCTCCGTCAGGGCGTGCAGGGGATCTCCGACTTGATAACCAAGGACGGCATGATCAACATCGACTTTGCCGACGTGAAGACCATCATGAAGGGACATGGCGACGCATTGATGGGAATCGGCGTGGGCAACGGTGAGAACCGGGCCGTAGACGCCGCGACCAACGCGATTAACAATCCCTTGCTCGAAGATACCCGCATCGATGGTGCGCATGGCTTGCTGGTGAATGTGTCCGGTGGCAGTGATTTTTCTTTGAGCGAGTACGAAGAAGTGCTCAACATAATCACGGGCAACGCCGACGAGGATGCGCTCATCATTGCAGGTAGCGCCGTGGACGAGCTCATGGAGGACGAGGTTACCGTCTCCGTGATCGCCACGGGTTTCAACCAGGGTGAGCTCCAGCAGCCCGCCGAGGAGCAGGAACAAGAGCAGGAGAAGAACGAAGTGTTCTCTCTCGATGAATGGATAGAGATGACGACCGGTCGTGGACGGCGTGACGCGAACGGTGGAGCCAAAGAGAGTGAAGATGAGGAGCTCGGTATCCCGGCGGTTCTTCGAATGCGCTCCTCCCGTCGCGGAGGATCCGGGGAGTAGTGCGTGCACTGTTTTGATCTCGTTCCGGCGTTTCGAGACTACCTCACCGCGGAGCTACACCTGGCGACTCGTACGGTAGAGACATACGTGCGTGAGGCCGACGCACTTTGTGTGTACGCCGCCGATCACGAGGAGGATGTGCTCAGCTACAGCTCCGGGGACCTCATCCGGTATCTGGTGGCTCGACAGACCGCCGAGGGCGTCGATCAGCGAACGATTGCTAAGATCGTTTCGTCGCTGCGGGCATTTTTCCACTACCTCGTCTTGGAAGGATATCGGAGCTCGAACCCGGCAACGGAGATAGAGATGCCCCGAATGGCGCAGCGCGTGCCCGGGGTGCTGACTGTAGAGGCGGTAGATCGCCTGCTGAATACGATCGACACACGAAGTCCGGTGGGACTGCGAGACCGCGCGCTGTTCGAGGTGATCTATTCCTGCGGTTTGCGGATTTCCGAAGCGGTGGATCTGACTCTTGATCGGCTGTATCTCCGGGAGGGCCTGATCCGTGTCGTCGGCAAGGGAGGTAAGGACCGCCTGGTGCCGGCGGGAGATGCTGCGGTTGCGTGGTTGGAGCGCTATGTAAGCGAAGCGCGACCCAAGCTTGTAAAGCCCGGGAAAACCCGCGACGCGGTGTTTCTCAACCATCTGGGCACCGGATTGTCACGAAAGGGTATGTGGAAACGTTTCCGGGATCTCTGTAGTGAGGCAGGCATCGACGCCAAGGTTCACACGCTGCGACACTCCTACGCTACCCACCTCTTAGAGGGCGGTGCGGATCTTCGGGCGGTACAGGAGCTTTTGGGGCACAGCGATATCAGTACGACGCAGATCTATACCCATATTGATCGGGATGATCTCCGCGACTACCACCGGCAGTATCATCCGAAGGGATAAGCGAAGTGACCAAGATAGTCGGCACGGCAGCGCTCACGCCTCATTCAGTCACGTCCCCACGAAGGGTGTGCCGCTCACTGGTCCGTGAGCGAGCCGAGAGAGTACTTCGAGCTTTGGGTCCGTTCGTGCTGATAGTCGTGGCGGCAGCGCTGCTTTCCGGGTGTGATCGAGGAGATCGTGGCTTTCTTCGGGAGCTGACGCGCATTGAGGGCGCCTCTAGCTACGGCGGTGAAGAGCCCTCACAGGAGCGAATCGAGGAGCTAAAGCGGGGCATCTCAAGGTATCGTTCTATTGTCGAGGAGAAAGTTGAAGCAGCCGGGCAACTCGGCACGTATCATAAAATGCTCGGGCTCGCCTACATGGATGAGCAGATGTTCGGTCCGGCACTCGAGCAGCTGGAACGCGCGATTTCCATTCAGTCGGAGAACGCCGTCCTCTTCTACCACGCCGGAGTCTGCTCGGCTCAGATTGCCAAGGCCACCGTGGATGAGCAGAAGCAGCAACAACTGTTTGAGGATGCGGAGAACTATTATATCAGAAGCATTGAGCTCGATCCGGAGCGCAACGACGCGAACTACGCCTTGGGGGTCCTCTACGTTTTTGAATTGGACAAGCCCGCGGAAGCGCGACCGCATTTGCAGCAGATGGTCGAGGACGAGCCGAAGAATGATCGTGTGTATATGGTCTTGGCGCGCAGCCTCGCGGCGACCGGAAACGTCGACCGCGCGGTGGAGCTCTACGACCAAGCCGCCGAGCTGAGCTCCAATGAAGAGCTGCGACGGGCGGCTTTGCGTAATCGAGAAGCCCTGATGGAGGGGCGAAAACAATGATGGACGCCTCCATATTGTTGAAGTTGGCTATCCACCGGATGGAGTTTGCCGCCGCCGGTGAGAAGAGAGCCGTTGAGCAGGCGATCGCCGATGAGACGGTCTTTCAATCACTAAGCATAGATGCCCTTTCGGTGATCATTGGTCGGAAGCTTCGTGTGCGCTCATTCGATCCCGACGCACTGCTTGCGCACGCGGAGGAGGATCTCCGGGTCCTCGAGCGGCGCGACATCCGTACTTTCTTTCTCGGAGATGCCGAGTATCCGTCGCTTCTCGGTGAAATCTACGATCCACCCTACGCCCTCTTCGTACTCGGTTCCCTTCATAGTGGCGGGCCGTGTATAGGCGTCGTCGGCACCCGGTCCCCTTCGGTCGAGGGTGCCTCCGCGGCTTCGCGGATTGGTTGGGAGTTGGCGCGGGAGGGCGTATCCGTGGTTTCCGGGCTCGCTCGCGGTATTGACACCATTGCGCACCGGGGTGCCGTGAGCGCAGGCGGCGCTCACGTCGCGGTACTCGGAAGCGGAATCGACTATATATACCCGGTTCAGAACCGCTCTCTCGCGCATCGAATCCTCGACCACGGTGGAGCTGTAATCGGGGAGTATCCACCGGGGGTGCCGCCCACAAAGTATCATTTTCCCGAACGTAACCGGATCATCAGCGGATTATCTCAGGGCTTGCTTGTCGTACAGGCACCTGCGCATTCCGGTGCGCTCATAACCGCGGACTTCGCACTCGAGCAGGGGCGCGACCTCCTGGTGCATCAGGCGGGGCTACGCGGAAAAG
>CAYFQV010000114.1:0-7051 GCA_964345195.1 uncultured Spirochaetaceae bacterium
GCGCGATCATACATATGGTAGTATGTATGTATGAAGACGATTACGATTCACGTTCCAGAGGATACCTACGAAGCCTTCAAGAAGCACGCCGGTACAGAGAAGCGCAGCGCAGCAGAGCTTATTCGTGAAGCCATGGAGGAGTATTACCGCACGCATTTGCAGTCAGGCAGAAGTATCTTCGATCACGAACCCGCCGACATGGGGAGGACCCTCGAGCCACTGTCGCCGGAGGATGATCTTCTCGAGGAGATGCTGCATGATCGGTATTGACACTTCGTTCATGCTCGCCTTCGAGTACGTGCAGCATGAGAGCCATTACCTCGTGCGGCGATTAGCTGCTCGACATCAACACGAGCTCTTGGCCGTCGCCCCACAGGTGATCTCCGAGTTCACCCACGTAGCCACAGATCCGCGGCGATTCCAGAAGCCTCTTGAACTCGAGGACGCGCTCGATCGGGCGGCTGCGTGGTGGGACGCCGACGAAACTTCCCTCGTGCAACCAGGGCCATCCGCACTCGCTCTGTTCCACTCATGGATGCTGCAGTACAAGCTTGGCAGGAAGCGGGTCTTGGATACCATGCTTGCCGCCACGTACCGGGAAGCAGGAATCTCGGTCATTGCATCTATAGATGACCGGGGCTTTTCGCTCTTTCCCGGCATACGTGTCTTGCCCCTCAGCTGAACCAATCGGCAGACCAGCCTAATCCGCGGCTGCGGAAGCACTACTTCCCGCCGTGCCCACTTCCGCCTTCAGCGCATCCACCTTGTTGAGTTGTTCCCAGGAAAAGTGGCCCCGGCCGAAGTGGCCGTAGCAACTGGTGTCCTGGAAGATCGGCTTCTTGAGCTCCAGGTAATCGACAATGCCTTTGGGTGTGAGGTCGAAGGTCTTCTCAATGGCCTTCTCGATCTCCGGCTCGGGCGCGGCGCCGGTACCGAAGGTGTCCACCATGACGCTCACCGGGAAGGGCACGCCGATGGCGTATGCAAGCTGCACCTCGCAGCGGTCCGCGAGCTGTGCGGCCACGACGTTCTTGGCCACGTGCCGGGCCATGTAGGCCGCCGAGCGGTCCACCTTGGAGGAATCCTTCCCGCTGAAGGCCCCGCCGCCGTGGCGGCCCATGCCGCCGTAGGTATCCACAATGATCTTCCGGCCGGTAAGCCCGGTGTCCCCGTGAGGTCCGCCAATGACGAAGCGCCCGGTGGGGTTCACGAAGAATTTGGTTTTGTTGTCCAGCAGGCCGGTGGGCTCGAGAACCGGCTTAATGACCTTGTTGATGATGCTGTCCTTGATCTGGTCGTAGGAGACCGCGTCGTGGTGCTGATGACTGACCACCACGGTGTCAATGCGTACGGGCCTGTTGCCTTCATAGGCGACGGTCACCTGACTCTTGGAGTCGGGTCGCAGCCACGTGATCCGTCCCTTCTTGCGCACCTCCGCGGCGTACTGCAGGAGTTGGTGGGCGTACATGATCGGGGCGGGCATGAGCTCCGGGGTCTCATTGCAGGCGAAGCCGAACATCATCCCCTGGTCGCCCGCGCCCTGTTGGCCCGGGTAGAGTCCAGAGCCGGAGACCCCGACGTTAATGTCCGGGCTCTGGGAGTGGATGGCGTTGAGCACGCTCATGCTCTCGTAGTCGAGGCCGTACTCGGCCTGATCATAGCCAATGGACTTGGCGACGCCCCGGGCAATGTCTTGAATATCCACGTATGTCTCGGTCGTGATCTCTCCGCCGACCATGACCATGCCGGTGGTGGTGAAGGTCTCACAGGC
This sequence comes from uncultured Spirochaetaceae bacterium, assembly GCA_964345195.1. Lineage (GTDB taxonomy): Bacteria > Spirochaetota > Spirochaetia > DSM-27196 > PWMO01 > CAYFQV01. Next base: position 1,772 of record CAYFQV010000114.1, read on the forward strand.
AACGTGGGATTCCGGATCTTTGCTCAGACAGGCGTCGAGAACCGCGTCGGATATCTGATCGGCCACCTTATCCGGGTGTCCTTCGCCGACACTTTCCGAGGTGAAGAGGTATTTACGATCACTCACTGTAACATTCCTTTCATCCGGTCGGTAACACCGGGGAGATCTTCGGCGGTAAACTGGGCGCCGATGATTTGTATAATCTCTTCGGCCAGCCGGCCGCCGGCAACGCCGGCCTCCACCGCGCTCTTGCCCTTCGCGTACGCGGCGAGGAATCCCGCGGCGTACATGTCCCCCGCGCCGGTGGAGTCGGTAGCCTGGATGGGTCGCGACGGGGCGTGCCGGCGGGTCCCGTTTTGCACAATAATGGAGCCGTCCTTGCCGATCTTCATGGCCGCAACGGCGACGTGCTCTCCGAGCTTGGAGGCACAGTCCTCGGCAGTCTCGCAAGCGTACAGCAGCTCAGTCTCCCGTTGATTGGCAAAGACCATGTCAACATCGTTCTCTAAAAGATCCAGGAAGTCGTCCCGATAGCGCTGCACCGCAAAGGGGTCGGCCAGATCAAAGACCACGGTGATCTTTTCTTCCTTTGCTACCGAGACCGCGCGGCGGATGGCGCGCTTCTGCAGGTCCGTATCCCACATGTAGCCGGTGAAGTAGAGGAAGCGCGCCCGCCGCAGGAGCTCGACGTCCAGCGCCTCCGGTGAGAACTCCTGGCACATGCCCAGATGCGTGTTCATGCTACGTTCGCCGTCGGGGGTGACCAGGATGACGCTCGAGCCGGTCATGCCCTCGCCGCGGGTAAGGCGGGAGGCCACGCCGCTGCCGAGGACCTGCTCATCATAGCTCCTGCCGAACTCGTCGTTGCCGATCATACCGGAGATCACCGCCGGAATGCCGAGGCCGGCCAGCGCCACAACGGTGTTCGGCGCCGCGCCCCCGGGGCGGAGGACCTGCAGAGCGCCGTCGAAGTGGCTGAGGATCTCTTGCTGCCGCTCCTCGGTCACCAACTGCATGATCCCCTTGTCGATCCCGAGCGCCGCCAAGTCCTCGTCTTGGGCTTGGATAACGACGTCTATCAGGGGGTTGCCAATGCCGAATACGACGGGGTCCTGGGCCATTAGGCGTCGTCCTTGTGACCGGTAATGTGCGACTTCAGCCGCGGGTCCGAACCGAACATGAAGTGCGTACTCATGTCGGGAGAGTATGCCGAAAGATAGGGCCGTCGGCCAAGGGCCTCGGCCAGGGCCCGGTGGTGGACCACCGATCCCCCGCAGCAGATGCCGATGATTTGGTAGCCCGCGTCCCGAGCCTCCCGGGCGAAGTTCGCCATTTCGTAGCGGTTGTGGAGCTGTCCCTCCAGGGCGTCCGGAAAGGTGCGCCCGTTGGGAAGCTCGGCGGTGTTCCGCGGGTCCGGCAGGTTGAAGAAGGTCGGGTGCTCGTGGGTGGTCCGGTAGGCAACCGGCATGGCGCATTTCGGTGTGTCCGGCGCGGCCTGCGCAATCTGGTCCAGGACCGGGGCAATGGTGGCCGGTCCCCGGAAGCAGTTGGTACCGACGACATCCGCGCCGGCAGCCGCCAGGTCTCGGCAAGCGGGGCCCGGGGCCACTCCGTCTCGGAGCTCACCGCTTGCGAAGACCGCCACGTTGATAATGCCGGGCAGACCTACTCGGTGGATCTCCTCGAGCGCAATGCGTGCCTCTTCGTAGTAGTACATGGTCTCGGCCAGGATGAGCTGCGCGCCTTCATCCGCCGCCCAGCCGGCCATTTCCCGGTACATGGCGCGGACCTCTTTCGCGCTTGCCGGGTCGTCGGGATCGTAGATGTTGCTGTTGGAGAGGTTGCCGGCGGTGAAGATCGGGCGGCCGCTGCGTGCGGTCTCCTCCTCGGCAACTTCCCGGGCGATCCGCAACGCCGCGCGGTTGAGCTTCTCTAAGAGATCCTCTTCACCTATGATCCGCATCTTCTCGCGGTGGCCGTTGTACGTGAAGGCCAGGGCAATATCGCTTCCCGCCCGGACGAAGTCGGTGGTCACCTGCCGCAGCACTTCGGGATGCTCGAGAGCCACCTTCGGCACGAACTCCCCGGCGGTCAGATAGCCGCGCCGCTCCACCTCGAAGAGGTAACCGCCGGCCAAAACCAAGGTCTCGCCGTCGGCGAGCTTTTCGCGGAAGAGCTCGGGGCTGGGGACGGGCGTGGCGGTCGACGTCCCAGCGCTCGTAGGGGTCGTGCCGCTCGAGGGGGTGGTGTTGCCGGCGGGGCCGGCGTTTTGGCTGGAGGGGTCGGATTGGCTCATGTGTGGGGGTGCTCCTTTGCCGGGTTGTTCGCAGATTGCGGAACTCTTACCACTGCTTCGTGTCTTTGATCAGCCCTCTTCTCGCCGAAACAATTCCTCACCTTCTGTATCTATGTGTGCGTGCAGGTGGTCGTGGGTTCCGCTGTGGTACACCACTACATCCGTGTAGTACGGAATAGGCAATCTTTCATTCAACTCGCGTGAGAGTTCTTCAGCCGTCCATTCAGTCACCTGCGGCCCTTCTATGGCCAGATCTATGTCCGAGCCGTGCTTAGCGTTACCCATTGCCCGGGAACCGAAGATGATCGCCCGCCTGATCTCCGGCCGGGCCTCAATGGCGTTGATCAGCAACTGGAAAGAGCGAGTCTTCAGTCCGAAGCGTGGTGCTACGCCTTCGGGCCAACGGGTGTCTTCCGGCTTACGAGCCTCCATTGTCGACTTCTGCGTTGAGTCGCTTCACGAGTTGATCTATTGCCGGGAAGAACTCGTTGTGAACCTTATTGATTGAAGTTTGAAAACGGGTTTCGTCGTAGGTGTGTGCCAAGGTATTGCGACTCTCCAGCATATCCAACCACGTTTCCCCGGACGTGAGCAATTCATTCCTAAACGCTTGTTTGATCACATCTCGTGGGTACGTCACCGGCAGTCCTTGAGCTTCCAAGTAGTCCTTGAGAGTCTTCCAAGACAGCTCGAACGTGTACTCAAAGCGCTGTACAAGCCCTTCCTGCTCCAACCGGGACAAGTCCGTACGTCGCGCTGCCGCTGCAAGCAAATCATGGGCTTTGAGAAGATTGTCGAAGCGCTGTCGCCACCGGGTTTCTTTCTGGTCCACCTGTCTCAATACCGGTAGGAGTCGCCCTTGAATGGCCCCTCGACCGGCACGCCGAGGTAGTCGGCTTGGTCGGAGTTCAGGGTTGTGAGGGTGACGCCGAGCTTGTCAATGTGCAGGCGCGCGACCTCCTCGTCGAGGTGGCGCGGAAGGACGTAGACCCGCTTCTCGTAGCTGTCGCGGTGCTGCCAGAGGTCCATCTGCGCAAGGACCTGGTTGGTGAAGCTGTTGGACATGACGAAGCTCGGATGTCCGGTCGCGTTGCCCAAGTTCACAAGGCGGCCTTGAGACAAGAGGATAATGGAGTGGCCGTCGGCGAAGGCGTAAACATCGACCTGTGGTTTGATATTGATGTGTTCGGTCGCCTCCTGCAGCTCGGTGACCTGGATCTCGTTGTCGAAGTGGCCAATGTTACAGACAATTGCCTGGTCCTTCATCTGCTTCATGTGATCGAGGGTGATGACGTCACGGTTGCCGGTGGCGGTGACGTAGATGTCGCCTTCCGGGAGCGCTTGTTCGAGGGTTTTGACCTCGTAGCCTTCCATGGAGGCTTGGAGCGCGTTGATGGGGTCGATCTCGGTGACGATCACCCGGGCGCCGAGGGCGCGGAGGCTCTGAGCCGAGCCCTTGCCGACATCCCCGTAGCCACAGACCACCGCCACCTTGCCGGCGACCATGACATCCGTCCCGCGCTTGATGCCGTCGACCAGACTTTCCCGGACGCCGTAGAGGTTGTCAAACTTGCTCTTGGTCACCGAATCGTTGACGTTGACGGCAGGCACCAGGAGGGCGCCTTCCCGGGCCATCCGATGAAGCCGATGCACCCCCGTGGTGGTCTCTTCGGACACGCCGCGCCAATCCTGGACCAGGCGGTGCCAGTGGTTCGGATCCTCTTGGTAGATCTCTTTGAGTTTAGCGAGCAGCGCCTTCTCATCCACGCCGCCGGCGGCGCGGTCGAGAATCCCAGGGTCCTCCTCCGCCTGATAGCCGAGGTGGATCATGAGGGTGGCGTCGCCGCCGTCGTCTACGACAAGCTCCGGACCGCGGACCGTGGCGTGGTCGGGGCTGTTCGCGGCGTCGGCGCCGGTCGCCTCCGAGCCCTCTGCGGGAAAGCTGAGGGCTTTGTAGAGCAGGTCCCAGTACTCCTCCACGGTCTCTCCCTTCCAGGCAAAGACCGGCACTCCCTTCGGCTTATCCGGCGTGCCGCCGGCCTCCCGGGGGCCGACGACGACCGCCGACGCGGCGTGGTCCTGGGTGGAGTAGATGTTGCAGCTCGACCAGCGGACCTCGGCGCCGAGCTCCACGAGGGTCTCAATGAGCACCGCGGTCTGGATGGTCATATGGAGGCTGCCGGCAATTCGGACGCCCTTGAGCGGCTTCTCCGGGCCGTACTTCTCCCGGCTGCGCATGAGCCCGGGCATCTCTTTTTCGGCAATATCGAGCTCTTTGCGTCCGAACTCGGCGAGGGCGATATCTTTGATCTGATAGTCAATGCTGTTTGTGTTCACTGGGGTCATCCTTGTTTTCGCGTATTCTACTTTAATAAGGCCTGGAGATGAAGGGTGGTTGCGGTTTCTTGCTGGTCCGGCGGGCGCGGGCAGTCCTCACCGTAGACCGTGAAGGAGTGATCGGCGGCGCCGGCGCCGGCGCTACGGTGGCTTGACGTGCTCGATTGCTGATGGGCCGTTGCGGCTGCATGGGCCTCTTGTTCTGCAGAGCTGAACGGTACCGTGTCGAAGCTCATGCCGTACTTCTCGCAAAAGTGTTCAATGATGAAGGCCAGGTCGCTCTCGCCGACCAGCACCACGCTATCGAAGCTGTCTCGGGCGGCGTGGCGGATGACGTCTTCTATTGCGTCACGGTAGTAGACAACGTTCTTAATGGTGCGCTTGAAGTAGCGGTAGCTGCGCTTGGCAATCGCCTCCATACCGTCGGGGCTCACCGCGTAGCGGAGCTTGCGATTGTTGACCCGTTTGATGGTCAGGAGGCCCTTTTGGCTGAGCCGCCGCAGGATGGCGTTCGTCATGCCCAAGGAGACGCCGACGATCTCGGCAATATCTCGCTGCTTGACGTCCGAGCGGTCGCTGACGGCCTTGAGGACGGCGAGCTCCAGGTCGGCGCGGGTGGCGTCCGAGGAGATGGTCTGTTGTGAGTC
>CAYFQV010000114.1:7151-8611 GCA_964345195.1 uncultured Spirochaetaceae bacterium
GCTTCCTGCTGACCGTCGGGGCATACCACCATGGCAAAGGCGCCGATCTTGCCGCCGGGCAGTTGGCAGTAGGCGCCGTGCTTGCGGACCCGAGATACCAGGTCCCGGACGTAGTCGTCCTCGAACTGACCCGGAAGCTGCTGCTTGAGGTCTTGCTGTGTTTGGATAAGACGGGCGATCTCGGAAAGGTCTTTGCTTCTGAAGGCCTCTTCGAGCTCATAGGCGATCGCTTTCATCTCGTCGAGGCGCGGGCGAGCTTCTTCGATTCCCGCGCTGAGAAGGTCCAAAGACGGCTTACTCTTATGGTGGACGCCGCCGTAGAAAAAGAGCAGCGCCTCCAAGAACTCATCTTGGAATCCGTTGTCGAGGGTGATCGCGCGGTGGGTAACCCCGTTTTGCCCGTACTCGATAACACGCAAGCCTCCCAGCGCGCAAATCGAGGGGTCGTGATACCCGGATGCACCGTCGAGAATGTCGACCTCAATGTGCCCGGCCTCTTCGAGGAGCTGCTCGCGCGTAACCGTTTCACTATTGTGTGCATGGAAGGCGTTCAGTAGGCCGACCGTCAGTGCCCCGGAGGAGCCGAGACCGCTCTCGCTATTGAGATCGGTCATCATGTAGATATCCACCGGCGTGCCCTCGAGACCGGTGAGCTTCAGCGCCTCTCGGGCCAGGTCGTGACGGATAGCATCCACGGAACTGACCTTCTCGTGAACATCCATGTACTTCAGGTTGAAGTAGCCGTCGACATTCGGCTTTACACCGACGTAGATATACTTATCGATTGTGACGCTGACGGTAACACCGCCGTAGGGATGTGCGTAGGGCTTGAGGTCGGTCAGCCCTCCCGCGAACGGCACCCGAAACGGCGTTTTGGACATGATCACTGTGTGTATCTCCTACGGTATCCGAGCAGGCTTTATCGGGCCGCTTCAATCCGTCCCGGCTTGTTCGTCGGGAGAAACCATGTCCGGCGCCAAAACCGCGAACACCTTTCGCAGATGGTACTCCGGGCTCGGCTTCGTTCCCCCGAGGTGCACCCACTGCGGCGTCCGGACATATCCGAGCGACAGACCGGACTCCACTAAACGCTGTAGCGTGGCCAGCGCACGAAACTCGGGCGTCTGCTCCGTATTGGCGGATTGCTCGCCTTTATCGAGCTCATCCACGGTGGAAGCGGTCATCTTCCACCCGCCGACTTCCAGGTATGCGCCGCTTCCGTGCCACACGCGGGTGACACGCTGCGCCGCCTCGTCCAGGTCTACACGGTGTCCGTAGGGCTCTCCATCGTCGTGATGGGCTACCGTTACCGCGTTCTCCCGCGCATGCGCTGCCAGCTGCCGCAAGATGTCGCCGGAGATGTAGGAGTCTCCGAGCCATGCGACCACGGAGCTCCCGCTTCGGTGACCGCCGAGCGCGTGGAAGCCGGTCTTGACGGCATGCCCGGTACCGAGAGCGCG
>CAYFQV010000114.1:8711-10902 GCA_964345195.1 uncultured Spirochaetaceae bacterium
AGTCGAAGCGAAGCCGCGACCACGACAGCCAGCATGACCAAGCGAAAGGGCCGCTCGGGAACCTTCTTCACGAAGAAAACACCAATGCCGGTGCCCAGCAGTACCGCAGGCAATAGGGCGAGGGCGAATAGCAGGCTCGACAGGGAGATGGAGTCCCAGGCGACAATGTGGAGAGGAACCTTCGTGATGTTCATGAGAAAAAAGAACCACGCCACTGTTCCCACGAAGCGACGCCGATCCAAGCCCATAGAGAGGAAGTACAGATTCATGATGGGCCCGGCGGCATTTCCGATCATGGAGGTGAAGCCGCCCAGGAAGCCCAGAAGACCCGCGAACCACCAGGCCTTGGGAAGGTCCGCCGGCATCCCGCGGAACTCCCGCCACACGAGCAACGCCGCGCTCACCAACACAATGACCGCCAGAAAGATCACGAAAACCTGATCATCGATCCGGCCGCCGATCAGAACCCCCACGCCGAGCCCAAACAGGGTGGATGGCGCAAGCCGCAGGATCAGTCGCCACTCGGTGTTGCGCAGGTAGTAGCGCACCGCCACAAGATCCCCGGATATGAGGATGAGCAGCACCAGCCCGGCGGACGAGCGGCCGCCGAAGATCTGCGCGAATAGCGGGATGGCGAGGAAGGCGGAGCCCCGTACGCCGGTACGGGAAAAGCCGACCAGCACGCCGCAGACCGCCACGGTGAGCCACTGAACAATTGTGAGGTCGAACAGCGAGCTCATACCGTCGGCTCCTCAGCTATCACAGCGCCTCCCAGGCCTGGAACACAAGCACGGCGGCGCGGGCGGTGCTGGTAATGCGGCCGAGTGTTCCGCCGCGCCCGTAGCACGTGCCGAGACCGGAGCAGGCAATAACTTCTTGTTCATTCATTGCTTCACATCCTTGTGCTGGAACAACGGGAGGCTACCCCCGCCGCTCAACTGCGTCAACATGAGGAACGTAGGCGCGGATTTTCGACACACGGGGCACAGGCGGGCCACACATAGGGCACAGACGGCAGGCGAGATAGGCGAGACAGACGCGATACCGGTTGCATGGACGGTCTTGTCGGACTTGCCCTGTGGTCCGTTCGGGGTCACTTTGAACAAAGCATGTCCACACCCGCCGACGATCACAGCCAAACGAAGCGGCGAGGCCAGTCGCGGGCCGCCACCGCGCGCCTTGTTCTCATCTATTTGATTGCGGCGCTGGTGCTGCTCGGCACACTCGTCTTCCGCGACACTGCATCGGAGCTAGTCACCGTCCTCACCGGCGGGGCGGTACTCCTATATCTGGGGCTTGCAGTTCCGGTTCTGACGCGGCACGGCAGAGTGCTTCTCGTTGCGGCAAGCGTGGTCGGGCACGTGCTGCTGCTGACCGCCGGTGGCGGGAGCGCTGCGCTGTCCGACTCGCCGATACGGTACTGGCTCGTAGCCTGGGGTTCCGCCGTGGCCAACGGTGCCGGCTTCACCGTGCTGGTCCTCGGCATTCCCTTTGCCGCGCTGTTCGTGCGGGCGGAAGACAGCCTTCCGGCGCCGGGACCTGTGGGTGGCGCCGTGGGGGCATCGTCCTCAGGCTCTCCGCTGACTTTGCCGCGGGTTGCGGCGATCCACTTCATGCTCTCCCTTGCGGTGAATGTCGGGTCCTTGTGGGTCACGGCACCGCTCTATGATGCGGTCGGCGCGGAGCGGGACAGCCGCTTTCGGACCGTCTCCGCTGCGCACTCGAGCACCGTCACTGTCTCGCCGCTGGACCCCGTTGTGAACATCTCCCTGGTCCTTGCCGGGGTAAGTTACGTTTCCTACCTCTTTATGGGAGCACTGCTGGGAGTGCTCATTCTGGCCGTGTCGGCCGGGCTTGAGTTGTGGGCTCGGCGGGGGCAATATCCCGGCGAGCGGGGCGGACGGGTGTCGGAAAAGCGCCGGTCGGGCGAAAAGCAGGGTGCGGTGCGAGCCATCCTGTTTCGAGCCTTCGTTCTGGTAGCCGCCGTCATTTCCGGCAAGCTGCTGCTGGACGTCGAGTCCGAGGTAGTCGAAACCGGCGTGCTTCTTGTCGGGGTGTCCATGATCCTTATTGTCGGTGCCCGCGGCGGGCCGGGGCTGTTGGAGGCACTGAAGGCCCATCCCGGCCGATTGCAACAGCTCGTGCAGATCACGGCGCTGATCCTGGCGGCGCTCTTCCTTGCAGGCGCCGT
>CAYFQV010000115.1:0-10788 GCA_964345195.1 uncultured Spirochaetaceae bacterium
AGAATCATGTCGAGTGCCGCGCCCGCTCGGCTGCGCGCCCTACCCGACCGGAGCGATCCGGGTGCCGCTGAATCCAAGAGGCTCGTGGAGCTCCGCGCCTTTTCGCGAGCGAGAAGATCGCGGATCCCTTCCTCGCCGAGCCGCTGCTGCAAATGGACGGCGGCGAACCCAAAATCTGTGGGTAGCGACTCTGGTACCGGGTCGCTCGGGACATACGCTTGGTCGGGGTGGATAAAGACAGCGTTTGACCATCCGGAGCTCACCGGTTCCCCGCGAAGCAGACCGAAGACCCCCGCCCACTGCAACGGCAAGAAGTACCGATGAGTTGGCGGGGCATCACGATACGGCATCAACATGGCCCCGGAATCTAGAAGAACGGCCTGCACTCGTCGAGTCGCTACCCGGCGCGGCTCCGTCCCCTCTGTAACCGCGAGAGCCGCAAGGGTCCCCGCCGCTTGCCCTACCAGCAATGCGACCGGCTGCAGACGGGTCGCCCCGTTTGCCAAGCCCGTAACAGAGAAGCTCTTCTCCGCGGCAACCAGACCGTCCGTACGCTCGGGAAGAAGCGCCTCCAACGGAATCGAGAACGCTGGAATAGCCGGGAAATCGATGTGCGGGGCTTCGAAGTCCTCTCGCCGGTGATGATCTACGGGATAGTCGCCGACGGCGATCGCTTGTCGGAGCAGTCCACGGTGCGAAGGCTCAAAGGGGTTCGCCATATGCTCGAGGGTCAGCGTGGTCTCTCCGCGAATACGCCGCGCTTCGCGAATGTACGGGATCGGCGGCAGTCGATCGGCGGTCCCATACTGATCGGACAACACGAGCTCAACGTCAGGAAAACGCTGTCGAAGCGCTTCAATAAGGGCAAGGGTCTTTGCCTTCGCAGCCGATAGGATCCGCCTCCGCGACAGCCCGGAAGCGAGATAGTCACCGGCGACGTCGTTTCCGCGAATAGGCCAGTTCAGCATGAAGTCGCCGTTCGGCAGTTGCGAGTAGCTGAGAAACTCCCGCCATGTCAGACGCCCATCGGCCAATAGATGGGGGAAGCTCGGTGGCACAGCGCTGGAATCGTTTGGGAATCTGGGCATTTTGCCTTCAGATCCGCGGACGCGAAGCGTTGCGACGTAGGTCAGATCCTGAGGCTTCGTGTGCGCAAATTCGGGCGCCCAACGTTCCGCGTACTGCTCCTGGGACTCGAGACCGTAGCGAGTCTCCACGCCCGCCTGCAGCAAAAAGTCCCCGTACTCGTCGGCGGCAATCGTAACCCCGGCGCGGATAGTAAGCTTCTGGTCGTGCTCGTGAGGTTTCCCGTCCGCGGCCGGCACGGGCACGGCATCTGCCCCGGTGAGCCGACTATCCTGCCGGTGTGCACACACCGTTCTGTACCCGAGAACGAGATGTAATTGAGCGTGTCTCGTGTCGGTCCGGCCAAATGGGACGTGATTCTCACTGGAGGAGAACGCCGCGCCGTGTATCTCGCAAACTCGCATTGCGGCCGCCTCGAAGAGCAAGCGGCGCAGGATCCGTTGACCGACGTGCGGCTCAAACAGGGTGTGACTGATCCATCCGGATGCCAGAACATCCGCACCGCCGTAGTGGTGCCGCAGCCGGTCTCGAAACTCCGCCCAGATACCCGAAGGTAAGTGGTGGTTACCATCTACGGCGCTCACGCCTGCGGCCGTGAGCATGCCACCAACCCACGGACTCGGTTCCACGAGAACGACACGGGCGCCCATCCGCAGCGCGGAAATCGCGGCCGCAGTCCCCGAGCAACCACCGCCGACAACTAACACATCGCATGCCAGCGACCTCGGCATCCGGATCATCCCTCTTCGCCGCGGCCACGCACAGCGCGCGGTGGCGCCGCCGGCGCGGGGCCGGTGGTGCCACGCAACACAAGCTCCGGTTGTAGCAAAATCGACTCTACGGGCTCGCCGTCCAAGGCACGGCGGAATAGCTCGAACGCTTTCACGCCAACCTCCTCTTTCGGTTGCGCCACAGTGGTTAGGGGATAGGCAATCTGCCGCTCGGCCAGCTCGAGATTGTCGTAGCCTATGACCGAGCAATCGTCGGGCACACGACGGCCGAGCGCAAGCGCAGCCTGAACGGCGCCGAGGGCGGCATGGTCGGTGGGTGCGAAAATTGCGGTCGTGCCTGGTGATCGGGTAAGAAGCGTGCGCGTACCGTGCATGCCGCCCTCATACGTGAGATCACAATGCGCCCTGTAATCATCGGGATTCATCTTGATTCCGGCTTCCATGAGCGCGCGCATGTAGCCGTCGTTTCTGTCGTTGATTTCGGCATACCAGGTTCGATCGGACGCGAGAAAGCCGATCCTCGTGTGCCCCAGCTCTAGAAGATGCTTTGTAGCAATGTAGCCACCCCTCTCATTGTCAACGCCGATGTAGGGCAGCGAGACGTCCGGTACCCTCGTCATGACTTGAATGACCGGAATACGTCCCCCGACAAAGCGCTGAAAGAGCGCGTGGGCGCGAGGGTCCGGTGCGCACAGCACTCCGTCCACGTTGCGGTTCAAGAGCCGCATCAGTGCTTGCGGTTCCTCCCGCTCATCGAGAAGGGAGGCGTTGCCAAGTAGGAGGTCATACCCGAAGCGGGTACACTCTTGCTCAATGCCGCTAATAATCTGGTTGAAGAAACTGACGCTCGCGTACGGAAAGAGCGCACCAAGGAGGTAGGTTCGCCGTTGGACCAATCCGCGCGCGAGGATATTGGGCTGGTAGTTCATCTCCTTTGCAACGCGAAGTATGCGTTCACGTGTCTTCTCCGATACCCTGCCGGTATTATTCAACGCTGCCGACACTGCGCGAGGAGACACTCCAGTCGCCTCGGCGATGTCCTTAAGGGTTGTGGGCCGTCTTTCCATTCTCCACCTCGGTTCGTCGTTGAATCATACGAGAGACGAGAAGATGCGTCGAGCCCCGATTTTCGCCCTTAAGGGGCGAAATTGGCCGTTGACAGGTGGAATTGGTGGGCTTAGAATCGTGATTCAACGTTGAATCATTAAGGGGGATTCTAACCATGTTTAAGCGACTTTCTTTCGCACTGCTCATTGCCGCTATCGCAGTAGTGGGCGCCTTCGCAACCGGTACCCAAGAAGGTACTGGAAGCGGGACATCCGCTGAGCAATCGGGCTCGGAGCAACAGGAGATCACCTTTTGGACCATGAGTCTCTCGCCGGCCTTTGACGACTACATTAACGGCGTAATCGACGACTTCGAGTCGCAGAACCCGAATGTCTCCGTCAAGTGGGTCGACGTCCCGTGGGGTGATATGGAGACCAAAATTCTCACTGCGGCAGCCAGCGACAGCATGCCGGATGTCGTCAACTTGAATCTGCCGTTCAGCCAGAAGCTCGCGCAAAACGATCTACTCGTCGACATGGAACAGGCGGCCGCCGACGCCAAGTCGCAATACTTCGAAGGTACGTGGAACGCGAGCACGTACGGCGACGTCGTGTTTGGAGTGCCGTGGTACATCACGACGAACATGATCTACTACAATGAGGCTCTATTCGAGGAAGCCGGCATCGATCCAGACGATCCTCCCGACAACTTTGAAGAGCTCCGCGAATACGCCAGAGCCATTAAGGGGGAGACCGGGGCATACGGTTACATGACCTTTTTCAATGATCAGTTCATCATGGAAGAGCTCGAGCGCATGGGAATCCGGTTGTTTAACAGTGACTTTACGAAAGCCCGCTTCAACACCCAAGCGGTGCGCGACGCGGTAGCCTACTATCGTTCAATGCTCGAAGAAGGCCTGATACCCTCCCAGACGCTCACTTCCAAGAGCGGAACCGGCGAGGCCATTCAACTGTACAGCTCCGGAGAGCTTGCCATGTTCTTCGGCGGCACATCTCACGCCCGCATGATCCGCGAGAACTCCGAAGCCGTGTATGAAAACACCGGAGTGGGACCGCAAATAGTCGGAAACGACGGGAAGCGGAACATCGCCGTCATGAATATTGCGGTACCCAAGTCTACCTCGGCCCAGGACGCCGCCATCGACTTCGCGACCTTCATTACGAACAATGAGAACCAAGTCGCTTTTGCGGAAGAGGCTGGATCGATCGTTCCGTCTACACGCAAAGCCCTCGACGATCCGTTCTTCAGTGAGTCCGACGGCACCGCGTCCACGGAGGCCCGCATCATGAGCGCTCAGGAAGTCGCAGACGGTTCGGTTATTTTCCCGCCGATTCAAAACTGGCCGGAAATTCGAGATGCATTCATCAACGCCTTCCAGCGCGCCGTCGCAGGCGAAGGCGAGCCCGCCGAGCTTCTCGCACGTGCCGAGCGCGAAGCGAACGAGCTCTTGAGCGAATAGTCCATTCCTACAATACTAATCGGCATATGTGGTTGACCGCCGTCTCGAGCGGCGGTCAATCATATCTTGAGTTTCTCCCAAACGGAGCACCCTCAGATGAGTTCGAAGCTGTACAAGCCGGTGGCGCCCTATCTCTACCTGGTCCCGGCGGGAATCGTTCTCGCTATGTTCTTCTTCATTCCCTTAGGGCGGGCTTTTATCTTCAGCCTCACGGAGTATTCGCTCCTTTCCGACCCGGAGTGGGTCGGACTGGAGAACTACCGTCGACTGTTAAGCAGCGAAGCATTCGCGAACGCGTTTCTCAACAGCTTCAAGTACTTCCTCGTCGTCGTTCCCTGCCTCGTCGTGATACCCATGCTGATAGCCGTCCTCGTCAACGAGCCCTTACGCGGGGTTCACGTATTCCGCACCTTGTATTACCTACCGGTTGTTACAAGCTTTGTCGTAGCGGCAATCATGTGGAAGTGGATGTACGTAGAGAACGGTGTGCTCAACTATGTCCTGACAAGCATCATTCCGATGTTCGATGAACCGATTCAATGGCTCACCAACCCGAGAATCGCCCTGTATTCCGTGATGGTTGTGACGATCTGGAAGGGCATCGGCTACTACATGGTCATCTACCTCGCGGGTCTCCAGACGATTCCGTCAGAGCTGTACGAGGTTGCCAAGATCGACGGTGCCTCGGGGCTACAGAAGCTCATCCGGATCACGGTGCCGCTCCTCGTGCCTTCAATGGCCGTGGTAGCGGTCCTTTCTTCGACCGCAGCAATGAAGGTCTTTGACGAGGTGTTCGTCATGACGGGCGGAGGCCCGTACGAAACAACCAGGACCGCCGTGTTCGAGATTTATGACACGGCCTTCGACAAGCTAGAGTTTGGATATGCAAGTGCCATGGGAGTCATTCTCTTCTCGGTGCTCCTCGTGATCAGCCTCATCAGCCTTCGGATGAGCGAAAAGGGTTACACAAAGAACTAGCCATGAGTACACGACGTTCCATTGCGCAAAAAGGAGTACAGTATCTCCTGCTACTTCTCATTCTATTACTGTCGATTACACCCTTCATTTGGATACTGTCGACCGCGCTAAAGTCGCCGGCTGAGAACATATTCGCCTTTCCGCCGCAATTACTTCCGGAAACGCCGACTCTCGCGAACTTTGTGAAGGTATTCCAGACCATTCCGCTTCTCGTGTATTTCAAGAACTCGCTGTTGGTCGTGGCCGCGACGGTAACCTTCAACGTGCTCTTTGCGCTAATGGCGGCATTTCCTCTCGCGAAGATGGAATTCCCTGGAAAGAAGATCATTTTTGTTGCGACGCTGTCGACCTTGATGATCCCGGTCCAGCTAACCATGATTCCCAACTTCATCTTTATTGTAGACATCGGGTTGAAGAACAACCTGTGGGGGGTGATTCTTCCGAACATGGTTACCGCGTTCGGAATCTTTCTGATCCGTCAGGCGCTCATTACCGTGCCTTCATCCATGGAGGAGGCGGCTCTCATGGACGGTGCGAGCTCGGCTCGCGTTCTCTTCCAGATCCTTCTTCCCATGGTGAAGCCCGCCGCAGCCGCCCTTGCCATTTTCACCTTCGTCAATATGTGGGGCGACTTCCTGTGGCCTCTGCTCGTTCTCGAAGATACCAATCTGCTCACGGTCCCTCTTGGCGTACAAAAGCTTCAGGGAACGTTCACGAATGATTGGCGGCTCATCTCCTCGGGCGCCGTGCTCGCGATGATCCCGGTACTTGCGTTCTTTCTCATCAATCAACGGCACTTCATCGAAGGAGCGATCTCCAGTGGCGTCAAGGGATAGCGGCGGCACGAGTATTGAGCATGATCTCCCGCTGCGTCGGGTGCTGATCGTTGCGCACACCCACTGGGACCGTGAATGGTACTCGTCGTTCGGGAGTTTTCGCTATCGCCTACTTCGAGCAACGCAGCGTGTACTGGACCTGCTCGACGAGGGTCAACTTGCCTACTTTCTCTTCGACGGGCAGACCGTCGTGCTCGAAGATGTGTGCGAGGTGCTCTCACCCGAAGATCGAAGGCGACTCGCACACTACGTCAAGCGCGGCGTGATCGAGATAGGGCCCTGGTACGTGTTACCGGACGAGTTTCTCGTTTCGGGCGAGTCGCTGATCCGTAATCTTCACACCGGTATATCCGACGCCGTGGCCTGGGGCGCCCGGCCGTCGTGCGCATACCTGCCCGATCTCTTCGGTCACGTGAGCCAGATGCCGCAATTGGCGCGCGCAGTAGGCTTGTCGGACGCGCTAATCTTTCGCGGCGCGGATGTCCCGGCGGTTAGTGTAAACTGGCACGGAGCCGACGAAACCGTCGTGCCGGCTCATGTGCTTCCGAGGTTTGCCGGATACTTCAATCCGTTTCTCAATGACCCAGACTTCAAGGAGTCGTTCGACCAATTCCTCTCCGAAATGGAGCCGTATCTGAGAGGCGGCGAACCGATCATACTACTTGCCGGCGCGGATCACACGGTACCGGCAAGCGACTGGGCAACGCGCCTTGCGTGCCTTGAAGACCGAAGCGCCGGGTCTGAGCCCGGGCGCGCTGGGCCCGGCTTGTCGACTACGAAAGAAACTCGCGTCACGCAAAGCTCCGTATCGAAGGCCCTCAGCGAAGTGAATGCGTACATTGCAAACAATGGGCTCGTACGCCATGCGATTCACGGCGAGCAACGCGACAACAGCAAGGCGTTTGTTCTCGGAGGCATTCTTTCTTCCCGCCAGTACCTCAAGCGCCTCAACCGGGAGACGGAGGAACTGATAACCGGGATCGTCGAGCCCTTGACTGTGTTCGCCGACGAATCGGATCTCCAGCCGCATTTCATTCGCACGCTGTGGCGTCAACTTCTCCGCAATCAGCCGCACGACAGCATCGGTGGGTGCAGCATTGACGAGGTGCACCGCGCGAACGTCGCCCGCTACGAGGAAATCCTGTCAGCCGGCAGACGATACATCCACGACATTCTGCGCCACCTCACGAGTGCCGACCCCGGGGAATTTCAACCCTACGTTACCCTCTTCAACCTTCTTCCCTACTCCGACGACGAACGAGTGGTCACGGTTGATATCGATGTACCCGAGGCTTACGATCTCGGCCACGTTCAACTCGTCGTAGATGGAAAACCGATTGCTTCCGACCTGCTGAAAAGAATTCACCATGACGGCTTCACATCCGAGATGGAGCGCGCACCCACGTGGACACCCACCGTCCGGTATACGGTCCTCACCGAGCTCGCCTTCGACGGCGTGGGATCTCGCGATCTATGGGTCGAGCCGGTAGAACCACGAGCCACACCGGCGCCGGGTCCGGATCCGCGGGTAACCGGAATCGCAGAGGCAGGACCAGCGACAATAGCGAACGAACACCTCCATCTATCGGTGTTGCCGAGCGGCAGTGTAACTGTGACCGATCGTCTCAGTGGGCACTCGATCGTCGACGCGATCGTGCCGTTCCATCAACCCGACGACGGGGATAGTTACACATGCGTACCCGGAACCGCCGCACGTTGGCGATTTGCTTCGGCAACTGAGGCGCTGCACGGCAATTTCTTTGGCTCCATTTCGCTGTACTTCGATGGACCCTCAGGGTCCCGCCTCACATTGCACCTTACTCTGCGCGCGGGAGAACCGGTGTGTCGCATACGCGTGGCGATCCACAACGCGGCAGAGAACGTCCGCTATCAGCTCCGATTCTCTCTTCCCAATCGCGCCACGAAGCACTTCAGCGACACGGCGTTCGACGTCGTGGCGCGCATTCCAGGTCGGCCGCGTTGGCACTACACGAGGCCACGGACCGAGGCTCCCGAGTCGGGCTTTCCAACAAGCTCATTCATGTGGGCCGAACGCTTGGTGGTTGTGCACGACGGCCTGCACGAGTACGAGTGTGACGAACGCGCCGTCTACACAACCCTGCTGCGCGCCACGGGCATGCTTTCCAAGGCTGCCCTCGCGACCCGGGGAGGTGGCGCCGGACCCGCCCTTCGTACGCCCGAAGGTCAATGCAAAGGAGACCTATCCGCTGAGCTGGCGTTCGGTTTTTGCGAGCTCAATGAGGCGGCTCCCTTGTCACGGCGCTTCCTCCAACCGGTGATCGCCATGCAAGGCACTCGTTCTGCCGCCGGGTCTCCCCTTCTGTCGATCGACAATCCACATGCCGTGATGAGCGCCCTCTATCGGTATGAACCGGACACGTGGTTCTGCCGCTTGTGGAACCCCACCGACTCGCAGCAGCTGGTCACGCTCTCCACGCTCGAACCGGGTTCATGGCATCGCGTCTCCATGGCAACCGAACGGAAACTCGCATGGGATGCTACCGGGATGGTGGACACAGGAGCAGGATTGGACGAGCGCGTTGAGTCACTTGCCCTGAAGCCGAACGAGATCGCCACACTCGTGTGGTTCAAGGAGCGTTCGTGAAGATTGTCTACGTGCCCCTCGATGAGCGCCCGTGCAACCTCCGATTTCCAACAATGCAGATACCGTCCACCGCAGACGCAACGGTGGTTACGCCGCCGAGGGCTCTCCTGGGAGCCAAGAAACAGGCTGCAGACGTCGACGGCGTTTTCGCGTGGCTCGAGCACGAGCTCGACGGGGCAACGTCA
This sequence comes from uncultured Spirochaetaceae bacterium, assembly GCA_964345195.1. Lineage (GTDB taxonomy): Bacteria > Spirochaetota > Spirochaetia > DSM-27196 > PWMO01 > CAYFQV01. Next base: position 8,970 of record CAYFQV010000115.1, read on the forward strand.
GCTGTCATCGCCGTGGAAACCGTACTCTACGGCGGCCTCATCCCTTCACGCATCCACCACATCGGGGCGCAGCAAATCGAGAAGCGTCTATTGCGGCTTCATCGGCTTCTGTCGAAGGCTCGGCGCCGGTCCATTGAGACGTATCTGTTTGGGATGGTGCTTCGTACCCCACGATACTCGTCGGACGAGGAGGAGCCCGATTATTACGCTGATTTTGGAGCGCAACTCTTCTTGCGAGGTTACCTCCGTCACAAGCAACGGATTTTAGGCCTAACTGCGGGCGAACGGCAGTCGCTGTCCGCAGTGACCGCTGAGCTTCCGTCGCCGGTCACATCCGATTACGATAGGCGCCGCTCGCTGAACCACGCAGCGCTGCGGCGCATCGGCCATTTCCTCGCAGAAGACCTCGTTACGCGATTTGTCCTACCCGAGGATGACACCGCGGAGTACGGCTATGGTCCCGAGGAGAAAGAAGCGCTCTTTTCCGAGTTTCGGAGAGTTGGTGTAGCGGAGCGCGTGTCTAGTTACCCGGGAGCAGACGAGGTGGGTAGCACGTTGGTTGCCGCCGCCATCTTGAATCGGCTCGGTGTCACACCCCGCGTATGTCCGGTGTACATGGATCCCGAAGCCGCCAATATCGTGCCGCGGTACGAGAGTCAGCCGATCGGTCTGAGCGTCGCCTCCCAAATTCTCGCTGCAGGGGGAGAGATGGTCGCAGAGCCACGCCATGCCGATGTACTTCTCGCCGTGAACTCTTGCGGGAATATGATGCGCGAGGCGTGGTCTCAGGACCCCAACGACGACTGCGGTCGGCGACAACGCGGTTTCGTCGATTACATGAGAAGGCTCGCAGTTGAGCACGACCTTCCGATCGCGATTGCGGACTGTGCGAATTCCAACGGGGGTGCGACAGCACTCATTCACGCACTGGAGGAGCGGTCCATGTGGCCCTCGCTCCTCAGCTATGCCGGCTGGAACACGAGCGGCAACACGGTTGGGACAGCCGTCGCCGCCGCCCTGTTGCTGTGGGCACATGACGATCCGGAGACCCAGGCGCGTAGTCTTTCCTATCGACTTCTCGACGATTGGGCATACCAGGCCATCGTACGACAGAAAATGGCTGAGAGCACCGACCTTGCGGCCGGCGCGGCGGCGGACGAGTGGAACTGTGCTGCTTGCGAGATCGCGATGCACGAGCTAACGCACCTATGGCGCGAAACGTTCAAACGGGGATTGCTGCCCATTGACCCCGGCCTAACCCACGTCCGTTTTCCCTGGAGCCGCTTGTTCGAGATCGAGCTTTTCTTTGGCGTCCCCACTGACCGGCCAAACAACGTGTCCGCGCAACGGGTTTCGGGATAGAAGGCAGGGGGCGGGGCGCAAGTGAGCTCATCATTCTGCCTCTGTTGGAAGATGGTCCCGCTGTAGAAGCCCTCACCGGCCAAAAAAAGTCGTGGACGGTTTTGGGTGCGTCCTCGGGATAGAGATCGAGGGCGATGTTTCCTCTCCCCGTCTTCACGTCAACCTGGTAGTGCCTGGCGCGGTCGACCGGGAATGAACCCGACCAGGGAAGCATCGCCTCCCGAGCAGCTCGGCCTTCGCTTTGACTCGTGATTCCCGAAATCACGCATACTGATCTGTCTGTCTCGGTGTCGGTTCATTCGTTCTCATGGTTGATCATAGTGACTTCGAGTATTCTTTTGACAGGGAGTGTGGTATGAATGCGGATTCAAAGATCATCCCTGATAGATTTCGTCCCGACCACGAACGGGCGGTGTCCGTTTTACGTGAACATGGGGCACAAGAGATATACCTGTTC
>CAYFQV010000116.1:0-8176 GCA_964345195.1 uncultured Spirochaetaceae bacterium
TTCACCCGAACCTCCTTTTGCGTGCGAACGCCCCCGCATCAGATCGCGGCTGAGCCGAAGGCTGTCAGTATTGGGATCACGACCGAGACCACAAACCAGACAAGCATGGCCCCGGCGACGATCGTCGCGGCGGCCGTGGTGATCTGCGGCACGATCTCGAGGAAGGCCGCGCGACGGCGGTCGAGCTCCGCTTCAAGAAATTGAAGCAGCTCCACCGTGAGACCGTAACGCTCCGCCTTGGACAGACGTAGCGCCAGATCCCTCGGCAGCATGGCGTACCGCGCAAAGACCTCGGCAAGGGAACTCCCCGCGGAGGCGCTGCCGAACAGCTCCGCGGCAACACGGCCCCGCACACCGACACCCGTAGCTTCGAGAAGCAGGAGGGCATCGATCATGTCGCCGCCCGCGCTGAGGGTAAGACGGAGTGCAGAAACCATCCCCGCGGCCTCCGCGCTCACACCGGCATAGCTCCCGGCAAGCCCGGGGGACAGTCGCCGAAGCAGCGCGTGGCGCCCCTCGTAACCAAGGACCCGGGCTGTCACCCCGGCCACCGCAGCGACGCCCAACAACCCGGCGATGCGCATGGGAGTGGCCTCCGCGGCGCTGCGAGCGCGCTCCAACGCGGCAGGCTCCGACAGCTGTAACTGCGCCACCGCAGGCGCGAGATTCGGAACGACAATGTAGGCGGCAGCGACGGCAACCGCCGCAATCAAGGCCAGCACCACGCAGGCGTACAGAAGCGCCACCCGGCGCTGTCCCGCACCCGTACGCTCCAATCCGAGCCGCCGCGCCAGCTCACGCAGAAGCTCGGAAAGGGCGTTGCCGTTCCCATCCGCCCCGCGCTCCTCGGCTATCTGCAACAGCGCAAGCTCCCACTGTGGAAGCCCTGCGGGAAAGGCAAGCGAGAGTGCGGAGGCGAGCGTGTTTCCCTTGCGGGCCGCACCCACGGCAGTGTCCAGCCTCGGATCCGCCGCGACGCCCTCTTCAAGAAGCTGCTCCAGTGCTTCGGCGGGGTTGCCGGCGTATCCGAGGGCAAGCGAGAGATCTTGGTAAAGGCCCTCGCGCCGCGGCGCGTCCAGTCGTCGCTTCATGGCCCCTCCTCGTGCAGGTCGGGGGCGACCCGGTTAATTTCCTCCCAACTCGTTGCCTCTTCTCCGACTATTCGCCGCGCGTCGGCCACCATTGGACTGTGCATCCAATCGCGACCGACGACGCGCACCCGTGTCAGCCCACTGCGCGGTTCCGAGCGCGGTGTTTGGGTACGGATCTTCCAACTCGCGTCGACGAGGAAAGCGGCCAGGGGCACCCGGCCTGTCCCGCCGGGGACGCGGCGTACCAGACGCTGAGAGAGAACCCCGCACAACGCCGCCGCCACGTCTCCGGCACTGCAGCCGAGATCCAGCAAGCGCAAGACCGCGGTGAACACCGTGCCGGTATGCATACTGGCAAGAACGACATGCCCGGTAAGTGCCGCGCGGATTGCCAGCTGCGCCGTTTCGGTATCCCGGATCTCGCCGATGAGAAGTGCGTCCGGATCATGGCGCAGCGCTTTCGCGAGCAGGTAGTCAAAGCCCAGCTTTAGGTGCCTGTTTGTCTGCAGTTGCACCCCGCCGTTGAGCTCGTACTCAACCGGATCCTCAATCGTGACAACGCGCCGTTCCGTGCGGAGAATAGTCGCCGCCATGGCGTGGAGCGTCGTAGTCTTGCCGCTTCCCGTGGGGCCGGTAGCCAAAAACAGGCCGTCGCGCCGCTGGGCCGCCGCATGCAGCAGCCCGCCAATGGGTGAATGAAAGTTGAGGCCCGAAATGGATACCGCACCTTGCGCCGTACGGAGCAGGCGCAAGGTCACACTCTCACCGCGGAGAGCCGGGAGGATGGACACCCGGACTTCGTAGGTTCCCGCCTCGAGCCGACGCTCGAAGCGGCCCTCCTGCGGCTTGCGACGCTGTCCGACGCTGCCGTGGATGAGCACCTTCAGACGAGCCGCCAAGCGCTCGGCCAAGAGACTGGAAACGGATCGCCGCCATTGCACAATGCCGTCACAGCGCAGCCGGATTCCAACGTCGCCGCGCATGGGCGTGATATGAATGTCGGAAGCCCCCATTGCCGTAGCTTCCTCGAGAAGACCGCGAAGCAGCGCCTCACCGGCACCACCGCCGACACGGGCATCCGCATCGGACAGTGTCGACCGCGTGGTCCGGCCGCCGCCGTCGCCGCCCCGGGCGGCGACGGCTATCCCAGATTCGGCCTCGACTTCCCTGAGCTGCCGCCGGGCCAGCCATTCGTGCAGATCCTCCGGGGCGAGAGCCACAACGCGGACGGGCTTTGCGTGAAGCCGTGATAGACGCTCGCGAAGGTAGGAAGGGACCGGCCGTGCCACACCGACGATGACCTCCTGTTGCCGGTAGGCAAGCATCACTGCGCGATGGCGCTCGCAGAAGCTCAGCGGATACTGTGCCGCTCCTTCGGGAAGCGGTTCGAAAGCCGCGAGCTCACGACGCTGCGCCTGTTCGGGCGCGGACTGCGGAGCTCGATCTATGCGCGCCGTCTCGCTCACTCCAGCACCTCCTGCCGGGCACGATGCATGGCGTCGAGCAAGTCCCGCTCGCTTCGCTCCCGCGGAGGAGTCAACACATGAGGAACCAGGTATACCACCAACTCCGACTCCTCCCGGGATGACTGCACGCCCCGAAAGAGCCAGCCAAGCACGGGGATCTGCCCGAGAATCGGGACCCGCCGAAGACTGCGACTCTCATCACTAATAAGAAAGCGGCCGACGACGATCGGCCGACCGGATTCGGCTCTGAGTGCCGTACTGACAACGCGCTCGGCGGTTGCCGGCGGATTGGTCCCGGCATCCCCGACATCACGGCCGCGCTTGGAAACCCGCGCCTCAATGGAAAGCGAAACCGTACGCTGATCCCGCACCGTACCGTCAATGTCGATGAAGAGGCCGGAGGTGATCTCCCGGGTTACGCCGATCTCCTCCGCTTCCTCACTATTCGCCGCCGGAAGATCCCGGTAGCGGTAGGTCTCGGTGTTCCGAAACGAGACCGGAGTCCCGGATAGCGCCGTAACGGAGGTATCCGCCAACACGCGCGCGTCGTTGTTGCTCAGAGCGCTACTCAACGTCACCGCAAAGCGGTGCCCGAAGAGGGAGATAATGTCCGCACTGATCGAGAGCAACTCACCAATCCGTCCGAGCACAACCGGTGTATCAAATGGGCGCAGCGTCGTACTCTCTATGCCGAGACGGTAGTCGACGCTCTGTCCCTCCTGGTACTGGATAATGAGAAGATCGTAGCGGACCTGCCGTCGCTCCCTGTCGAGTACCGCCATGAGCTCGCGCACCCGCTCTTCAACGGCCCTCGGTCCCGAAAACAGCAGGAGCTGCGGGTCATCGGTTTGCGTGAGATAGCGCCGTGGGATGGCCGGGGGCAGAGACGCGAGAAAGCGCTGCCCCGCAAGATGCCGGAGACGCAGTGACACCGTATCCGGCGCGACATCCACCCGCCGGAAAAAGAGCGCAATCCGATCCCTTTGGGACTCCGTCGCCGGAATGAGCAGCGCGTTCGCCGCGTCGAGTACGACGGCGGCTTCGTGGTGTAACTGTGAGGGAAGACTCCGCAGCGCCTCCGTCGGCGAGACGAAGGACAGGTCGAAGCGGTGATACCGAAAGCCCTCGGGAAGGCGGTCCAGTCCGGAGATGTAGCGCACGGCGGCGTCCAAGGAATCCGGTGGTCCGCTAAGTTGGAGCGTATTCGTACCCGCGATCGGGACAAGATCAATGCCGGCCGCGAGCTCGCGGGGCATGGTTTCGAGAACCTGCGAAACCCGGACGTGCTGAAGCCCGACCCTTACCCGGGTGCGGCGCTCTGCGCCGAAGATCCAGCGGTCGCCCTCCTTCCGGACCCTCGTCCCGGCGGCCTCCGCAACCGCGCGGAGCGCCTCGTCGAACGACACAGCCGAAAGGCGCAGCTGGGGCACCTGCGCGCCGGCGCGGCTTAGGTTGATGTAGTCATGGCCCCTCAGCGACGGTCCGGCAGCGCGCATGAGCTCCCGGAGCATCCGGCTCAGCGAGACCCCGTCGCTGTGCAGCTCGTAGCCGCCCTCTCGCCGCTTCACCGTGACCGACGCACCGGTGCTTGCGGCATCCCGCGTGACGTCGCGGGCGGCCGCAAGTAGGTACCCCGCGCTTGTCTCCTGAACCCGCAGGCCCGCCGTGTGGTCGGCCACCGCGGATAGCACCTGCGAGAGCTCCGCATTCACCACGTGTAGACTGATTGTTCGTCCGGAAAGACCGCGCTGTACGACCGAAACAGGCGTCGCCTGATCTAGGCGTGCCATCAGGAGGTCCGCGTCGACGTCTCGCGCCTGCACGGTCAATGCACCCTCAGCATGCCGGCGAACCCGAATCCGTGACGCGTAGAAGCTGTCCTCTCGTTTCTCTATGAACAGGTCCTGGGCTTCGGCGAGGAGAGACAGAGCTTCGCCGAAGCTGCGGGCAGGGGTGTAGAAGGATGCATTACCGGTCACCGTGCGATCGGCGAGAACCGTGGCTCCCGCGCTGTGACCGAGCACCGTGAGAATCGAAGCAACGGGCTCATTCCGGAACTCCAGCTCCGGGATCGGACGATCCTCAATGCGCAGCTGCGCAAGCCCCTCGCTCTCCTGGGCCTCCACCGGAGCGGCCAGGAGGAAGCCGAGCACAAGCACATGCCCGAAAAGCAAGGCCGGACCGAAGGAAATGCGACGGCCACAGGTCAAACCACTTCGCAGCGCCCAGAGCAGTACGGCAAGGCTTGCCAGAGCCAGCGCCGCCGCAGCGTCGTTCATGCCGAGGGCAAGCCCCATGACCGCGGCAAAGCGCAGATCGCCGACGCCGATACCGGCCGAGCTCTTGCGACCCCGCCGGTGGGAGACACGTCCGGCCGTCCAGAGAAGCCCGGGAAGAGCTACCGCCCCGCCGAGGCGAGAGACAAGCCTTAGCTCTAAACCGCAAATTGCGGCGACAAGCACGCCGACAACACAGGCCGCACCGGCCGCCCGGGTCCATGCCGCCGGAAGCCGGTGCTCCGCAACATCGACATGTACTGCGGCAACGAAGGCCCCCACGGGTAAAAGTGCCGGCACGACGGAATCCGCCGCTTTGTGAAGGAGACACACATCCATTTCATGGCGTACTACGACGAAAACGGCCCTACTGCTTCAACGATACGCGGCCTTGCCGGAAGAAGTGGGGGAGAAATGGCAAATATCAGTGGACCTGGTCGTCACTCGGGCTGATCAAGGGGAAGGGTAACGTTTACGACCGTTCCACGATGCGGCGCGGAATCAACAATGAAGGTCCCGCCTATGAGCTCTGCTCGCTCGGACATGCCTTTCATGCCGATACCCGCCTCGCTCGGATCCGAGACCTCGAAGCCCACGCCGGCGTCGGCAATGCGCACATGCAGCGCCCGGCTATGCTCGCGCACATCTACCTCGGCGCTCTCAACACCGGCGTGACGAAGCACATTCGTCAGCGCTTCCTGGATAATGCGAAACGCAACCGTCTCGACCATGTTGTTGTCGCGGTCGCCGAGACCGTCATGCCGGAGTATGATGTCGATGCCTGACTCCTCGCGCAGACGGTCGACGAGACTCTGTAGCGCCTCAAGGAACGTGAAGTCGTCGAGCACCGCCGGTTTGAGCGCGTGAGACAGACGTCTCAGCTCTTCGATCACCTCATCCACCATGGTTCCGAGCTTGTCGAGCCGGGCCGTCACGTCCGTCCCGTGTGCTCGCTTCGCGCCTTCGACGGAAAGACGAATGCCGAGCAGTTGTTGTCCGACTCCATCGTGCAGCTCGTGGCCGATCTCGCGCTGCGCCCGCTCATAGGCGGTAAGCAGCTCCCGGCTCAGCGTTCCAACGCGGCGCTCCGCACGCTTGCGCTGGGTGATATCCCGAAAGGCGGCAAGGTACACGGCACGTTCCCGCCAATGGATCTCCACCGACCGGAACTCGGCAGTGGCCGTGCTGCCGTCGGTCTGGGGGATCTCCACCTCCGCCATCCCTTCAACAACCGGATAGCCCAGAAGACAGCCCTCCATGAGCCCCGACGCGTAGCCGAAGAGGACCTCCGCCGCGGGATTGGCGTAAACCACCGCTCCCGCCTTGTCCAGGAGGAGCACACCGTCCGGAATGTACGACAGAATTTGGTGAAGGTTGGGTTCGGTCTGCTGGAGAGTCTCGCGTAGTGTGCTCTGCATCCCGGCTACTCTTCCTGATTCTCCTCCGGAGACCGGGGAAGCTCCAGCCCACGGTAGACTTGATCTCCTTGCGACAGATCGCCGACCACCCGGCGCTGGGGCTGCGGCGTCAGGCGCACCACGGTGGGGACGGCAAGAACCTGCTGTTCCCGCGCGCGCTCGGGCTGTTCGTCAACATCGACTATATCAATGCTATAGTTATCCCCAAGGCTTTCACGACACATCTCCTGCAGATTACTCAGCGCCGATTGCTGCTTCGGAGAGCTCCCCGCAATGTACAACTCGAAATGCCAGGGCTCACTCCCGCGTTCCATCCGCCTGCCCACCCATCTGCGCCATTGCGTCTCCCTCCTGTTACTGTCGAGACGCTTCAAATAGCACAGCACGGGGGGCGCGTCAACAGTGGATAGGCGGCGAGCGGTGGGCAAGCGGCAACCGCCGGGGCTTAATCCGGCGCGTGGATAGTCTGATGAATCTCCCGCACAACTTCCTTCGCGTTCTTCACACCCAGGACAAGCTCGTCAAACTTTTCATCTTCCAGATCAATGCGGACGAGCTCTTGCCCCATCTTGGCGTCCCAGAACACCCGCCCCTGTGCGGTGTAATAGGTGCCGGCGGCAAGCACACCCGGAATGTTCGCGGCAAGATTCGGAATCCCTTTGTAAACCCGTTCGAGAGCCGGCGCCTCCGTCGTGGCGCCCCGGACATGGCCAAGGGGAACGTGAAAACTGCTTTGAAGCGTAAGAAGCGCATCGAAGCCGTCGAGCTCCACGCGCAGCGCCTGATCATCGACCCGCACCATTGCCATAGCTCATCTCCTTACCTCGCGAGAATACTAAGATCAGCGCCGGAATGTCATGCCGCTTACCCTGTTACCATTCCTCGCGCCGCCCCTGCTTCGGGCTTGTAAAGAGGGCTCGGCCCGATCGCAGAGCTGTATGACGATGCCCCAGGGGTCGCGCAGCATGGCAAGCCGGTCCCCCGCCGGGGTCGTCTGCGTATTCACCACGCCGCTTCGTAGATCTCGCGTTCTAAGTCGTTTCGTAGCGCTTCCAGTGCATCCAATAGCGCGGGACTGAAGCCTCCCGCACGCATGCGTTCGTCACCGTAGCGCATTCGGCGAATGCAGTCATCCGGCGCTAACGCCTCCTTGTAGCTTCGCCGGGAGCGCAGGGCGTCGTAAACATCCGCGACGCCGACAATCTGGGCCTCCAGCGGTATGTCGTTTCCGCACAGGCCCTGCGGGTAGCCGGATCCGTCCCAACGTTCATGATGAAACCGCGCAATGTTCCGGGCCACGGCGAACCACGGGTCTTCCAAAAGCAGTGACGCGTAGGCCGTATGCTTCTCCACCTCTTCTCGCTCGGCGCCGGTGAGATCACGCTCCTTGTGGATCAAGTCTCGATCAACAAACACCTTGCCAATGTCGTGCAGCGCCGCGAAATCGGCTATCTGCCGGACAAGACTCCGGCGACAACCGAAGGTCTCCGCAAGGCGCCGCGCCACCGAGGAGACACGCTCGTTGTGCCGGCCCGTTTCCTGGTCGAAGGCTTGCGCAAGACGCACCAGCTTCTCGGCAAGGCCGGCATAGGCAAGGCTCATCACCGCTCGTCGCGGCTCAGGCGACGCTTCAGAGCCTGTCGGTACTTCGTTTCCTGTTCCGATATCGTCTTCCGGTGTCGTTACCGTCCAATGCTTGTACATATGTTCCGCACAATCCCGCCACGAGCGACGGGCTGGTGGCCGCAACCGTGAGCCAATGAGCATCTGCCCACGCCCTATCGGCCCGCGTCCCTGCGGACCGCGGCCCTGGGAACCGCGGCCCTCGGAACCGCGCCCCAGCCACCCGCGCCGTTTCTTGTTTTATCGGCATTCGGGGACGCCCGGATAATCGCTTGCTGTTAGGGGCCGGCGCAGTCTTCCCG
>CAYFQV010000116.1:8276-10662 GCA_964345195.1 uncultured Spirochaetaceae bacterium
TCTCCGGCTGGGGTAAGCTCAACGAACACGGTGCGCCTGTCCTCGGTGGAGCGCCGACGCGAGAGCCAACCGTGCCCTTCCATTACGCTCACCGTCCGGGACATGGTTGGAAGGCGAACGGAGTGGAGCTCCGCCAGGCCATGCAGGGTTTCGGCGCCGCGACGGAGGGTGCGCAGCAGCCTAAAATGGACCGGGTTGTCCACGGCGGCGCTGCGACGCAGCTCGCTGGTGACATATCCCATGACCGACGGTAGCGTTTCCAAAAGTATGTGCGCAGTAAGCGCCCTGGTATTCACAGGTCCTTCAGGTGCGGAATCCATAAGCCTCCCTAAGCATTTCTTCCACAAAGCCTACGAGGTCCTCGGCACGAGGTCAATGTTAGTAAGGCTAATACTTAGTCTGGACAATAAGCTATGAAGCTAGTACGTTTCCGAAAAAGGACTGAGGAGCGGGATCAATGACTATTGCAGTATTTGGTGCCACCGGCAGAAGCGGCATCCCTTTTCTACGCCGCGCCGTGGAGGCGGGACACAGCGTCCGTGCCGCCGTACGAAGCCCGGAGAAGCTCGGAGAGCTCCAACAGCACGTTACGCCGGTACCCGGCGACGTGCTAAACGGGGACGACGTTGAGCGGAGTGTCGCCGGCGCGGATGCAGTGGTCTCGCTAATCGGACCGAGCAAAGACGCGCCTCGGGACATGCTTACCCAGGCCGGTGAAAACCTTATCCGCGCCATGGAGAAAACGGGCGTCGAGCGTCTCATTATACTTACCGGCGCCGGTGTGCGCTTCCCCGGAGATGAGCCCACGCTCTTGGACCGTTTCATCCGAGCTCTGCTCAAGACCCTTCAACCGCAGCTCCTTCATGACTCGGAAGGCTACGTAGAGCGAGTTCGGCGCAGCGCTTTGCGCTGGACGGTCGTGCGCGGGCCCATGTTGCACCAGAAGCCTGCCGACGGTGAGTACCGTGTCGGCACCGTCGGCTCCGGCGTGGGACCACGGGCTTCCCGCGATCAGATAGCACGGTTCATTCTCGATGAGTTAAAACGGGACCAGTACGTGGGACGCGGTCCGGTAGTGAGCGACTAAATGCGCGACGAGTTCAGGTATATCGTTACAGGAGCGACCGGCAACGTTGGGTACGAGACCGTCAGGTCACTCCTGAGCTCTAAAGTGGCGGTTCGTGCCGCTGTTCGCCACCCCGAAGTTCTGACGGATCGAATCACGGACAATCCCGACCGCCTGGAGGCGCGTTGTCTCGACTTCGACGGGTCTCCACCGGAAAGCACCCTGTTCGACGGGGCCGACGGCATCCTGCTTGTCCGACCACCGCAGATCGGAGATGTAGAGTCGCTCATGTTCCCGTTTCTCCGCGCCGCCCGACAGGCCGGAGTCACACGGATCGTGTTCCTGTCTCTGCTCGGCGCGCAATGGCTTCCCTTCCTACCTCACCGAAAACTGGAAAAAGAGATCCATAGACTCGGATTCGACTACACCTTTATCCGCGCAGGGTTCTTCATGCAGAATCTAGAAGACGTGTTCCGGGAATTCATCCGCGATGAAGATGAGCTACCGGTGCCGGCCGGCGAGAGCCGAACCAGCTTTGTCGACGCCCGCGACCTCGGGGAGGCGGCGGCGCGCCTGCTTCTCACCTCCGGACCGACACCGACGGCGGTGCGGCTTACGGGGGCTCATGCCTTGACCTACCATGACGTTGCTCGCGTGCTGTCGGAAGCACTCGCGCGCAAGATTAGCTACACCAAGCCCACCTCCCGCGCGTTCGAGGCTCGCGCGGCCGAAGCAGGCTGGGACCGCAATTACATCACCGTGGTCTCGAGGCTCTTTATAACCGTACGCCTCGGGATGGCGCGAAAGGTGACCAATGACTTGGAACAGCTTCTCGGGCGACCGGCGAGACACCTCAAAGAATACGTCGCCGATCGCAAAGAGCTATGGCAGCCGCCGGCCGCCAACAGCCGACCGGACGCGCGTACCTAATCCGGTGGCTACCTCAGGGCGGAAATGGGCCGCCATAGGCGATATTCCGCACGCGGGGCCCGTCCGGATCATTCCCAATGAGCACGAAGGTCGCAGTGCCGTCCGGAACACCCGATCACCTGAGCGGTGGGGAGCTATCTTACCCGTCGCAGCCGAACCGTCGCGGTATTCCGCGCAAGCGCTGCCGGCGGTGAGCTGGATGCTATCGCGCCGGCTACGCTCGACACATTGGTCGTGCTGGATGAGATTGAAGAGGCACAGGACCGCGGGATTCCAATAATCGGGTTCGACTCGGGCGTGTACTACAACTCACAAAACATGAACGACGAGGGCGTGTCGAATCTGTTGTACGATTGAGCTCGACCGCTACACCTTGCTCGATCCGCGGCA
>CAYFQV010000117.1:0-8566 GCA_964345195.1 uncultured Spirochaetaceae bacterium
GATTGTGACCGTTTCACTTTCCTCAACAACAGCGATTTGTGTGACCTCAGCAGGCGCGGCGGTGTCTGTTTGATCGTCGCCGTCGTCGGAATCGTCGCCATCGTCTGAATCGTCGCCGCCGCCGGAGCCCCCACCGTCGGAATCGTCGCCACCGCTGGAGTCGCCGTCGTTGGAATCGTCGCCGGCTGTTGGAGTTACCGCAATCGTGACCGGGTCGGATCCGTTGTCCGCACCGTCGAGCGCCGTGACGCTGAAGCTGTATTCGGTGCCATTGCTGAGGCCGGTGACCACGTAGGTCTCCGCGCCCGGCATAACCGAATCCCGGGCATCCTGCCCCGGACTCCAGCTAATCTCAATGCTCGCAAGGTCCGTATCTTGCGGATCGGCCCATGAGAGTTCCGCGCCGCCGTCCCGGGCAATTGCCGTAAGGTCGGAGACCGGCCCCGGTGCCGTGGAATCGGGAACATTACCATCATTGCCTGCTCCGTCCCCCGCTCCCGTCGGATCGAACCAGTCGCAACCGGTCACGAATAAAACCGATAGAGCGGCGATTAGCACAACGCCTCTTCTGAGTTGACGACCACACCTCTTCATAAATCCCTCCACGTGCACACGCGCGGACTGCGCTTACGCCCGCTAGTTGTACGTGATGGAGATAGTAGCCGTACCGGTATCGGCCGGCTTGTAAAAAACGGACAAGAATGGTCGGGTTTTCACGCTTGGTGGCGACGATAGACCCAAAAAACCCACGGGCTTGCGGAGAAATTCGGGCTACAAGCGCCATTCGCCCTAAGAGCGCCATTCGCGCTATAGACGCCGTTCAAGCCGAATGGCCTGCCGTGGCCGGCGCTAGCCTGTGGACTCGCGTTCTAGTGCTCGTGTCTCGTTACGAGATCATCAACCCGAGCGTAGTGGCTGAAGGTTGCAAACCGTTCAAACGGGAGCGCCGTCGGCGCGTAGCCGGTGAACGCTTTGAACTCATGATTGAAGTGGGATTGGTCGGTGTAGTCACTGAGAAAGGCTCTGCTGGTCCGGGAGAAAAGCTCGGTGGCATCCCGCGTCTCGAGAAGTGTGGCAACCGCGCCGCTGAAACGCAGGATACGAGCGAAAACCTTGGGTGCAAGACCGGTTACATCCCGGAAACGGCGGCGAAGATGCCGCTCGGAGACAGCGAGTTCGTCCGCCACGTCCTGAATGGGGACCCATCCCCCTGCGCTGCGGATTATCTGTATGGCGTGTACCACGTGTCGGATTTGCGCCGGCGTGGCGCCACGGGGGAAGAGCTCCCGCAGAAATAACTCTACGAGCTCAACCTTCCGTTCGAGATCGTCGACTTCGTAAAGAGCATCCGCGATCGCTTGGCGCTTTCGTGCAGGTACAAGGTCCATAACGTCGGTGGATGTGTCTACGAACGCGGTGCTATTCTCTCTGAAAAGGCAGTAGAGACCAATATCCGTGAACTCGACCACGAAAAACTGGAACCGCGCCTCTTCAGGTTGAAACACGTAGGGCAAGGTGACCGAGCCGTTTACCGCGGCATCGTGAACCGGCCGGACCTCTCCTCCCAAACTCGTCTTCAGGCGATTGCCGTACTGCAACACCAGAAGCTGACGGGTCCACGCGGCGCTTATTTGGCTGATCCGTGGATTGCTTGCCTAAAACAGATAGTAGTGACGGACGAAGGGGCGCAGATCCGCAGCGGGAAGAAAGGTGAGTAGTTCGAGCCGCTTAGATACGCTTGAGAACTCCATCTTTCACACGGAGTATACAACTTTTGTGATCGAACATCTCACCCTGGCACACCGTATTGCCGACCCCGGTGCATGCGACCGTAGCCGTCATGGAGCTTTTGCCGGAGACGCCCTTGGGGCGCCGCGGTTCCCACCAGTCGATGCAGTCTATCGTCGCTTTGTACGACCGCCATGTTCCAACAATCGCGGAAGCGCTCGCTGAGCTTGGCGGCATGCCGATCTCTCTCATCCATACGGAGCTCATTGCGCTCCTGCCGCCGAAAAACGAAGTTGAGGAGAATACTCGCTCTCAACTTTTGCGGGCTGCAGGAGATTTGCAGACAACACCGCGAATTTCTCTTGCAAGCGGAGTGGTAGAGCTACGCAAACCCGCAAGTTCCGAGAGGAGCTTCACAGTCGCATCCGGACCGGTGATCCGTACCACGCAAAACGGCCACACCGTTGCCGAGACAAGCTCGGTTCCGGAAGGCACGCCGGAGTATTACCCTGAGCTCTCCACCGACGAGGCCGGACCATACCATGACAAGCCACGTTGTCCCCACTGGGACGGTTCAGTCGTTGATGCGGCACTCTGCGCGGTCACCTTCGAGCTGGATGATACTGCCACTCGCCGAGCCGAAAGCGTTATCGAGCTTACCCGAGAGTTCGACGGGGACGTGTGGGCGCTTAGCGTTCGGGACGGCGAAGTAATAATCCTTGCGCTATTCGAGCTAAGCGCTCGTCGTGGACATGGAACCGCTGAGCTCGGCGAAGACCGTGCCGCCGACTTTGCCCTGCTTGTGCGAGAACGATACGGAGAAGAGCTGAGATGCGCCGTAGCACTCGGACATTGTCTGCGCGGGACACTTTCCGCGCCCGGATGGGACCTGCCGGCGGTCGCCGGAGCACCCATCACAGTGGTAACTGATCTACTGCAGTATGGAGCGCCCGGACAGACTCTTATGGACGGCGCAAACCGCGGAGGCAAGCGGATTCCCGCCGGCACGACGCTGCTTCTGTGGCGAGAGTCTCGAGTATCGACGAATGAGTCGTTCCTCGGTCGGGAGCCTGAGCTCAAACAAATTCGGACATACGTCGCCTCCGAAGCTCGGGAAACCCTCCAGGTAATCGG
Organism: uncultured Spirochaetaceae bacterium; assembly: GCA_964345195.1. Taxonomy (GTDB): domain Bacteria; phylum Spirochaetota; class Spirochaetia; order DSM-27196; family PWMO01; genus CAYFQV01. The sequence continues at coordinate 2,863 of CAYFQV010000117.1, forward strand.
CCCGCCTGGAATTGGGAAATCGGCTCTGGTCGAACAGATCGTGCGTAGCAGGCCGCCGAGCGCCGTGTTTCAGGTCGTCGGCAGTGACAGCGTGGAAGCGCCCTTCGCAGCCGTCACAAACGCCCTGGGGGCGTACTGGCATCTCCCCACGTGGGACGCGCCCAATCACAGGGAGCATCTCGCCGAACGCCTAAGCTCCGCGCGCCGGCGGATACGGGATGAAGAGCTAATCGCCGAGTACGATCGCTTACGTCACTTCATGGAACACGCCTTAGGCGAAGAAAGCACTATCGCAGTGGCGCTCGACCCGGAAACGCGGTACAACGGTATCCACTCGGCACTCACCGTGTTGCTCGCCGCTTTTCAAGAAGTTCGGGTTCTCTGGATAGATGACCAACAGTGGGTCGATAAGGGCAGCATATCGGTACTCGCATCCTGGGTAGGAACCCGTGGCTCGGCTCGCCTGCGCGTACTAAGCACCGTTCGCACTAATCCGGAAACCGCAGGGCACACGCCCGAGGCGGGGGTATCAGGACTCGGACGGCCGATCCGAGAGCTGAAGCTATCCGGTCTACCGGAACCGGTGGCTCGAGCCCTTCTAAAACAGCGCGGAACCACCGACCTAATCCCCGGCCCGGATGTCGAGGCTATCATTGATCGTTGCGGTGGCAACCCCTTCTTTCTGGATCAATCCGTCAGATTCGTAGAGGCTCAGATTGCAAAGGGCTCGCCGCTTAGCATCCCCGAGAGCATCCACTCCGTGATTCTGGCGCGAATAGAACAGCTTTCCACAGAGGCACGTGAAGCCGTCAATATGGCCGCGGTGCTCGGGCTTCGCTTCGACATGCGAATTCTCTCCGCAATGCTCCGGGAAGAGAAGCTACCCGGAGCGCTGGAGTCGGCACAGCGTGAAAGCCTCTGGGAAGCACTAGGGGAGTTGAACTTCATCTTTTGTCACGCCCTGATCAGGGATACGGTATACGACGCCCAGTTCGAGGAGCGCCGTATTGAGTTACACGCAGCGGCGGTGCGCGCGTTCGAGCAGATTTACACCGGTGACAGCCGTAGAGCACATCTGTATCAACTTGCAGAACACTGTGAACGCGCCGGCCAAACTGCCCATGCTATTACGTACCTCGCCGAGGCAGCCGATTACGCCTTTCATCAGTACCAGAATGATCACGCCGTCGCGTTATTACGCAGACGGCTCGCCCTCGCGGGCCCCTCCGACCTGCGCGCAATAGCCGACCTTGCCGACGCGCTCAGACGCACGGTTGCCTGGGAGGAAGCCGCGCGCTTGCTCGCCGCCGTCTTAGCGGAAGGAGGGGCGGGCCCGGGATGTAGTGAACATCGGCATGCAGGCGCTGGAAAACACGGATTACAAGCACGGCCGCGCAATGCTACACCGCAGTCTTGGACTGGCCCACTTCCGACAGGAGCAGTATGATCGCTCAATCAGCGAGTACGAGACCGCTCTGGGCTTTGCACGCGAGTCCGGGAACCGGAAGACCGTGGGGAGGCTTACAAACGACCTCGCCGTAGTACACGTACAAACCGGCAAATCGCATGAGGCGCTTGCCGCGTTCGAGGCTAACCTGCAACTTGCCCGAGAGCTAAAAGACATCTCGGGAGTGAGCAGCGCGCTCAACAACATTGGCTACCTTCATGAACACATGGGCGATCCACGGCACGCCATGACCTACTTCGAAGAGGATCTAGCCCTCTGCGTAGAGGCCGGGCTTCGTGAGTTCCAAGCGATCGCCATGGGCAATATTGCAAAGTGTCTCGCCCAGCTCGAAGAGCATGAGGAGGCCATTAGCCGATTCACGGATGCGATCGATATCGATACACAGATCGGATTTCTGCCGCACAAGGCCTACAATCTCCAGCAACTGGACAACAGCCTTCTCTCGCTGGGAGAGGAAGCCGAGGGCTGCACCCGTCTTCGAGAGGCCTTAGATCTCGCAACGGAGGTTAAGTTCGCCATGGTTCAAGAGCAAGCGACGGAGTTGCTGAAAGGTTGTGCGGACAGCGGGGCGAACGGCTGAGACAGTGGCCCCCGACCCAGTATCTCCGCTCGGCAATCACATTTGGATCGATGTATACGTCCACCGGCCTGCGTCGGATGCACCGAACCCAGTCACGCGCTCACGCGACACCTACACGCCTTTCGAGACGCTGTCCGACCTCGCCGTCACGCAGAATAGTACGGCGGCAAGCCGACGTGCGGAGCGCCACCGTGGCGCGATGGGCCGGGTGGCGTGCTGCAATCGGGACCGCGCATCGACTGCGGGTTCGGAATCCGTCCCTATTTCCGCCTACCCGCTCTCTTCGTCCGTTGCGTTTGCGTCGTCGGCTTCATCGCCCTCGTCTTGGGCCTCTTGCGGCTCCTGCTCGGACTCCCGGGGAATCACGGAAATGAAACCGACCATTGCGGGGTACGGTGCCGCACGGTACGAGGCAATCCGTTCCGACAACTCCTGCGTGAGGGTGAAGCTAATCCCCTCCCCGCTCACCTGTGGATCCACCCCGTTAATGCTCAGGGTCCCCACGCCGTCGCGTTGGGAGATCAGAATGCCCCCCGATACAGAGCGGAGATCGAGGGGCAGCACGGTGCTGTCAACGCTGCGCAGATCTATGTGGTAGCGCCCGCCGACTCGCAGGCGCATGACCGACCCGCCCAAGCCCGACTGGGCGCCGTCACCGGCTACATCTATGATGCGCCATTCGGAGTTGCCGACGTTCAGCAGTTTGACCGCTCCATCCACCCCGCCGGGCAACTGAGCTTTCGCCTCCACGGGCCGACCCTGTTCGGCTTGCTCCGCTGGGGAGTCACTTTGGGCTTGTTGGTCTTCTTGTTGGGCTTGTTGGTCTTCTTGACCCGTCAGGGTACCGCCGCCCAAGAACACCAGGGCAAAAACTAGTATGAGAAATCGCGCTCGCATGCTGCACCTCAGAGTTGTTTGTAGCGTTGGGACACTATCCTCAACGTAGTAAGAATGCGCCGACCGCGCCCATCCCGCACAACGCGGGATCGGCAATGGCACGCTTTGCCACGCCCTTACGCCGATGAACGTCGGGAGTTCACCAGGCGGGAGAGCTCGTTGATGTTTTTAACGACAATGCGGTCGGGAAAGATCTCTATGCGGCGTTGCGATGCGAGGTGGTTCAGGACCTGCCGGCTCTTATCCGAGGAGATCCCGGCCCAGTGAGCTATATCATCCTGATTGGTGAAGAACACCCGCTCATCACTGTCGTCATCCTGGGGCTGCTCTTGCATTTCGTTGAGCATGAGGAAAACGTCGGCGACGCGAGCTTGCTCATCATCCAAGGTCAGGATCATGATCCGCCGACGCTGGTCGTAGATGCGCTTGGTAAACAGTCGCAACAGCTTCAACGCAATCTGGGGCTGACCGGTGAGAAGAATCTCGAAATTGGCACGGTTGAACTCGAGGGCTTTGACGGGATCGATGGCAATGGCGCTGCCGGAACGTGGGGCTTCCTCGAGGATGGCCATCTCCCCAAAGATCTCGCCGGGATGGAGAATATCTATTGTTTTCTCAATGTCGCCGAGGATTTTGGTGATCTGCACGCGGCCCTGTTGAATGAGGTAGAAAGATTCACCGGGTTCGTACTCCAAAAAAATGATGTCACCTTTCTGAAAGGTGACGGCAAAACGTTCGAAAGCCTGTCCGCTCAGTTCCATGCTTAGCCCTCAAGCGATCGCAACGCTTTGTTGACCTTTCGCTTAAGTCCCTCTTCGACTTCGTCCATCGAGAGGATCTTGTTGTAGAAGCTGCGTGCGCGGGCTTCATCGTCCTTTTTCTGGTAGCTCTGTCCAATATAAAACAGCGCATCCGGCAATTCAGCCAACTTCGGGTACTTCTGGATCATCCCGGTAAAATGCTTAATGGTTTTGTCGTAGCGCTCGAGTCCGTACAGGCATCTCCCCATTTCGAAGAAGGCCTTGACGGTGTATTCTTGCTCGCTGGATGTCTTAGCAATCTCGTGGAACATTCCGAGCGCTTTTTCGTACTCCTGACGGCTATACACGCTGACCGCATCGTAATACTTCTTCGCGACCTCTGAAAGCTCGCGGCCCTTGCCGGGCTTTTTCGCCGTCTTTGTTTCAGACGATGATTCCAGCCCGGCAACCGCGGGGCCTTTTCCTTGGCCGTACTTCTGGGCGTAGACCTCGGCGGTCTCGGCGTATTCCTTGGCCTTATCACTAAACTGGCCGTTGGGATAGTGGTGCTGGTACTTGTTGAAGGCATGCAAGGCGTATGCGTAGTGCTTTTTCTTCATGTAGTACTCGCCGATCTGGAAGAGTCCCGCCTCGGCATCTATCTGCTCGTCTTCGGCAAGAAGATTTCGCACCTTCGCGTGAAATCGGCGCAGCTGGTTGGAGAACACCTTGAGCATTTTCATAATGATGCGGGTGTTCCTACTGGCAAGCTCCTCGAATTCCGGCACCGAGAAGATCACGACATGGGCATCCGAAAGCACAACGGCGTTTTCCTCCCGAGGATACCTGCCGAGAGCCGACTTCACACCGAAGAACTCGCCGGTCTGAATGTAGTCGTGTATCTCGTCACCGGTCTCGACGTCGGTGGACGTAAGACTCACGCGCCCCGATTTGAGGATATATACTCGGTCCCCGGCGTCACCCTTGAAGTAGATCACCGAGTTGTTCTTATACTGCATTGCTTTGGGCACCGTGTATTCTCCCGCATAGACTCTAACCAACACCCCCTATAAAATCAAGATAACGAACACCTTATCCGCGAGGGCGGCAGGCATGATAGACCTTCACACCCACTCCACCGCGTCCGACGGCGCTCTCGATCCCTCGACACTTGTGTACCGTGCACAAGCGGCGGGGCTATCCGTCTTGGCACTCACCGATCACGACACCACCGCCGGCTGCGCGGAGGCGGCGGTCGCAGCGGAAGCCGGCGTATCTGCAGGCTCTGAAGCACTGCGCTTCATTCCCGGAGTGGAGCTAGAGGCGGCGTATCCACACTTTGGTACCTGCCATATTGTCGGCTTAGGGATAGATCCGGATTGTACGAGCCTGCGGGAGCTCATTGAACAAGCTCGGCACGAGCGTCTGAACCGCAACATGCTCCTGATTCAACGTCTTCGCGACGCCGGGGTACAGATCGATGCCGCCGGCATGCCCGGAGGCCTTGCCGGGGCGGGCCGTCTGCATTTCGCCCATGAGCTTATCAAGGCCCATAGGGTGGATACCGTACAGGAGGCCTTCACGCAGTACCTCGGACCGACTGCACAGACCTTTGCGGGGAGGAACGCCCCCAGTGTGGCGCGCTGTCTCCACGCCATATCCGCGGCGGGAGGTATCTCGGTCATAGCCCATCCGACCACGCTTCATCTCTCCTGGAGCCGTCTCGAAGCACAATTGCGTGAGTGGCGAGATCAGGGGCTCACCGGTATGGAAGTGCTCTTCCCGGGGGCGTTCCGACGTACCATGCACAAGCTCGCCGGTGTTGCCGAGCGGCTTGGGCTCGAACAATCGGGGGGGTCCGACTTTCACGGCACACCGCGAGAGCCAGGACGGGTTTTCGGCCGCGAGATCCCCGACTCGCTACTACCCGCCCGTCTTGCCGCCGACATTGGCAGCTGAGTGCCCGCCGAGACTCACACAATGCTCATATTGGTTCGATAATAGCTTCAGAAGGGAGGC
>CAYFQV010000117.1:8666-10591 GCA_964345195.1 uncultured Spirochaetaceae bacterium
CGCCGAGACTCACACAATGCTCATATTGGTTCGATAATAGCTTCAGAAGGGAGGCAGCGTGCGCGAAGGCGGCACAAAGAAGGTCCTTAAATTGGGCATGTGGACGGCGGTTCTGTGGACGGCCCTGGCGGCGGTGCCGTCGGCATGGACCTATCCTCGGATCGAAACGGCTCGGCACAGCGATCCCATCTTCAAACAGCAGCAAGCCGCCATAGAGGAGTACTACCAACAGGGGGGAGATGCCTCATCCCTTGTCATCTACCGGTACAAGCCGGAGGGGACGGCCAACGTAATAGGGATCGCCGCACGGTTCGGTTTACCGTACAGCGCCGTTGCTTCCCTCAATCGTCTCAGCCGCGAAAGCCCCGTCCCGGATGAGCTTCTCATTCCCAGTATTCCCGGACTTTTCGTACCGCTGAATCCGGAAAGTGATACGGAAGTAGTCATAGCTGAGCGCCGCGCGGAAGAGCTCTCCGGAACTCCGCCAATCACCGTAAACCGCTCGGACGCCACCGAACGCTTCTATTTTTTGCCGGGTAGGGACTTCGACCGAATCGAGCGGCTCTCCTATCTTGGCATTCTGTTTCGTCGACCGGTCCGCAATACCGAGATCAGTTCTCACTATGGCTACCGGCGCAGCCCATTCACCGGAAAGCCGAGCTTCCACTCCGGTGCGGATTTCACCGGACCCACGGGAACCGAGGTTCTGGCGGCGCGCGGCGGTGAGGTAGTCGCAGTCGGAGTACACGAAATTTACGGCCGCTTTGTACGGCTCCGGCACGAGAACGGCTACGAAACATTCTACGGGCACTTAAATGGCGTGAATGTAGAGTTGAATCAGCGAATATCATCCGGTATGCTGTTGGGACGTATCGGAAATACAGGTCTGTCGACCGGGCCCCATCTTCATTTTGAGATACGCCTTAACGGCGAGTCTCGGGATCCCGTTCGCTATCTACCGGGGCTGGAGGGATGACCATTCCACAGAATAACCGACGCTTTCAATACCGCGCTATTTATATGCTCCCCCTCATTCTCCTTGGGCTTGCCACCGCGCCTGTGGGGAGTGTCGACGCCGAGACAATTCGTGGTTCGCTGGTGAATGTCCTTGTTCTCGAGGAAGGCGAAGCAACACCGGAGCCGGTCACGTTACGCTCCGAAGACGTGGTAGCTGTAGGCCTTGGTTCGTCCCTTCGTTTTGTGGAGGGAATTCAACTGGAGGTAACGATTCCGCCGGTCGCACGGGAGATCGGCGGGGGCTTAGCGCTGTATCTCTACGCTGCTCCAACTGTTTCGTTGGACGACGTTGACGGTAACGCCGCCGAGGCCGGAACCGCGGGCAACGGAGATAGGAGCTTCGAGGGGCGAGAGATATTCTTCCTGCCGCTACCAGCACGCAACCGGATTCTCGTCAAGGTTCCGGTCCGGGAGGACAACGACTTCCGGCAAACGGCGGATGTTTATGTGGCTAACGAGACGGGAGAAGAGGGCTTCCCTCTACTCGCACAGATTGTGCCTGTCATGAAGGGACTTCCCGAGCGTGCGACGCGGGCACGTTTCACGCTTACCGCCAAACCGCTGATCCGCAATATCGGCGCGGTCAGACTCTTCTTGCTGCATCCGGACGGAACACTCATAAACGAGCTCCAGGAGTACGGCATAGAGGTAACCCTAAACGGATCACGTGTGGGGCCCGCTCGCCTCGGGGACGAGACTACTCTACTGCCGGGCTTGCACCGCATCTCGGTGACTTCCGAGCAGTTCGACGACGAGAGTTTGACCTTCGGTGTGGAGCGCGGCCGGGTCACCGAGTTGCGCGTTGAGCTACAGCGCCCCCGCTCTACGCTGCGCATAGATGCGCCCGAGCTCGCCGAGCTCTTCGTGAATGGGGATCGTATCGGCGAAGGTCAAAGCTCCTTGACTCT
>CAYFQV010000118.1:0-1902 GCA_964345195.1 uncultured Spirochaetaceae bacterium
ACCGACAAGCTCCTCCAGATACGAGAGAGACTGCCGAGCGTAGGTAAGTGCCGCCACACCCTGCTCCGCCTTTCCCGGTGATACCACGACGCGAATGGGAATTCGCCAGGACTCGTCCGTTACCATGTCGAACGGCCCCACCGCGAAGGCTACCAGATAAGTGGACATGGGCGGGGTCGGCGCGAAGCGGTACAAGCGCGCACCGTCATCACGCTCTTCGACGGAAAGCTCCCGGGTGTTCGACACGGCAATGTGGCCGGCTTGAGCCAAGATGGCGATGTCGAACACGGCCTTTGCCCAGGGTTCGTCGATGCATGGAAAGGCGCGCCTAGCGTCCCGCTCTTCGAACTGAGTAATGCCGACATAGCGCGTTTCAGTCTCGTCGCTGTCTCCGACGGCACCAAGGTAGCGGCTCCGGTAGAAGCCGACCATCTTGTCGTTGAGCTCAGCGTGATAACCGATCTCGATCTCCAGCCACGCCGGTATTTTGCTCGCCTCCACTTCCGCCGGCTCTTCCGCCTCACCGAGGTCAACCGTCAAGATACCGTCCTGCTGCCACCATGCCGCGGCTTGCGAAGCACTCGAACGATGCACCGTACACGCATCCACCTCCAGATCTACAGCGTCCAGGTGTACAGTGGTCGATGGGACGGTGCCTACAAATCGCAGTGTCGCGCGGCCCGAGAAGCTTAAGGAGCTAAGATCCGGCTCGAAATAGAGCCGATAGCGCTCCGGTCGCGGCCTATTAAGCTGAGTTATGTCCATTCATTATCCTCCATAACAAAATTAACAGCCTAGCTCGTCGCATATATAAGCGAAACCCTTGGAGATTATTGTACAGATGCTCTATGATGGAAAAAGAAATTGGCAGTACCGGATTCGAGTGAACCGGATGGAGCGCAGAGATGAAAAACAGTCTTGTAAGCACAGTAGCACTGCTCGTGCTTGTTGTCGCACCGGCGGCGTTTTCCCAACAGCTGTCCACACGATCGACCGGCATCGGCAACGCCGTAACCGCGGTATATGACTACGTGGATACTCTCCGGAGCAACCCTGCCGGGTTGGGCTTTCTGAAGCGGAGCCACGGCTTCATTGGGATGGACGGTCAGTACGCCACGAACCCGACTCTGAGCGCCCAAAGCGCGTCCGACGCCATTGGCGACGACACAAATCCGCAAGAGCCCGCAGCCGAGGAAGTAAGCGATTTCGACTTTTCCGGCCGGGTAGAGTTTGTGAAGAAGAACTGGGGCTTCGGGATCGATCAACGCTTGGGGTCCCGACCGAACAGTATCTACTACTCGGATTTGGGAGTGCGCGGCGGCGTGGGCTTTAGTCTAGGGCCGCTGGCTCTCGGTGCCAATGTGCGCTACAACAGTCGGAGTGCCGGTACCTACCCGGATCCGCCCGCCACTGTAATCGAAGACGGCAGCTTTTCCGACGTACTCGCAGATGTAAACCGGAACACTCCGGTTTCTCGTCTCGGCGTCGGTGTTGGCAGCATGCTGAAGTTCAACAAGCTTACCGGCGGGATCTACGTACCTGAGGTTCTGCAGTTCAGCGAGGCCGAAGACGTTGAGGGGGCTGAAATTCTCGATACGGCAACTGTCGGTGTTGCCTATCGCCCTATTAACGTTGGCTCAGACGATCAACGTGTCTCGGTTCTGCGTCTCCTCGTAAGCGGAGATGCTCGAAACGTCGGAAGCGAAACGGAACGCTCCTACCACCTCGGCACCGAGGCGGATCTCAATTTGGTGATCTTCGGTGCTAGTGCACGTGCGGGCTACATTGTCAGCTCGCTCGCGTCCGAGCAGCCCAACTACGTCAGCCTCGGCTTCGGCGCGGATCTGCTCTTCATGACGGCGAACTTCGGCGTCATCTTCCCGGAGGATGTGCAATCGGAAG
>CAYFQV010000118.1:2002-3272 GCA_964345195.1 uncultured Spirochaetaceae bacterium
TTCATTGAATCGCGGCTCACGGATTACATCGATCTTGAGAGCCTCTGTCGGCAGGTCGGCGTCTCGAAGTTCTACTTTTCGCGGATCTTCGAGGCGACCGTGGGTGAGCCGGCCTTCGACTACATTCGAAAGAGACGTATAACAGAAATCGCCTACAAGCTCATAAAGACACGGCAGCCTATTGTGGACTTAGCCCTCGCCTACGGTTACGAGTCCCAGCAGTCCATGACGAAGGCGTTCCGCAAACAGTACGGGACTACACCGGGACGGTACCGGCGCCAAGGCAAGCAGCTCTTCTTCTACGAACGTCGCCCAATGACTGCAGGCCGCATCCAGCAGCTTGCGAGCCACCTTTCCCTTCCAAGCGCCGTGGTCACGCTCCCGGCGCTACGCATTATGGGCCTTCGGGAGCGTTTGCCCATCGCGGAACCGGATCCGGTCGAGAATATCCGTGCACGGTTTCGCACGGTCGCTTCAGCACTCGAAGGTCAGAAACGACATCGCGGCTTTTTCGAGGTAAGCATCATGCCATCGGAGGAACGAGCAGGCTTCACTCGAGAGGACGAATTCGACGGGCTAATCGGCTACAGCATGCGCCCCACCGCTGCGGAACCGGCCGTTGAGTCCACGAACGATTGGGCGGAAATCATGCTCCCCGCGCAGTCATACCTCACGTTCCGCTATTACGGTGATAACACCATAGATACGCTCAGTCGCCTGTACGGTCACATCTTCTCAACAGGCCTTCTCAACAGACGTGAAAGCCTTGCCTCCGACAGCTTCTTCCACTACTACGCAAGCGGTCAGGTCCCCGGAGGCCGTGAGCGCGCCGACATTCGATTCTTCCTACCGATCACCGGCACGTAATCGCCGGCAATTCGCAATCGCCGCCGCGATGCATGCTCATCGCCATCACCGTTCCTGATAGGTTTGTAAACGATCACGCCAACCGAGCCGAATTCGTTGTCCCGGCTCGGATACTCTTTACGCTCGTAGCGATGGCCGGGAGTGCATCAGCAGTTTGTATCAGATCCGCCTCGGACCAGGGTGCTTCAGGATAGGCCTCGTGCGGGGTAGAGGAGGACGGCACCGATGCCGTGCGAACGCGCGGGGCGTGCAGAACTTCCTGCAGCCCCAGGGCCGAAACTCGGTAGGTTCAGGTCTACTCCCGATCAGTGCCTGCGCCTGCATACCTCCAGGCGGCGCTCGGGAACTATCCAGAAGATTGTGGGGCGTTCCGGTGTCAGCAAAACGCTAAGCCTCGACTCGG
>CAYFQV010000118.1:3372-10515 GCA_964345195.1 uncultured Spirochaetaceae bacterium
TAGCCTCCACCCATGCCGAAACAGCAGCCCCGTCTCCGCCCTGAGAGCTACCCGCCGGCCCCACGGTTCGATGAAAAAGATATCTACTTCCGAACGGTGGTAGCGGACCCATACCGCCCCCTCGAGGACCCGAACGATCCCGCAGTGAAGTCGTGGACGCGGGCACAGCACGATCTCTCCCGGAGCATCCTCGACGCGCTTCCGGGACGGGACGGCTATCGCCGCCGTCTCACCGAGGTCTGGAACTTGCCGAAGATGGACCAGCCCCTTCGCCGGGGCCGGCGCCTTTTCTACACATACAACGACGGCCTGCAGGCTCAAGCAGCGCTGTACGTTCAAGACAATGCGGATGAGGTTGGCTCCGATCCAGCTGCACGTGTTGTCCTGGACCCCAACACTCTGAGCCCCGACGGTACGACGGCGCTGATGGAGTGGGAACCCGACGCGGACGGGCGCTTGCTTGCCTACGCCCTAAGCGACAGCGGCGAAGATTGGCGCACCGTAGGTGTTCGAAATGTGGATAGCGCCGAAGACTACCCGGAGCGCCTCTCGCACATCAAGTTCACGAACCTGGCATGGAGCGACGACGGCTTCTACTACAGCCGCTTTGCCGCCGACGCCGCCGACCAGGGCGCGAATAACCGCGAACAAGTGCATCACGTATACTACCATCGCGTTGGAACCCCGCAGGAAGAGGACTGGCTCGTCTATACCCACCCGACCCTCCGCGGAGTTATCGTTCGGCCCGAGCTTAGCGACAACGGGCGCTACCTGATCATCACCGTAGAAGGCGATTCATTCATCTACAATCGGCTCTACTACGCTGCCCTTCCCTCTCTCGAAGTGAAAGCACTCTTCGAGCAATTGGATGCATCCTACGAGCCGGTCGGGACCGACGAGGAGGAGATACTCATTCTCACCACCCGAGACGCGCCCCGCGGACGTATTGTTCGAATACACCCGGACAAGCCCGAAGAGATGACCACTGTCGTCCCCGAAAGTGCCGATGTCATTGAGCACGCGGTCGTTGCCGGCGAGCAGTTGATAGTCACCCGGATGCGAGACGCGCACAACAGAGTCGAACGTTTCAACCTGAGCGGAGGCCTTCTCGGCGAGATACCACTTCCCGGCATCGCCTCGACACCCGGCGCCGGCATCGGCGCGCGGGCGGTAGACACATCGATCTATATCTCCTATTCCTCCTTTCTCTCGCCCCCTACAATCCTGCAGTACCGATTCGAGGACGATGTCAGCGCACCGATGTTAGAACCGGAGATCCCGGCCTTTCAAGCGACGGACTACGAGACACGGCAGGTCTTCGCGACGAGTCCGGACGGAACGCGGGTACCAGTATTCGTGACCGCGGGGCGGAATACGCCGTTGGACGAGAACAACCCGACGGTGCTCTTCGGGTATGGAGGCTTCGACGTCGCCCTCAAGCCCATGTACTTCACCTGGCTGCCGGCGTGGTTGGAGCGTGGCGGCGTCTTTGCGGTGGCGTGCCTTCGCGGGGGCAGTGAGTACGGAGATGACTGGCACCTTGCCGGTATGTTCGAGAAGAAGCAAAACGTTTTCGATGACTTTGCCGCCGCAGCCGAAGAGCTGAAGGCCTGCGGCTACACACGCTCGGAGCGCTTGGCTATTGAGGGTGGAAGCAACGGTGGGCTCCTGGTTGCCGCAAGCATGCTGCAGCGCCCCGACGCCGTCGGTGCGGTCTTGTGCCATGTTCCGGTCGCGGACATGCTTCGCTTCCAGCACTTTACGGCCGGCCGGTACTGGACGAGCGAGTACGGGGACGCGGACGCGAGCGAGGAACAATTCCGAGCACTCTACGCCTACTCCCCGGTCCATAACGTAGAGGACGGCCGACGGTATCCGCCGATTCTGATCATGAGCGCCGACCACGACGACCGGGTCGTACCGATGCACTCCAAGAAGCTCGCCGCCCGTCTTCAAGCTGCGGACGCGGGCAGCAACGTTGCGCTGTTGCGACTTGAAACCAGAGCGGGTCACGGCGCGGGGAAGCCGACGGCGAAGCTGATCGAGCAGCGGGCGGATGTTCTCGCCTTCCTGGAGGGTGCCCTGGTGAAGTATCCATAAGAATGTGGATTTGAATTCGCACAGGCGTTTTGGGCGTAGGTAATTACGAGAACAGATGGCGGGTTCGTCGGAATACTACCTCCGATAGCATCCTGCAATGGTCTCAAAAACCTATACGAGGAGGCCCAATGCCTATCCCCACCTATTGCCCTAATCCCGGGTGCCCGCATCATGTCAGACCGCGCGGTACCTGGCACCACAGGTTCGGATCGTATGAAACCATTGCGCACGGGACGGTCCAACGGTACCAGTGCACCCGCTGCGGAAAGACCTTCGGCGACCAGACGGAATCCCTGCACTACTACGCGAAACGCCGGCTGCCGTTGCGGGATATCTGGGAGCTGCTGGCTACCGGCACGAGCCTTCGCGATGTTGCTCATCAACATCACACCAGTCCCATGGCCGTTCAGAGCGTGGTGCTGCGCCTTGGCCGTCAAGCCATGGCTGCGCAGGTACACCTTCTTCACCATCTCGAGCCGCGCTCCAACGTATGCTTCGACGGCCTTCGATCGTTCGTGGTAGCTCAAGATTACCCCTGCGATATAACCGCCGTTGTGGATCGACCGGGCGAAACGATCCTGACCATGAACCACACCGTCATGCGCCGTGGAGGGCAAATGACTGATGTGCAGCGAGAACGCTACGAGCAGAAGAACCGTATTTGGCGGCCGGAACGGGGGGCCTACACTGCCGACATAACTCTCATCACTGACGAGATTTGGGACTACCTGCGCTCTGACTATGATCATCCGGCTATCATCGATACAGACTGGCATCCTATCTACTACAGCGCGTTGATTCGCGATCGGCGGGCGAATCATTTTCGCAGCATGAACCTCTTCATGCACCTGCGAACCCCGAGCTCAGCGGCGCGTACAATGCGGAATCGGCTCTTTCCGGTGAACTATGTCGACAGACTTCTTCGACATCGGCAAAAGGAACACATGCGCGAGACTATTGCCGGTGGCCGACACGCGAGCTTACAGATGCATCGCTCGTGGCTGTTCGCATGGGAACATAACGCGCGACGCCCATGGCGGGTTCGCCGTCCTGAGGCAGGATGCCACGCTGTTCACGCGTCACGGCGGCTTCCCGCAGCGGTCGACGACGCCATTCCTCGCCGCTTGCAACGTCAGTTCTTCTCGCGCCGGCTCCGGCTGCTGGGATGCAGTGTCCCGATCAGCCTACGCCGGGTGTGGCTGGCTCAGTTGCCCACGCCGCCGGTGCGCTGGCAGGTGGGGCAGAAGGGCACCACCGTAAGAATTCCAAAATATGCGAAGCGAGATTTGGCCCAGGGGAATCCCTGAGCACAATCCACAAGCTTCTGGATAGTTCATATGTCATCAAAGGAGGCGTAGTTCATCGCATACAATTTCGCATACATACCCCCGTGCTCCATCAGCTCATCATGCGTGCCCGTTTCGACGACACGCCCCTCTTGGAGCACCACAATGCGGTCCGCGTTGCGAATCGTCGACAATCGGTGCGCGATGACGATCCCCGTACGCCCCTGCAGGAGTCGCTGCAAAGCGTCTTGAATGAGCTTCTCCGTGTAGCTGTCAATGCTGGCCGTTGCCTCGTCGAGCACCAGAATAGGCGCATCCGCCACGAGGGCACGGGCGAAGCTCACCAACTGTTGCTGGCCCTGGGAGAGATTGCCGCCTCCCTGATCGAGCTGTGTCTCGTATCCCTCGGGTAAGGATTCAATGACGTCGTGAACGCCCACCGCCTTCGCCGCGGCAACCACATCGCCCATGGAGGCGTGCGCGCTGTCGTAACGAATGTTCTCGAGGATCGTACCGGTGAAGAGGAACGGCTCCTGTAGCACCATGGCGATGTTCTCACCCAAGGAGTCCTGCGTGACATCACGCACATCGTGGCCGTCAATGCGGATACTACCGTCCCAGACATCGTAGAAGCGATGCGCCAGCGCGGTGAGGCTCGTCTTCCCGCTGCCGGTGGGGCCGACGAGCGCGAGGGTCTCGCCGGGCTCGGCGGTGAAGCTGATCTCGTTGAGAATGGGCCGGTCCGGCTCGTACCCGAAGGTAACATTGTCGAACTCGACTTTGCCCTTCACATCCGTCGGATGAAACGCGTCCGGCTTGTCCTTCACGTCGACATCGACATCCAGGACCTCGAAGATCCGCTGCCCGGAGGCCATGGCGCGCTGCATGATGCTGTACTGCATAGTTATCGAGCGAATGGGTGCGAAGAAGCGCTGCACGTAGAAGATAAACGCCACCATCACACCGAGCTCAAGAACGCCGTCAATGACCATTCCGCCCCCTACAATGACGACGATCGCCATTGCCACACCGGTGAGCGTATCGACAATCGGGATCATGATCTGAGCGAACTTAGTTGCCCGAAGCTGCGACTGCAGGTTGCTGCCGGCCTTGTCGTCGAAGAGGATGTAGTTGATGTCTTCACGAGCCAAAGCCTGCACCGCACGTACCCCGTTGATTCCCTCGGCGAGGGCCCCGTTTGTGGTCGAGCTCGATCGACGGGCCGAAACGAAGGCGGTACGCGCACGGGGAAGCCAGACGAAGCGCACGATAAAGAGCACCGGGACAATGGCCAGGGTCAACAAGCCGAGCTGAACGTTGAGCGCCAACAGCACGAAAATGATCCCGCTCAACAACACGATGTCTCCAACTGCGAAGATGGATGACTCCAAGAATTGTTGAAGAGCGTTTACATCGCCCTGGAGGCGCGCCATGATCCGCCCCACTTCCGTCTTGTCCATGAAGGAGAGCGACACCCGCTGCAAATGCCGAAACATGGCCCGACGCATGTCGAAGAGGAGGCGCTCTCCCACTTCGCTCGCCAGGCGCTCTTGAGTGTAGTTCGCGATGTAGTGAATGAGGACGATGCCTACGAACAGTCCCGCCGCCACGTAGAGCGCGCTTCGGCCGGCGCCTCCCGCCACGAGAGCGTTGTCGATGGTGAAGCGGATCACCAGCGGGATGGTGAGTTGGGTCGCGGTAAAGACGAGAACGGCCACCAGCGCCAGAATCAACTGCTTCCGGTAAGGAGCAACGAAGGGTAGAAAGCGGCGGAGCACCCATGGGTCGAACACCCGACCAAAGAGTTTCTCGTCGCGGCCGATTTGGGATCCGACTACGGCCAACGGCGGGCGCTCTTCCTCGGGAATGCCGTAGTCGTGGAACTCTTCACGGATGCTGTGCTTCGTTGTCATGCTTACGCCTCTCTTCCGCTATCGCTCGGGTTGCCATAGGCCCGGCGCACGTCCGAGCTCGAGTCCGACCTTGAATCCGACCTCTCGGCCGCGCCGGCCGTTCCCGCGTCGCCGCCCGGTTCTCCGCCCTGAGTGGATTGCAGCTCGTAGAGGGCCGCATAGCGCCCTCCGTGCGCGAGAAGCTCCGCGTGCTTACCGCGCTCCATTACCCGGCCCTCGTCGATGAAGAGAATCTCGTCCGCGTGCATGAGCGAGCTGAGGCGGTGAGAGATGATGATGAGAGCGGCATCCCGTGACTGTTCCCGAAGTCGTTCCAGAATGCGCTGTTCGGTCACCGCATCTATGGCGGCGGTGGAATCGTCGAAGATCATGATCGCCGGCTTCATGAGCAAGGTTCGGGCGATCACCAGCCGTTGCCGCTGGCCGCCGGACAAGGAGACTCCGCGCTCGCCGACCAACGTACCGTAGCCTTTCGGGAGCGCATCGATATATGTATGCAGCTGCGCGGCGTCGGCGGCACTGATGATCCTGTCGCGCTCGGCCCACGGATTCCCATAGGCAATGTTGTGCTCGATGCCGGCCGTGAAAAGGAAGATGTCCTGCTGAATGACGCTGACCGCCGAGCGCAATGACTTGAGGGTTACATCACGAACGTCCTGCCCATCGATCCGGATACTCCCTTCGGTTACATCGTAGAACCGCGGCACCAGATGAGCGATGGTCGACTTCCCCGCTCCCGGCGGTCCGACAATACCAACCGTCTGCCCGCGCCCCACTTGCAGATTCACGTTGGAGAGCACCGGAACCGTATCTTCTCCAAGGGTGTAGGCGAAGCTCACGTTGTCCAGCGTCAAGCTACCCTCCGTCACCTCCAGGTCCTTCGCGTCCGGCTTATCCTTTATGTCCGGCTCTTGATCGAGCACGGCGAAGAGACGCTCACCGGAGGTCGTGGCGCGAGCTATTGAGTTGACGAGCAGCCCGAGCTGCCGCATGGGCATTTGCAGGACCGTCATGTAGGCGAGGAACTCCGTGAGTCGCCCAACGGTAATCTCTCCGTCCAGCACCTTGCCGCCACCGACCAGCAGCACCAGCACCATGGACAGATAGAAGGCGAAGGTCATGAGCGTGCCGTTTCGCACCCGTATCCCGATCCGATGAGACGTGATCTCGCGCGCGGAGTTACTCGCCAGCTCGAACTTCTCCATCTCGTGATCTTGAGATGCGAAGGCGCGTACGACCCGGATGCCTTGCAGGTTCTCCTCCATGATCCGAGTGAGATCCGACATTCGCTCCTGCAGGCGGTGCCAGCTTTCTCGAAGGGTGAGCCGGGCAGCAATGGCGCGCCACCCCACGAAGGGAACGAAGCTCAGTGCCAGTAGCCCAAGGACGACGTCGGCCGACAGAAGCCGGTACGCCCCGATGACGATTAACATCCCCAAGAAGATCAGGCGCTTGATGCCGGTGTTGATGAAGAGCCGTACGCCTTCGACATCCAGCATGCCGCGGGTAATGAGGTCGCCGGAATGGGTGTGGTCGTGGTAGCGGAAATCCAGCCGTTGAATCTTGTCGTAGATAGCCATACGGAGCTCGTAGCCGATGCGCTGCCCAACCGCCTCACCCAAGTAGTTGTGCAACATGGTGAATATGCCGCGCAGCACGCTTGCCCCGAACAGCACGGCTCCCGTGACCAGCAAGGCGCGGCGTGCGGCGGACTCACTCCCCCCCGTCTCCACCAGCGAATAGGCGTTGTCGACTGCTGAGCCGAGAAACTGCGGAATGTAGAGCTGAAAGACCACCGCCGCAATGAGTGCGGCGATAGCGGTCGCCATTTGCCACGGATAGTG
>CAYFQV010000119.1:0-10460 GCA_964345195.1 uncultured Spirochaetaceae bacterium
GCTGCTCGAAGCTGGCGCTGGGAAAGATATTTGCGAGCTCGGCCTGGAGGTCCGCTGCGTCCATGAGCTCCGAACCGTCCCATTCGGTGAGTATAATTGGGGCTTCTGCGACGGCTTCTGCAGTCATTTTTGTAGAGCCCTCACGTAAGTCTATATGGCTCGGGTCGACGCCGGATTCCCCACCGAGCCGGCGGTTTTCCGTTTCCGCATCGCCAGGCATTACATCCGGGGCTACGGTCGCCGCCGTCAAGCCAATACTCAGCACTCCAATGACAGCGGCTGACAACCACGGATGCGCGTTAATCCCTTTTCGAATCATAGCCCTCTCCTTTGCCCGATTTATACATGATCTCTCGAGTCTACTATCTTTCTTTCGGTTTGTGAAATTGTCAAGCCAAGGATCCAAGGATCCGCGTCGATTTTTCGTGTTACTGCGCTAACACTGTACTCTTTGGCGAGCGGGAGACGATCCGAGCCAACAGGATACTGAGCTCGTAAAGACCCATCATCGGACCGGCGAGCAGCACCTGCGAGACGACGTCCGGCGGAGTCAAGGTCGCGGACAAAATCACCAAACCCAACAGAACGTATTTCCTTGACGCGGTAAGCATTTCTCGCGTAACGAGGCCGGCTCGCGACAGTACGGTGACCACAATCGGGAGCTCGAAGGCAATACCGAAGGCTAACAGTACCGATACCACAAAACCTACAAATCCACCGAAAGAAAAAACTGGTTGGATGGTTGTAGTGGCATACTGCAAGAAGAATTGCATCGTCAACGGAAGGATCACTTCGAATGCAAAGAACGCCCCTATAGCAAAAAAAAGGGTTCCTCCCGAGAGAACCGTTGCGACGAAGAACTTCTCAGGCCGGCTCAGAGCCGGACGAACAAAAAACCATATCTGCGATAGTGACACGGGCGCTGTACCCGCGATTCCAAGAATCAGGGAGATTCTCAAGTACGCAAGGAATAACTCTGGTGGTGCCAGGTAAACCATGTCCGCTTCCGGCGCCAACGCGATAAGAAACGAAACGAGAGTCTCGGCGAAAACGAACGCTACACCACTCCCGAGCAAAACCGAAACGAAGATAATAATGATTCGTTTCCGTAGTTCGGTGAGGTGACCGACAAACGACATCTTAACTTCAGGCACGGATCACCCCTATCACGTATCGCGTGACTCTGTGCCGCTTGCGCTTCGTGCTTCCGCGCCGCTTGCGTTTCGTGACTCTGAGCTGGATGCGTCTCGCTTTGACGTATCCTGTGTTTCGTTGACGTCCAAATCCTGCGTAACGCTGTTGGAGTGGCGTTTGAAGTCGCGAATCGCACTCCCTATCGCCTTGCCAATCTCCGGAAGCTTTTTCGGCCCGAAAATAATCAGCGCGATTGCAAAAACCAGAACAAGTTCCATGGGTCCAAATCGTCCAAACATATGTTGTCCTCTCTCTCCCAGTTTTCAAAATCTTCCCGTCTAAAACGGAAAGCCAGCACCTCGGCACGTTGCTTGGAACGGCTCGTTTACGACACCTCCGGGAGCAGCAACGATTTTTGTTTCTCGCAGTTCTCACACAACTCGTCCGATGATGGGGGGACATACGCGCCGCACCGTCGGCATTGTGCACCCTGAACTACCGCGCGGTGAATCGCCTCTTCTCGCATAGTCTCAGGGGTCGACTCGGTGCGGTAGATCACATTTTCCGGACACGCGGCGATGCATGCTCCGCAATCAAGGCAGTCCTTCTCTCTGTGGCTTAAAGTTCGGCTGTCACCCTCAGTGCTGGTTCGCCACGCATCGTTGGGACAAACTGTCGCGCAAACCCCACAACCGGTGCACCCGGATTTTATCCGATACTGCGCCCAAGGTACGGGGTTAGTTCCCACATATGTCGAGTCGGTGCCATCCGCGCTATTCGAAGCTGAAAACGCCTGATTCCACAGCAACTCACGCACCGTTTGCGCCGATCGTCTGGCCAGTCCGTAATGGTCGGCAACATAACGTGCAGTCGCACCGGCACGACCGAAGAACGTGCGAAAGAACTCTCGTCGTGAAACCGCCCCGTCTCCACCGTCTGAGGTGTTCACACCGACGATCACGATTTCCCGCTCAACACCAACAAATCGGAGATAAGCCCGGGCCCGTTTTCGTATATACTCCACTCGGTCAACACCCGGACCATTCGGGCAGCCGGCACAATGACGGCAATCGAGCCGCAGCTCTCTACCGGATCGCATCGCTGCCGCAGCGACAAACTGCCAACTGAGTCCGCAGACTGCTTCCACCGGAAAACTCCAGGTTGCCCCATCGTCTGAGCCCAGCTTGCAGCCGGCAGAGATCACGGATACGTCGGAAAATGCATCTAAGCGATCCAAGTTCTGGCGCGTGGTGGAAATTGCGGCAGTCGGACACACCGCCGAGCACAGGTCGCAAGAGGTGCATCGGGTATCATCAATGGTTATGCCGTTCTGAAGCGTTATGGCCCCATGGGGACAAGACTCCGCGCACAGTCGGCAGGCGGCGAGATGCGCAGTATTGGGATTGTCCGCCCGCATTCGCGGGCGCAAGCATCGATTGTAATGGGGTGCTGGGCTTGAAATATCGAATCTCTTAATCAGTGGTTGAAGCATGCTTTTCTCCCACCGATTTCACAACAGTGTCCAAGAGTAACGCCGCCCCACGGTACAGCGGGTCCTGCGTGACAGATTGTACATCATGCGCGAGCGCCGAAGCCCATTGCCCTAAATGTCGGCGAATAAAAGCCCACTCAACGCCGGCAGAGTCGCTTGTTTGAATCTCCCCGGCACAGGCCATTGCCAGAAACTCAAGCTCTACCGCTATATGGTCTGGAGGCTCACGGAAACCGTCGGGATCAAATTCAATTCCGTGTTCGCGGTAAAACGCAGCCACATCGAGAGCCTGCTGGGTCATGAGCTGATCCTCACCACCGTAGATTGACTCGAAAGGATGAATTATACCCGCGGGCGGGCCCAAAAAGAGCCTGGAATACTCCAGCTTCAGCTCTTGCAGTCGGATATCCGGATCTGACGCAGTGGTTGCGGCGGCTGACATGAAATCGAAATTATCCAACGAGGCGTCCGGAAAAAGCATCGCCTGCAGATCTCCACCAGTCTCTATGAACTCGGATGACGCTGTTTCGGCTGTGGGAACAAAAAACGCCGCAGAGAGCCACTCATAGAGAACTGATCGAGTCTCCCGCACACTGCCGGAACCAGTTGTCAAGCCTTCGGCCTCGGAGTATCGTACTCGCGAATATAGTATACTCTGGGTTCGGTTCCCGCCTCTTCCTTTAGGCGTCGTGCCCCCGGATACTCTCTCAACAGCTTGCTCACAATGCTGTTCGGATCATCCAAATCGCCAAAATTAATCGCGTTTGTAGGACATCGCTCAGCGCAAAATGGTAGCTTTCCTACTACGAGTCGATGGTCGCAGAAGGAACACTTCTCGACCACGCCTCGTCTTCGCACTCCGGTCCCGTTCCAAGTGGTGGCTCGGTTCGGATTGTAGTACGGCATGTGAGTACTTCCGACACGTTCGTTGAGGTCTTGGCCACGAGGAGTCTTCCAGAACGGATGAGGTTCGTCATCGTTAAAATAGATTACGCCGTAGGGACACGCCGCCTGACATCGTCGGCATCCGATGCAACGGTCGGAGTCCATTAAAGTCAGCCCGTCTTCATTCTTGAATATGGCTTTGGGTTGGACGGGGCATACCGCAACGCATGGAGCGTTTTCGCAGTGGTTGCAAAACGTCGGCGTATACGTATAGCGGACGTTCGGGAAATCGCCGGAAACGGTCGTGTTATAGTTACACCAATAGTGTCCATTTCTCACGTTGTTTTCTTGTTTGCATGCTAAAGCGCACGCGCCACAACCGGTGCACTTATGTAGGTCAATAACCATCCCATATCGAGCCATTATCATTACTCCCTTATCATCTCGTCAATTACACTTTCTCTACACGGACGCGGAAATTACCATAAAATGCACTGCTGCCGCTTAACCGGTCGTAGTCCGCAGGCTGCGCCGTATTGTTGTTGCCACCTAACGGCTTCTTCCGGTCGAAATCCTCAGTCGCAACCCGACCATATGCCCAGTGTCCTTGACCGTACGTCTTAGATGCAGTTCCTGGGCGCACTCCAGGGAACTCGCGTAGAGTACACTCTATCTCACCCACGGTAGATATGACCCTGACCCGATCTCCATCCCGGACTCCATACCGTTGGGCATCTGTCGGATGTATTTTAATCACGTCGCCCCACTTGTCATCACCAATATCAACGTCGCGCAACTCCTGATACCAGCCGGTATTGGCTGCTCGTCCCTCCCGATTGAGACGACTCTTAGAATCAATAAAAAGAAGCGGAAACTCTCCTTCTTCACCTATCACCTTTGGTTCTTCATAGTGTGGAACGAATGCGTGCTCACCACGCGCCACGTAGTTGCTGACTCCGAGGATATCGTCAACAGTAGTATTGTAGCGGTCAGCGTGACCCTGCAGAGCCTTTTTCAGCGTTTCACTGTAAAACTCGAAGCGGCCTGTCTCCGTCGAAAAATTCCCGCCCCACCGTTTCTTATACGGGTAAGGACCGTTGTTCCAAACGCCTACTTCGACAAGGTGGTCCCAACTATCAAACCGATCACCTTCTTGATACATAGCCGGATCCCAGGCCGGTTGAAGTCGGTGTTTTACGCAGTACAATTCGAACTCATCCGCGTTGGTTGGAGCCTTGCCCGTCTCCGGGTCCACAATGGTGCGAAAGTATTCCAGTAGATTGGAGAAGCCGCGTTCGTCGAGCTTCTCCGCAAGCAGCCACATCACCGTGGTCTCCGGATTCTTCGAGTCGGTAAAGGGTTCAACCATTGGCCGTGATACCCAAAACGCATTGTACGTAGCTGCTTTCTGGTATAGATACGCCCATTGTTCAAACATGTGATGCGTACCAGGTAGAATGATATCCGCAAAGTGGGACATTTCTGCGTAGTTAGTGACCATGTGCACGAGAAACGGAATTTCCATCGCCCTATCCCAACGATCCGTTTCCGGACAGGCGTAGTTGTAGTTGTTCCAGTAGGCAAGTACCACTTTGAGTTGATACGGATCACTGCTGAGAATCGCGTCGGCAACGCGATTAGTGACGACCCCTCCACCGGAAGCGCCCTTTTTCAGGGATGGAAGATCTTTCGTACCTCTTTGATCTGTCTTCGGAAACGAACGTCCTCGCTCGGCAATTTCGTCCACGAAGGGCGCAGCGCTCGGGAGGCTTTGATGAGCAGTCCCCACCCCACCGAGTGAGCCGCCTTCGTGATCGACACTACCAATGAGGCCGGCTAAAGCGTGTATCGCCATCGAGTTGTACGCCCCGCGTGCTTGCATGACCGCGCCACCGCCCATAAACACCGTGGCGTACGGTGCTGCTTCGCCGAGCTCGGTGGCCACACGAATTATTTGTTCTGCAGAAACGCCGGCAAGTGGTGCCGCCCATTCCGGTGTCTTATCCTTCAATTCCAGATTCCACCAAGACACCACTCCATGGGTCTCTTTCTCATCGAAGTCGTTCGGGTCAACCGTACTGCCGGCGACGAATCTGTTTTCGCCATCAGTGAAATCGCCGACAAACTCTTTCGACCACAAACCGCGCGTCAGGATGACGTGGGCAAAAGCCGAAGCGAGCGCGCCGTCGTATCCTGGAATGACCGGCACCCACTCGTGGGCTTTCGCAGCGGTGGAGTTGAACTTCGGATCGATAACGGCTACTTTCGCGCGATCGAGGAGCTCTCCCCAAATCTGGTTATTCAGAGACACTTGACGGTTGGAATGGATTGGGTCGGATCCCCAGCATAAGACATAGCGCGAGTTCGCCAGATCGTAGTCCTGGTAACTCCAAGAGCCTTCCGTGTAGTACGGGCCAAACTTCTCAGCTTCGGCACAAATTGAACTGTGAGAAATATTGTTCGGGGTGCCGAGAATCTCGGGAACTCGGTTGTAAATAACCTGGCGCATCCGCGTATACCGACCGCGAAACACTGCTAGTTTGTGTATTTCATCGTTGTTGCGGAGTTCCATGATTCGGTCTGCGATGGTAGATAACGCTTCGTCCCAGCTTACCGGAATAAAACCGGGATCTTCATTTCGGCCCTTCCGGGGATTGGTACGCTTCATCGGATATTTAATGCGGTCCGGATCGTACAGCTGCTGTATAGCAAGATTACTTCGGACACAGGCAGCGCCACCGGTTGTCTTGGCCTGCTGATTGCCTTGCACCTTCGTCACCCGCCCGTCCACAATATTTACCGTTACCGGACACCAGGTGGTACAGCCCACACATCCGGACGCTATCCACTCGCCCTCATCGTATGGTCCGAGCGGCCGTGGATTGTAGGGGTCCTCTTCCCCATTGGCATCTTGTCCACTTAGTTGCGAAGCCGCATACGTTCCCATACCTGCGACACCCATCACCTTTAGAAATGAACGTCTCTTAATTTTTTTACTCATAAATTTCGCAATACTCATTTGGTCATCCTTCTCTCTAACCTACAAAAACCTACAGAGATGCATTCCAGACCGCCCCGCAGGAGGCATACGGAACTCCCGCTCTCGTTACAACTGACATATGAACACTTTGTATATAAATAAGGATACTGTCTGTTTGTAAATAAATATAAATTTATCTTAGCAGACCGTTGCCGTCGGGTCAAGTAAAAACTTTACTGAAATAAACCTAATCTCATTGATTCTCCGGGGAAGAAACTTTGTGTCGCAACGGCGCTGACTCACCGCAACCAGTCTCAAATGGTCATTCTCAAATGGTAATAAGGATGGTCTGATCGCCGCGAGGACGCTTTCGGAATGCCATTTGCACCGAGAGGCGTCGAAGGCCGAGTCCACCGCGCTGGTTGCGGTCGCCGAGCGTCGACGAGGACATCGAGAAAAATGGTAGGGCCGTGTTGCCGGAATGGGATGATGAAGTGCTATGCAAGAGAGCGGATGCTCACCGTCCGTTTGATCTGTGAGGCGTTGCGATTCAGCAACACATCCTACCGGTGTGGTGATCATCTCGGTCACGGAGAGTGTTTACATTGAGGAAGCTTTCCATCTTGGGATCAACCTCGCGCATTTCGTCTGGATACACCTGCCGCACCGCAATATCACGGAAGAACGCAGACGCCTTGCGATCGCCACGCTGCAGGCAGGCGATTATAGCGTTGAGGCACGTCCGCCGGTACACGGCATGTAGTGGCTCAGGTCTATCGTTCACGATTGTCGGAACGACCGCATCGAACCCGGGAGCCAGAGATACGAGTAACTTGAGTACGTCAAGTCGCACCCGGGGAAGATCACACGCCAGAATTACAACCATCTCATGATGGGCGGTCGCCAAAGCGGCGGCAATTCCCGCCAGTGGCCCGAGTCGTGGTACGGCCTCCTGGTGTGAGTTTCGCCGTTTTCCAAAAGGGGATAGGCTTGAGGCAGGATCATAATCCGCAATGACTTGTGCTTCCGGCACCAGATCGGAATAATCTGAGGCGCTTTTTCCAACAACCATCACATCCTCTGAGAGCCCGTGCGCAACAGAAAACACCCTCTGTAACATAGGAACGCCATCGACCGTAATCCGCGCCTTGTCGAACCCCATGCGGGAGCTTGCCCCGCCTACTAAAATGGCTACCGAGCAGGGAGAGAGGTCACTGGTCTCCCTTGCGTGGGCTTGCCGCTGGTCGGCTTGGAAATTCACGCGAACTTCGACCAAGCGTGTTCCGGGTGCGATCCCACCGCTCGGATGGAATCCGTCTCAAGAATTGAACTTTCTTCCAATTCAGTCGCACAGGGCTTTGCTCTATGCACCCCCTTTGGGCAATCGGCGATCGCAGCTGGATGCCTGGGTAACTGGGCGATCCGCGTCGTGCCGCAGAGTCCCGTCGCAGCGAGTGAGTGTATTGCTGCAAGTCCACTGCAGTTTTGACGAGTACCGACCGGGCTACGATCGGTAGCAGTGAGTATCCGCACCGGCATCGACGTTGAGTAGGAGCAGGACGTCATGCGCGATTTGTAGTTGGTGCGGCACGGCCCGTCAAGGGATGTACCAAATCTAAGTTGCGATGGATATTCGTCTGATGTCGATGGGGCATGAAGCGCATATGAAACCGGCCGGCGCATTGGACAATTGGGAGTGGTAGCCTGCTTCTGATCAACAGCAATCCGGAGGCGGCGAGATCAGGAAGATCTGGGTCCTGTACATCAAGGCTACCGGCGGCGGTGTCTACTGGGCTGACCGCGTACGGTCTCACATGAGCGCGGTGACCGCCTGCAGGCCGACGGCAAGGACGACCACCACGGCGGCCACGGCCGGTGTGGCAAGGCGAGCAGCTGCGGCACTCAGTCTCTGTGCGCTCATGCCCGCGAGTGACGCGCCGCCGATCAGCACCGCATTCACCGCCGACTCGACGACGAGAAAGTACAACAGTGCCTCGGTTCCCTTCATGAGGATGCCCTTTTGCACCGGGAGTGCCACCACGAGCCCGAGGAATGCGGCCCGCCACGCGAGGGAGACGGCGAGCGCCTGCGGGAATGCTACTGCTCCCCGTGCAGGCGCCATAAGGGCAACTCCCGCAGTGACCACGGCTCCCTCAGCGAGGATGGCGAGAGAGGGGTTCACAACGAACAGCGGCGTCACACCGGGAAGTACCACGCTTGCGAGTTTGGTTGCCGCAGCGACCATCGCGACGCCGAGCGGGGCCAACCGGCTCCCGGATGCCCGGAAGGCGGCGAGCATGATGAGAAGGCCCACCGGAAAGAGTATGAACCCGGTGAGTCCGGGCACGGGAACAACACGACGCAACAAATGCAGGCCGTATCCGAGGGAGGCCTCAACCGCCCCCCACAGCGCTCCGTAGAGCACGATCACGATCATGCGATCCCACCACTGCGAGTGAGAGTTCCCTGAGGGCCGGGACAACGATTGCGTGGTAGACGATTGCTGAGTATTCATGTGCTTCTCCTTCGTTCCAATGTGAAGCTCAGTGCTTCCAGGTCCGCCGGCGTGTTTGCGTTTCACAGCGCGCGCTCATTGACGGGGTCTACCAGCTGAACCGGAGAGTTCTCCGACGCAGCGGGTCACGCGCCACGCGTTCCGCAGCGGTGTTGGCACCGCCGGGCCGGGACTACAACCGCATCCCCGTTTCAGCGACAGCTTCCTAACAGCGGGAGATGCCGGTGAATACGGAGTTTGTGTCGGCTGTGTTATTCATTTTTAGCCGGGCTCGACTGGTTGCTGTCATCAGCCTCTTGGTTTTCCTCACGGCCTGCTTTCTCGGCTATTCCGTCTTTAAACTCTTTCTTAGCCTGACCGAGACTTCTAGCAAACTTTGGGATAGCACTCGCACCAAAAAGCAGAACAACTACTCCCCCAATTACGATAATTTCAGTTGTACCTATCATTTTTCAGCACCTTTAATCTGAGTGATTCATCGGGCCATGTCAAGCATTCCGTATAAACTGAAGCGCCTCTGCTCCCTCGAGGACTGTGTCCTGTGAGTCCGACGACTGGGACGAACTACCAGAACGGTGGATTCATCAGTTCAGAAAATTGGAGCCACAGAGTTTGATCAACACATTAGCTCCGTCTGGCGATTGTTTCCTGCGCCCACTTCCACGCAGCGACCGTTCGGGGAAACCCGACAGAGTTCATTCCCAACACAATCGCATGTTCAAGTTCCTCGGGAGTTACGCCGGCGTCGAGAGACCGTCGTGCGTGGCTTTTCACAGCCGACTCAAGCCCGGCGCCTATACATATGCCGAGCTTGATTAGTTCCTGTGTTCGACGATCGAGTGGGCCCGAGCTGTCCAGCTCAGCGCCAAGGCGATTGTGCGCTTCACCCAAATTGGGAAATCGCGACATGAAATCGTTATACGTCTTAGGTACTTTATCTGCCTCGTGACTCATATACAGGTTCCTCCAAGGGAATAGGGTAAAGCCGAAGATATCGGTTGACAATCACGTTGCGCATCTCTGGACACTTTTTGGGTTCCTTTACCAGCATCGTCAGTGCCACCACTCCGCCCGGCAACTCGAAATGGTAGCGGCGACACGGTCGAAGCGGCCGATATCACCGCTCTGACGATCCGGACGACGAGAGCCCCACGACGAACCGCATCCCTCATGGAGATACCGTTGGTCCTTTTGAGCTGTCGCCGAAGGGCATGCGGGACTTTCTGAGGCAGGCGCAACCGAGATAACGCCGAACATCTCGTGGTCCTCGTTGCGGTGACGTATCCTTCGTACATGACGGATTGAGCGACCGAAGAACTCGCCCTTCGCAAGGGCGTCGCAGGTGATCCCGATCGGGGCGCAAGCGCCGAACTACTCTGTAGCGTACCGCCTTCAATACACTCTACTGATTCAAAGACATCAAGATACGCTCGAGGACTTTCTTGCGATCGAGC
>CAYFQV010000120.1:0-10322 GCA_964345195.1 uncultured Spirochaetaceae bacterium
CTGTCAAGCACTTCACGCCGCTTATCTGCTGTCGGCTTATCTGCCGTCGGCTTCGCTACCATCCTCCGATGATTGAGCGCGCTCGTACTCCTCCGGTGTCGGCGGCTGCCGGCCGAGTGCGGCGAGTTGCTCCTCTTTTGTATGCGCGCGCTGCTCGACGTCTTCGATCTCGGCAAGGAGCTCCTTTACCCCCGGGGTATTGCGAGAAATTGTGTTCTGCCCCTCTTTGACGAGCACCTCATATGTACGTGAGCCCAACTTAGCGGTGAGTTTTTCCGCCTGCGATTGCAGTTGCATGATCTCGAAACGAAGCACTCCGCGCTCGCTCACGTCTTTCGCTTTGTCCTGAGCCCGGCTCAAAAAGTCCCGGGAGTTGTCAACACCCTTATCAATCGTTGTCCGCATTCGATCCCAAAAGTCCACGGTTCCCTCCTTTATATTTGTGGTGATTCATATATTCATGATGATACGGCCCGCACGTTCACCGGCGCAATGCTTAAACGAGCCGCTAGACCGCTAATTTACTCTTACCCACGATCGTTGACCAACACTTCATGCCCCCTCTACAATCAGGAGTCACATTAATCGAAAGGAGCTACCATGAATCTCATTTTTCTGGGGCCTCCGGGAGCCGGCAAAGGAACAATGGCGACGCGACTCGCTGAAGAGCGCGGCATCCCACATATCTCAACGGGAGATATCTTTCGCGAGAACATCAACAACGAGACTGAGCTGGGTAAGAAAGTAAAGGCGATTCTCGACAGCGGTGAGTTGGTACCGGATGAGCTTACCATCGAGCTGGTACAGGATCGCTTGGGACAGGACGATGCTCAGAAGGGTTTCATCTTGGATGGATTCCCGAGAACGATTCCTCAGGCGGAAGCGCTGGAAACCTTCGCGCGCGTCGACAAAGTGATCCGTTTCATCCTCGGCGATGAAGAGATCATCAAGCGCCTTAGCGGGCGTCGCGTGCACAAGCCCTCGGGCCGGACCTACCACATCGTCTTCAGCCCGCCGAAAGTCAGCGGCCAAGACGATGTAACCGGGGAGGATCTGATCCAACGCCCGGATGACCGGGAAGAATCTATCAAGAATAGACTCGAGGTCTACCGGCGGCAGACCGAGCCCCTCGTAGAGTTCTACCAGAAGAAGGGCCTGCTCGTTGACATTGATGCAAGTCCTGAACCGGATACCGTTTTTTCAAGCCTTTTGAACAGCCTTTAGAGCTTGACACTCAAGGTCGATGCTTACGCTCGGCCGGGCGGTCTACGACGCAGGCCGTCCGGCTCAGTCGATCTACGGCCACTGTTACGGAGTCAGATTCTGCCGATACGGTGTTCCGGCAAAGGGCGCTTGCGAAGCCGGTTCCGTCTCAGGTGTATCGCCGGGCTTTTCGGCCTCGGCGGCGGCACGACGGAGTGCGTTCAGGTCAAAATCTCGACTTCGAAGCATCTCTTCGACCTCAGCCGGTGCTTCCAGCTTCGGATCATCGATAAGCATGCCGAGACGAGCTCGGTCACTATACCCGTTCTCGAGCGCGGCCTCGAAAGCTTTCAGACCGGCCTGGGCGTCCTCTGCAACGGCAAGCAGGAGCCGCGCCCGCCGAAACTGAATCACCGCGTCCTCCGGATTTACATCCGCGAGTCGCTCATACACATTGAGGGCACGACTGAAGTATTCGGTTTCTTCGAAAACCGACGCGACGTCGCGTAGACGATCGTCGTCGTCTTCGACACGCGACACAAAGTCTTCAAAGATCGGCACCGCCTCTTCTTCCCGCCCCGCATCCACCAGCAGCGACCCGTAGACGAAGGCTACATCGTTGTCTTGCGGACTGACTTGGTAGGCCTGCCCGAGATAGTCCAGCGCAATGCGGCCACGATCCAACTCACGATTGAGCACCCCGAGGTTGAAGAGAACCGAAACCCGGTACGGACTCTCCTCGAGAACAGACTGATACAACTCTTGTGCACGCTCAATGTTGCCACTTTTCAGAAAGGCGTAGCCCAAGGCATCTTGCAGTTCGAGACTATCCGGCCGCTCAGCGCGCAACTCCTGCAAAAGTCCGATAGCCCGATCGTACTGAGACCGGTCAATATAGGCCCGCGCAAGATTGAAGCTTGCGCTCTCCAAACTCTCGTCTAATTCGAGAGCCTTCAGATAATAGGTCGATGCCTCTTGGACCGCGCCGGCGTCGTACAGCTTGTTCGCAACGTTGAGATACTCTGCGGCAAGCGTCTGCTGGGAAACGACGGTGACGCACGAAGAGGCCGCGAGAACCATGGCCCCTGCAAGCGCGAGGAAGCGCCGTCTAGCCGAGCGCGGCCTCGGACATGCCGCCGATCGATAGCCGCAGATCATGAGGCGCAAGGACGCAAATGCGAAGCGAGCAAGAGCGAGCATTGCCTTCCACATTTTAGTGGACGGAATGGGTAAGGACGGTACGCTCAATCTCTCGGACTTGTGCACGGTACAGATTCGATATCGTTGCGCCGTAGTCTGCGATGAGTTGTATCATGTCGCGAGGAACGTCGTCGGCATCACGGCCGTTGAGTCGATCACCCGCGTCACCGAGGCCCGGAAGTATGAAAGCTTGCGAGTTAAGGCTCGGGTCCATCCAGAGCGTATAGACGGTTGCGTCTTCGAGGGCCCGAACTATTCGGAGCGTCCCCTTGAGAGCGGAGATGACGTTGAAAAACCTGATTGAACGCGGCTTCACTCCCTGAGATAAGAGGTATTGGATGATAGTCACGAGACTTCCACCGGTTGCGTTCATGGGATCAGCGAAGATCAAGTCTTTGCCGTTGAGCGAGGCAACGTCGAAGTAACTACGATCCAGATTCAGAATGTAGCGCATGTCGTGCTCGGATCGAGTCTCGTCGCGCTTGATGCTAAAGAGAGCAAAGGGCGTCACATACCCGGTGGAAGAGTACTCTTGAATCTCCTTAGACATGATCATGGACGGCAGTAGTGCGCCGCGCAACATGACGCACATGACTGAGCTCTCCAGATCTTCATCAACATCCGGGATCTTATGAACCGCGTACTGCTGTGCCGGCGTCGTCACCGGTGTCTTCACGATCAAGTGGTTCTTGCGCCGATCCTCGGGGCCGGCGTATGCAAGATTGAACAGCAGCTCGTAGGCCCGCTGGATGTAGTAGATGAACTCGTGATGTTGTGTACGCACATCCCGCAGCTTGGCGATCAGCCGAGACGCCTCGCCGTGAACACTGCGAGGCGTTTCAAAGGAGTAGACACGAATGGACTCCTCATCCTTCGTCATCTCCTGCATGACATCGCCCATCTCTCCGTAGAGCTTGATAAGTCGCTGCTTCTCAGTGTTCAGTCGACTCTCGTTCTGAGAGCTATCAAGAATCTGACATACCTTTGATGCTTCACCGTAGAGACGATCCATCTCCGCAATGCGGGAGCGATCGTCCTCGGTGAGATATCCATCCAGGTCGCTGGCGTTGAGCACTACTTCTTGCATAGACATTCGCACTATACCGGCCACCGAGATAATCCTCAAGCGTCGATGCACACTGCAAACCGGACTCTATACGCCGTGGATCCTCGGCGAAGTTTTCGGGTCGCCGTACACATAGAATCGACGATGCGCTATACTCCCGCGCATATCGCAATTCTACAATACAAGGAGTTTTGTATGCGCAAAGTCGTATTGATTGTACTCGCCGTTCTTGTGCTCGCCGCCGTTGGGGCAAGCGCGGAAACCTGGGGAGTGGGAGCATCTTTCGGTATCAATCCCATCGGGGGCCTGCCCCAACAAGCCATGCTCTCAGTTAAAGCTCCGCAGCTACCTGTCCTGTGGGGAGTGGGCGCTCAAGTCGGGCAGGATCAGTTCAACCTGGGCATAACCGCCGACTGGTGGCTGTACACGCAGAACCTGTTCAGTTTCGTTAATCTGTATGTCGGCCCCGGCCTCTACGCCGCCCTACCGGACCCCTTCGAACTCGGCGCACGTGTGCCCGTCGGCTTCAACGCCTACCCCGTTGAGGTGTTCGAGCTCTTCTTGGAGTTTGCACCCAACCTCGTGTTCGTGTCGGGCCGAGAAGGCATTAACATTCCGGAGTTTGCACTGCAGGGAGCCTTCGGCTTCCGCTTCTGGTTCAATACATAAGAAGTATACAAAGGCCGTCGGCGCCCGCCGGCGGTGGCACACACGTGCTGCGCCCGGCGCTGTCGCTATTCGGCACTTATAGCACGCACATACGCAACAGCACGACCCAGAATAGAGATGGCTCCACCGTGCAAAGACGGCGGAGCTTTCTCGTTTCTGCATGCGTACCGGAAATCAGATCGCGGCGGGAAGCATCTCCTAGGGGAGTCGAACCCCTGTTGCCGGGATGAAAACCCGGTGTCCTAACCGCTAGACGAAGGAGACGCGATACGCTCGAAGGCTACTCTGTCGGCCGCTTTTTCGTCAAGCACCGCAAAGCTTCGAAGATGAGGATAGGTCCTAAACCGTGTGCACGAACGCCCCCATGAACGGGACACCGCTAAGGGCGAGTTCAATGGCAACACTCGGAAGGCCGCAAGGGGGGCGACCGTTACCTCACCGACTGCATCCGCGGAGAGAAGTTCGAATAGCGAAGCGTAGTCCCGTGCACGGGGCATCCAGTGCCCGGAGCGTTCGTCGAACTGCTTGTCTCTACGGGAGGCTTACTGCGAGACGCTCCGCCAGATCGGCCCCTAAAGCCGAGAACGCCGCTGAAACCGCGCCACTCGAAGAACTGGCGCGGCTACGGGCAAAGCCTTCTACCGCGTGAAGAAGGCGGCCACTGTCCAGGTCAAAAGCTTGAACGGATCCGGAAACGGCGACTAGAAACCCGTCTTCTTCCTGAAACTCTTCGATTTGTGCACGGCCCACTACCACGCGTTCCACGCCGACACCCTCACGCCCGCGGAGAGCTTCCACGATATCCGACGCACGCTGGTCCAGAAGGGTCTGCTGGTCCACGGATACAGGCTCGACCGCAAAGCCCTTGTCTCCGAGGCGTTGCACCAGGCCACGAGTCGTGGCGTCCGAGCCAATGGGGTTCCCGGCAATATCACGGTCCAGGACGGCTACCCCCGTCGCCACCGTCTGCGCCCGAGAGATCACCCGGTACTCGATCTGGGTACGTACGTCCCCTAGAGCGCCCCGCAGGGATGCAAGCGCCGCCGGACTTCGATCCTCAATGACCTCGGCGGACTCAAGCAGCTGCCTGGCGGCGAGGCTCACCGTCACGGTGTTCCTCCCGATGGAGGATGGAGGCGGGGGAGTGAAGACCGCGAGCCCATCCGCGTCCGTTGATACCGTACGGCTGCGAATGACGGTTCTCCCTCCGGCTGTGCGCTCCGGGAAAGAGAACGAAAGCCGCGCATCAGGGACCGGGGAACCCGCCGGCTGCGCCGCGACGCGAACCGAAAATCGTGGCGGTTCACCGTAATCTACGAAGGCCTCAATCCGCCGTTGTGTAGCTGTGATCGTTATCCGCCGAGCCAAACGCAGGGCGTCCGCCAAGTTGCTTTGCATCTTGACTTCACCGTTGTCAATACGTTCGTCGGCGGCAGCAACGGCGGCCTCCACGTGAGAAGCAATTGCGGTGAAGAGCTTTCCCGCTTCCGCGGCGTCCCGAGCCTCCCGCTCCGGCACCTCCACGGCGGCCGTTCGTTCCTCCATGAGCGAGTTGAGTCGCCGCCGCTCCTGTTCCAGTGCATTCCGGTCGTATCTCGCGAGAACATACACGGTGGTCCGAGACTCGAACACCTGGACGTACCGGTCCACGACGCGCAACCCCGCTACCCGCGCCTCGCTTTGCTGTCGCAAGTCTTGACGGATCTGCTCCTGGAAAGAGTCGAGACTCGCCTGCACCGTCGCCGTAGTCTCGACCTCAATTCGCGCACCGAGATACCTGACGATCTCGTCAACCACCGTAAGCCTTGCCCGTTCCTCGGCGCGTGCGGCACCGGCTTCCTCACTGCTACCACTGCCTACAAAGAAAACGTAATCCTCGGATGAGGGCGGCCCGGCCACGACCCACTCCGGAACCGCGCGCCCGTCGGGACCACCCGCGCAGCCGGCCGCGCCGGCAATCGCCAACACGGCACACACGCCGATCTCAACCATGTGTCGTCCGGCACGTGCTATCGTATCAGAGGCCATTCTCAAAAGCGTCCTTTACCCGATCTCGCGCTCGGCGCTCCTCCGCCGAGACCTCGTCGTCATCCGCCTCATTCAGAGATTGCACGACAAGCTGGTCGAGAACCTCGCGCGGAATCGTGTAGAGCACATAGTACGTGTACGCCTCCTCTGCAGCGTCGCCCTCCGGGTCGTAGTAACGGAGCTTTACCCAGTAGTCCGCCTCCGGGCGATACCCGGAGAACTCGGCGGTCGAAAGGCTGTCGACAACCTCTTCCATGTATTCATCAACACGGTCCATGTCACCCGCCGCCGAACCCGCGAACTTGACCTCAACGCGGTTGCGAATGGTCCGCGCGAGCTCAGAGGCTGCTTGGAAGTTTCGGGCCCACATCTGCGCACCTTGAAGACTCTGCGCACGGGGAGACTCGAACTTGAAGACGTAGAAGTCGCGATACTCCCGCATTTGTTCAAGCTCAAAGCCTTCCATGAAGACCCAATCCGGAATCTCACGGCCGAACTTGTAGTTCTTATGGTCGATGATGTCGGGTTGCGCGGCGATCGGCTCGTCAATATCCACGTCCCGTGGGCGCCCTCTGGGAACACCGAGACATCCGGCGAGCAAAAACAGGATGAGAGCCACTGCGCCAACGCGAAGTGCGCGGCGGGCGGCTGCTTTCGTCGCTTGTAGCTCATTTGGTTCACTGCTTGTGTAGTCGAACATTTTCCTACCTCATTACCTAGCTCAATATCGCCACGTAGCTCAATATCACCGGTGCCGTCGACGGGCGTTACAAACCGCTGTTGAACACCAGATTCCGCCCGCGTGTCAGCACGTGATACAGATCTTGCATGCCCGGCACGTCTCGAGAGATATCGTAAATAAGATCTTCCAGTTCCTCGATTCGACCGCGATAGTACACGGTATAGACGGTCTCTTCGGCCGTCTGCGATTCCGTTATAAGCTCCGAGACATCCTCTCGAAGCTCCGTGCGAAAATCAGACATCATTCGCGAACTCAAGGAACGCTGTATGGTGACCTCGTAGCGAATCCCGTTGCGAAGACTGTACGCCATGCGAGATCGTACCTGGTCCTCGACCCGCGACATGGCGGCATACGTCGTAGATTGCACGGCGTTGATCACCGCGTCGTCGAGGGAGGCGCGGCTAAACGTCCGTTGGCTGCGCCGGGACACACTACCCAGCATTTGTGCCGTCGACGTTTCGTACATGGAGAGATTGACCGTCGCGTTGCCGTAGTACTCTTCTCCATCGATTTCACCGTGAGTCGTTACGTTGACCGTGACGTAGACGTCCGCCCTCAATCTCTGAGCCACCCATTGCAGAACCGATGCACGCTCACCGGTCGCCTCTTCATACGCAAGCTCTCGATCCCTCAGGAGCTCTTGCACCTGACTCTGCTCGACCACCGTGTATCCGGCCTCGATCAGATAGCGGTTTGCCTGATTGACCGCCGGCGTCAGATACTCCTGAGCGACTGCAGTATCCGGATCCGCGACAACCATCATGGTCATGATGTCGACGGCTGTCGCAGCACCGTCCCCGCCGTCTTGGTCCCGGCCCGACTGCTCTCCGTCCGGATCGGCGCCCCGCTCGGGCGCAGCCTCACGGGGAGTTCCTTCGGAGGAAGAGGAGAGATCGGGGTTTGGGGAGATGTCATGACGCGCAAGAACGCTCTCGATTTCGTTCGTGTCCACACGAATGCGGATCTCTACCAAGAGATCCATCTCGTCCACGCTACCGCGATTTTCCCGACGAAGGATCTCCATGGAATCGTTGTCTACATAGCGCCGCAGATTCGAGACACCGTAGAGAACTTCATTCAAGGTGTCGCGCTGCGCCGCCTCTGCATCCCGGCCGATTGCCGCAATCACCGCCCCGCGTACGGCGTCTTCCTTCGCCGCTGTCAGTGCCGGGCCCAGGGAAGTCCCGCTTCCCACACCCGTGAAATACGGGCCCATTACAGGCTCCGAGCTCGGTTCATTTGTGGCACACCCGAGCGTGACCAGCACAACATTTAGCAGCGCTATAAATAGTAGTCGCGCTATGAAAGGAGTTTGCGTCGTCTTCATCGTCATGTCTCTTCTATCATTTCAAGATTATCCCCGCCGAAACACGAATTCCATAGTAGCCCTGGAAATAGGAACGGACGGACGCGTGAACTCCCTCGTCCAGCAGACCGATCCAGGCGGCGTATCCGCCGTCGACGAAGGCATACACATCACGTGATAGGGCATACATAGCACCCGCGGTCACATGCCCGCCGATATGAGTAAGATGAAAGTCGTCCCGGCTCTCGCCCCCGAGAGGTATGCCGCCACCGACACCGAGGGCTACGCCCGGTGTAAGCTTGAACCGTCCGAGATACCAATTCAGCTCGGCGCCGGCGTAGGTGTTGACGGGTAACAGGCCACCGCCGAGTTGGCGTAGAGGAATCTCAAGCCCGACAAGCGGACGCAGGGAGAAGAATCCCCGGGCAACGGATGCGCGGAAACCAAGCAATCCCGAGGAGGCGCCCTCTTGACTTCCGATTATCGCCCCACCGTACGCGCCGGTCTCGATCCCAAAGCGCGGGATCTCTTCGAGCTGATCTCCGGCTTCCGGTGGCTCGTCCGCGTAGATCAGGCGTGCCGTTGAAAAATCTCGACGAACTTCTTCTACGACAAGAAGCCCGGTTTCTTCGTCGTACGATCGACCCGCGACGCCCTCGCGTCGTTGCACAATTGCGTACTCGTCCCCCGGGCGGACCCCCATGTTCCGGCCGAACTCAAGGGTAATGCTCCGCCCATCAACGGCCAGTATACCGGAACGGATCCGGAATAGGTCCATGCTGCGGACGCGGAAGGTCAGTTGAGCCGGAATGCCCTCGACCGCTTCCCGCATGGCTTGTTCGGGATCCGCGTCGTAACCGGATGTCTCGATAAAGAACTGCTCCACCGTCTCCAAGTTGTCGGCGTCAATGAAGGTGAAGGACGTTTCTATGTCGGCTTCATAGCGCAGCTCTCCGTCGTTCCGCTGCTCGCGGCTGAGATCGTAGAATGAGACCGATGGGATCACGACGACGAATCCCCCGACGAGGCGGTTAAAGTCGGCCTTCGTAAAGGCTTCTTCGCCGAGTAGCACGGTCTCGGGAAGCTCGACCGTCTCCGCTCGGTAGTCGCGCAGCGCCTCGACAAAGGCGTCGGCGTTCTCATGGTTCAGCCGCATTTGCATGCCTATTACGTCGAATCGGCCCATCTCAGCGAACACCGAGCGGATCTTCTCATCAATGGCGCCGACGGCCTGCTGAAACACCTGCGTCGTCTCCGCGCCGACGGTACGCTCGAAGCGCAAGACATTTCCGAGTTGGATGATCGTCTGGGACTGCGGGACGGGATCTCGTGGTGCGCCGTAGTAGTTCAGGCGGAATACGGCAATCTCTTTTTTCTCCGAGAATTCCTGCGCGTATGCCGCAGTCGGGAGCATGGCCACAACACCCAGCAAAGCGATTGCGCATATTATCAATCGAACAATTCCATCTCTAGACCCCGGCTCTCGCCCGGAACGCGCTTCCGGTACTCGCCTCATACTGCACTGCTCCATCTGTGCCGGTTTCGTGCCTCGAACGGACTCACTTCGCCGCTGGAAAGTTGAGCGACACGTAGATAATATACCACTAGCCGAATATGCGAATAGTCCTTACGGCGTCCGCGTTCACGAGGCAACACAGTTCGCAACGCAACACAAGGAGGCGAAGACATGATACGTCCTCACCGCGCGCGGCGAACCGCGCATGACTCTCGGGGAACGCCTCCGGGGTCGGTCACGGTCCTCGATACGAACACTCCGACACCGATCCACGTGATGACCTACCACCGGGGAGACGTGAAGGAGTATCGCCTCGATGTATCACCGGGAGAGCGACTACCCGAGTTTCCACCGGAACCGGAGGGCGGCATCCGCTGGATCAACGTCACCGGTGTGCACGACGGCATGCTGTTGCAAGAGATTGGACGCCGCTATGGAATGCACCCCTTGATGGTAGAAGATGTGCAGCATACCGAGCAGCGGCCGACTTTCAGAGAAGCGGACAACGCGCTATTTGCGGTCCTTCGGATAATATCCTGGCGGACAGCTTCGGCGGAGCTGGATAATGAGCAGGTGAGCCTATTCTGTAGCG
>CAYFQV010000121.1:0-5866 GCA_964345195.1 uncultured Spirochaetaceae bacterium
TACGCGATCGAGATCCTCCGCGGAGGTGATTTTGGAAGTCGCGTGGGCGTGCCAGGAGATCTCCAGATCCTCGGGGTGCATTCCGACCCCGTCGTCGTGAACAACAATACGCCGCAATCCTCCTTGTTCCATATGGACGTCAATGCTTTTCGCACCGGCGTCAATGGCGTTGTCCATGAGCTCGCGTACCACCGAATGCGGGCGGTCTATCACCTCACCTGCCGCGATCTTACGAGCAACGTGGTCCGCGAGGATGTGCACCGAAGTGCCGCGGTCGGGAGTCTGGGAGGGGGTGTTGGGTGCGTCCATGTCAGATGAGGATAAACAACGGGCCTTCCGGCTGCAAGCCGGAAGGCCCGTGGAGCGGCTGTTCGCGCACTGTCCTTTGGCGGCGCAGTCTCCCACGCCGCCCCCGCTCAAGCGCCCCGGGCCTCGAGACCAGGGGCGAGGTAGGGACCCATTGGACCGGACGATCAGAATCCGAGCCGCGTCTCCACGGAGAAGGAGGGCCCGATCACGGGGTCGCCGGCGTCGTCGTACTCAATGGTACCGTCATCGTTTCGTGCCATGACGGTCTTTGCGACAACGGCGATATTCAGCATGGGGGCCACGGGATACACCAACTCGCCGGAGAGCACGGTGTTCTGATCGAAGAGACTTGCCTCGGCGAACTCGCCGCTGTTGATCAGCGTCGGTATGAATGAGCTCCGCTCGTAGGCGAAGCTTCCCTGAATGTCCAGCGGCGTCAGATCACGCGCCAGGAAGAGCTCGAGTTTCAGGTAGTCATCGTCGCCGTAGGTGAGCCCCCCTGTCTCCGCGTCGCGATAGAACGGCCACATGTAGCCCGCGTTGAAGCTGAGCTTGTCGTTTAACACCGACATACCGGCTTGACCGTAGATACCCGTCGTTTCTTCTTCGTACTCCGGGGCATCAGTATCCGATAGGTAGGTCAGTAATTCTGCGGAGTAGTCTCCGCGCCTACGGTCGTAGTTGCTGTCGTAGAATCCGGGCTTAATGAAACCCTTGTAATAGCGGTACTCGAGTCGATAGTCCAGTCCGAAAAGTGAGCCGAGCAGACCCGTAGCCGAAGACAAGGTCTCGAACTCGCCGTTCTCCGAATCCCAGGCCGCCTGAGTCTGCCAGCCCTTGTCCAGCGCAACCGCGCCGTTCCCTGAGCCGACGGTTACGCCGTTTTGCAAGTAGGGCAGGAGTGTGCCGATATCACTGAACGCGATGATCGAGAAGGCGTCCCGCTCGATGATGCCCAGATCAACGTCGGCGGCCGCGTGCGCCAACACCGGCTTGGCTGATTTCGTTGTTGTGAAGAGCTCAGCGGTTTCAGCCGACCCGCCGTCGCCACCCGGGTTCTCGGGCAGATCTCCGGAGGGGTCGACATCCATGACGCCGGTAATGCCGAGTGCCATCTTGCTATCGGCGCCGAAGGGTTTTATGAACGGTCGCAATCCGTAGATTTCGGGTTCTGAGAGGTCGTTTATCAGATACTCGAGACCGAACCTTCCAAGAGTCACCCCGCCGTTCAGCCCAATCCGGCGGATCGCCGGGAAGTCGATGTCGTTGGCGTAGTTGTTCACCAAAAGGCCGTGGCCGAGCACCATATTGTTCAAATTCCCGACCTTAATGTAGAAGGGGTCCCGCTGCTCGCCGAACTCGACCGAGCGGAACTTCAGTGCCAGGTCCGTTATGAAATCACGGCCCGCTTCGATCGGTTCTTCCCGCCAATCGAACTCGTCGCCGAAACCGAAGTTCCACTCATTGTTACCCTTCGGCTTGTACCAGTCATCAGGGTCAAAGAGATCACGCTGATAGATGACGGGTAGGTAGAGCGAGGCCTTGAGACGTCCGAGCTCGACCTGCGGCTGGAGGACGAGTTTGGCGTAGGTCTGTCCCTCGAGGGTGACTGAGCCGATCTCCATGCCGAGTACCTCGGCTGCGCGGGCCACCGCCTGTTGAACGGCGGTCTGCTCCCCGGCACTGCCGCCGGCGCCGTCACCTTCGGCGGCCTGATCCGCATCCGGCTGTTCCGGTACATCTTGCGCCGGCGCGACATCCTGGACTTGGTCTTCTTCTTCAGCGTCGGCCTCAGCGTCGGCCTCTTCATCTCCCTCTGCTTGTGAGGTCTCGTCGGCAGGCACCGATTGAGGGCTCAGCTCCTGGAAGTCGAGATCTTGGAACAGGTTCTGCATTTGATCGGCAGCTAACTGAACGGCTTCAAAGGTGTCGCCGAGGGCGTTTGCATACTCGTTGGCGCCGAGGGTAAGCGACTCGTTTGTATCGAGCTTCGTCACTTCGACGCTACCTTCGAGTACCGCAACGGCGTCGCGTTCATCGCTGACCTCTACGCCGAAGTCGGTTCCGCGAACACCGGCAACCGTGGAGGGTGTTCGCACGCGGTAATCCGCACCGCTCACGTTCGCCGCCACATTGCGGATACGTCCGGCGGCAACGGAGAAGCCGTTTGTACTGCCGCCTTCGCGTCCCTGTAGCTCGTCAATGGTGAATTCGGTGTTCGCGCCCACCTTGATGATCGAGGCGTTGGGAACAAGCCGAATCTCGGCCGTGGAGTTGAAGGTTTCAACGGTGTCACCAGGGACCAGCTCCATGCCCAGAAAGAAGTTGTACTCGAAGCCGTCGGCGTCGCGCACGACGATCTCGAAGTCATCATCGTAATACTCGAGAATGCCCACCGGCTCCTGGTCCTGTGCTGAGGCGACCCCAACGACCAAGAGTGCCAGGGCGGCGATCAGTAGGCAGATTCGTAAATTCTTCATGGCTGCCTCCTAAAATAGGGAGATACTGGTTTCGAGTCCCGATGTTACCACCCAGGGGTCTTCCTGAGCCGGATCAAAGGGATCGTACCGGAGGTTGTATACTAGAGAAATAACCGCCGGGCCTGTTTGGTAGTTAATTCGCGAGTCGATCACCGAGTTTTCCAGGGATGTAAAGGAATCCCAGCCGCTTATGTCGGACTTCGTGTAGGAAGCTTGACCGGAAAGACCGGGCAGGAGCCCTTCCGCGACTGTAAGCCCCGCCTTAAGCTGTGGCTCGCTGCCGGCGGTTTCACCGATCGGGCCGTCGATGCTCGCGGTGAAGACGATTTGCCCATCGAGAACGGAGAAACCGGTGGATGCAAAGTAGCCGACGTGTCGATCGATGAGCGGGTCACCTTCGTGGTCGTATACGTCGTAGCGCTCAACCCGCGAGAGATCATAGGTCGAGTCGAAATACACCGGAATGAAATCTTCGCCGAGTATGCGAAGCTGGGCGCCGTAGGGCATGATTCCGAAGGCGGTGCCCCCGAATCCGAGCATGCCACCGCTACTTCCCTGCTGCACAACAAAATCCGCGAAGTTTGCGAGAGTGAATACCTCACTGGAGATGAGCGGTAGCTGATAATCTACGCCGAACACGCTCACACTTGCCTCTTCCATTTCATCTTCGTTGTATCCAAACCTGCTCGGCTCGAAGCTCGGATCGCGTTGGGCGTGGTAGAAGGGATTACCGTCGCGCACAAAGCTTGTTCCCACTTCTAAGTTCTTGATTACCGGAATATCCATGGGAAGGAGCGGCCGGCCGTAGAGCCGGGCGCCGAATACGTCCCAGGCCGAGACGTTGCCGACAACGGTTTCTATGCCGAGGAGCGGAAAGTCGAAGAGGCGGCCGTCAACATCGACATTCAGGCCCAGTATGCGTCGATCCGGCAGGAAACGGGTGTTGGAGTAGTTCCCCATAATAAACCCGTTCCCGAGGGTCGAATCTTCAATCGAACCGAACTTAATGAACAGTGGGTCACCCTTTTGCGCCCAGCGCACGTAGGCGATCTTCGGTAGATACAGGCCCATGACGGCGCCAAAGGCCCCTTCATCAAGCGCTTCCTCGGTCGGAGCCCAGTCTTCTCGGCGAAGATCGAGTTCCGTGCCGTCTTCCCCGGCAACGAATCGGTAGTGCATCTGCACGTTCAGTCCAATGCCGAACTTGCCGACGGCGATGTCGGGTCGCAGACTCAACTGTTGGTAGGTCTCGGGCTCTCCGGTGGTCGGGTCCTCGAAAGTTTGCACTCCCAGTCCCAGATCAAATCCGAATCCCAGACCGCCGCCGGCGCTTTCAGCGCCGTCTTCACCTGTCGCACTCGCGCTTTGCGATGCGGTGTCGCCGGTGTCTTGATCGGCATTCGACTGACCAAACGCCGGTATGGCGCTCAATGCGAACACCAGGAAGAGGCTCGCTAGGCTTCTCAGGTTCATCGACTCCTCCTTAATTGGGCGTGCGTACGCCCTGCGGAAATCTTCGTGTGCACGTATTGGTTACATGCCTGCAGTCGTAGCACTTCAGTTACAGAGTCTAAACCGCCGGCGGATAAAATCCAACTGCTACGCCATTGTGGGCGTTTAAAAACGCAAGGTTCCGCTGAGACTAGTCTGAAAGCCGAAGGTCGTACTGTTTCCCTCGGTGGTACCGTAGGGCTCGCGTGCCACGCCGAGATGAATCCCCGCCGAAACCGTACCGCGTTCGCCGAAGTGTATCGCGCTTGTGTGCTTTGCAACAATTCGTAGTTCCGATTCCGCGCCGGTGAGACTCCATCGGGCCGTTCCCGTCAGGGCTTCGCTGTGGCGAACGGCGGAAACAGGCTCGTCGATTAGGGATAGATCCCATGAGGGCGTGTTCGGGGCGCTCCATACGAGGGTGGTCTCGAGCTCCTGCTCGAGAGTGCTATCGGTTTCAGCCGCAGGGCCGCGGGACCAGGAATAGACGGTCTTCGGAATGAAAGACAGAGTGTCTTGCAAGCCGGTATCCGCCGGCGCGCGGCCAAAGAAAAGACGGAGATCGGCCCCGAGCGAGACAGTGCTCGAGTGTGCAGCCGGACGTCCGGCGCTCAGTTCACGGCTTCTTATATACGCGGTTCGAATACGATACTCGTCCGTCTCATACCAGTCGAACGTCGGTCGGGCACCCACGCGTCCGAAGAGATTCACGGCGCTTGTTGCGATCCGCACGGTCAGGTCACGGTAGTCCTGAAGGGAGGATGCATCTCGCTCCAAACGACGCGTCAGGGAAGCCGTAGCGGCGCTCGGGAGCAGCAGGGCTATCGGCCGAAAGCCGGCCGAGCCTTCCAGTTCGGCCTCGGCTCGGGCGCTGTAGCGCGCTTCCTCGTATGCCTGGGAGGCGTCACGGAAGTGTTGACGCAGGGAGTCGCCGAAGAGCTCCGCTCCGGGAACGCTGAGAGCCACGTAGCTCTGACCGGCGACGTTGTCCCAATAGTTGCCGAAATCGCGGAGCAGGCCCGAATCTTGGACGCTGATGCCGCGTAGTCGAAGGCTTCGGCTGTATCCGGGGGTGACGGCTATGGCGCGAGGTGTAGCGGGTCGGAGCGTGATCGGCGCGCTGAGCTCTGCGGTGAGGCCCGTCTCCCGCTGAGCTCCGATCTCGTGGAGCCACGCGGCGCTTGCCGCT
This sequence comes from uncultured Spirochaetaceae bacterium, assembly GCA_964345195.1. Classification (GTDB taxonomy): domain Bacteria; phylum Spirochaetota; class Spirochaetia; order DSM-27196; family PWMO01; genus CAYFQV01. The sequence goes on from CAYFQV010000121.1 coordinate 5,470, forward strand.
AAACGCCCGCCGAGCGGCTCATTCGCGTATCTAATGTTCATTTCAGCGTCCATGGTCCGCGTTGCGACCTCGTCATACGCGTCGGGCTGAATCAGGAGCAGCGTTTGCCACCAGCTGCCCCCGTAATCGCCGGGGAGTTCCACAGACACCGGCCCTTGTTCGGCTAGCCGCAGCGAGGCGCGGGAAGAGACCGCGAGTAGCTCACCGGAACCGACGCGAGCGTTCCAACTGCGGCGGCTCCCATCACTTCCGCTCCGGGATGCAAAGCCCACCGACGCCACGTCGGTCTGCGCCGGCTGAAAGCTTGCGGATGAGCGGTGCGTTGTTGCAGGGCTTTGCGTCCCGGTCCCGGTGCCGGTCCCGGGCCCGAGGAGGGCTGTGTCGAACTCGTCCTGTA
>CAYFQV010000121.1:5966-7095 GCA_964345195.1 uncultured Spirochaetaceae bacterium
AACCGGAAACTCCGCGTGTGGAATCGTCGCACTGTGTCCGACCGACAGCCGGGTAATCTCTTGCTCCGCCGCGATGCTGGTCCGGGCTTCGATCCGGGCGATCGGAAGTTTGGCGCCGGCCGCCGTTCGCGACACCACCGAGCCGTCCAAGAAACCGCCGGGATCGGATGGACCGCCCGTGTTCAGGGCGTTGCCGGACCGTAAGGTGAGCTCCTGATTCAGCCGGAGGTCCGAGATAAGCGGCACGCCGCCAATGCTCAGCTGCCAATCCGGTTGGAGCGATAGAGCTGTTCGGTGGACCAGGTTGGCCCGCGGTCGAACGCCGTCCCAGTGGAGCTCGTCCAGGAGGAGTTGCCCGCCGTCGGCTCCGTCAAGTGCCACGGTGAAAACGCCCGGCCTGATCTCGTTTCCCGCGGCAGGGGTCGAAGCATCTGCTCCCGGGGCTCTCGGGCGCCGCCCGGTAGCGCCCTCCCAATTCGTCAGGCTAAGGGAGCCTCGTTCCTCGCCGTTGACGCGAACCGTTTGGGTTTCCGGGTTCATGCGAATCTCCAGCCATTCGCCGTCGCCCGGCGGCAGAGCAATGGACGCTTCCAAGCGCGGGGTGGAAACGGTTTCGATCTCTTCACTGCCGGCGTCGGCGCCCTCGGTGCCTGATGCGGCCTCCGGCACAGACGGCGCTTCTTCCGCAATGCTCAGTGTCAGGTCCGCCGCGTCCGACAAATCGAGAGCACGAACGAAAACCACCAGTTCGCGATACTGTCCGGCCGGAACGGGGCGAACCCTGTCACTGAGCGTCCAAGCGCTGCTTCCGGGGGAAGTCCAGGATACATTTAGAAGGCGTTCCGGAGCTGCGTCCTCCGTGGTGAAGCGGTTCCGGATCTCCGCAAGGGCCTCGCCTCCCGGGCCCTCCGTGCCTGAAGCCTCTTCGCCGATATCCGTCGCGCGACGCCGTCGCACGCTCAGATCACCGGCGGTGCGGTGCGTCGTAACGCCGGCGCCTTGGAACTCAATGTCAGCGACGAGCAAGCGCCCGGCGGCAGGCCCGGCGCCCGTGCGGACAACGACGACGTCGACACTTCTCGTCGAGGACAGATATTTCCTATCGTCGGTCGTGAGCTCGACCTCGGCG
>CAYFQV010000121.1:7195-9754 GCA_964345195.1 uncultured Spirochaetaceae bacterium
TCGGTGTCCTCCGCCGTTGCGCCCATTACGAGATATACCGCGACATCACCTGAAAAGTCCCCGCTACGTTTCCACTGCAGACGCATGTTCGCGGCATCTGAAAGGTCCCGTGAGCTGTTTGGTAATTGAATCCGTGCGCCGACCCAGTCGTTGCTATCTGAAATGGCGAAGTCCAGAGCCGCAACAGGACTCGTGAAGCCGTCCTGTCGCGCTCCGGTCAGGTAGGGGCCAATCCGCGAGCCTTCTTGATAGTCGTAGCTCTGCGCGTCCGGAACGGTCCAGGTGTAGTCTTGAAGGGTGCGCGTTCCCAACAGGGTCTCTGCATAGTAGTCCCGGTAGAACAGCCGCCCACGGGAGCTTGCCGTGAGATCCGTCGTGGCCGGAATGGCGTCGTCACTGATGGCGGTGCCGGGAGGGGCCGCCGGCACAATCGAGCTCGGCCCGATGGGTATCGATGTCACGTTCCTGTTCATTCCGGCGAGCCGCAGCGTGCCTGTAGCGTCAGGCACCGTTAGTTCCGCGGCGAGATCGCTTTCGATATCGATTGTTTCCGTGTTCCAGGAGATTCGAGCCGCAGCCGTACCCACCCCCGGGCGCTCCCCCGGCTCGGTGGTATACCCCGTCCACGGGATCGGCGCAGAACCCTGAAAACTGCTTATGAGGTCGAGGTTGGGCCGGAGCTCATAACTGCCTCCATAGGCCGCGAGGGCATCTCCACTATCCGCCCCCGGAGCGGCGACTCTGTAGCTCACTTCTACTCTGTCGAGCGATGAGATAGGCGTGATGAAGGATAGCGCACCGCTTGCGGGGTCGAGGCGGTATCCGTACTCCGGCAGACCGTTGCGACGCACCCGGAGAGTGCCCGGGATCAGGCGCGAGGGCACGCGGATCTCCGACACCTCGGTACGTGTCCGTGCTGAGATTACGAACGCGGTGCTTTCCTCCGGAGCCGTCGGCTCCGGGCCGTACAGCTCGCGGTACGAGGCCGAGACTCCCGCAAAGGGATAGCGGTTGAGGCCGGCGCGTGGATCCGCCGGGGCAAGAGCTTGATCCCCGGCAGTTGGGTGCTCGGGATCAGCGCCGACGGCGACCGTAGCGCCTCGCCGACTTGCGATCAGGCCCGGCAGAGGGAAGCGCTCAGTGATTCCCCGCCGTTGAAAACGCAACTCCGCGGTGCCGTCCTCACCTGAAGCGGGCGTTTCGTCACTGCTTGCGGAGTCGTCGGAGTCCGGGCTATCTCCCGGCAGGGGGTAGCGGTTTTGTGCCTCAAAGGGTGAGAAAGAGACCGGATCGGAGAGAAGGAGGGTCGGCACCTCCGACGCGCTCTCCGGGCCGTCGGAGACCGCGGTGCTCGGTACGGATATCTCCAAATCCAATAGATTGATGCCGAGGTAGGTATGATCTCGAAAGCTGAAATCGATCGGATCGGCGTCGACCGGCGCCGGTCGTCCTTCTTCGACCCCGACAAGGGCGTTGCGGCCGAGCCCGGGACTTCCCACCCGCGTGCCGTCTTTCACATAGCTAACAAGTACCCGAGCCGCGACCGGTTCGGCGAAGCGGAGGGTCCCACGGGAGGTGGAAACGGAAACCTCGTTGTTGGGGTCCGCGCGCCGGTAGCGTCGCCCGTCGGAGGCCTCAACCGTGCCGGTGCTATCTTCCACGAAGACATCCACCCGGCGTACATCCGCATCCGGGAGTACGAAAAACCTGCCGCGGATGAACGTCGCCGGGTCGATGAGCTCCTCGGTAAGAAGGCTGCGTCCGAGATAGCGGTCGGTCACGGTCTCGGCGGTCTGGTACTGTAGCAGCGCCTCGTGCCGCGAGCGCTCGGTACCGGCGCGCAGGTACGCCCCGAAAGCCGGCTCGTCTCCACTGCGGCTTTCGAGGTACGGATAGCCGTCGACGGAGAATGTGTCGTTGCCAACGCGAATCTCTTGGAGAACCGCATCCTCCGGGCCCTGATACCCGAGAATCAGCGTGCCGAGCTCGAGCTCGTCGATTATCGTTGTTTCCAGGTAGAACTTCTCGTACAGCCAGAGAGAGAGGGTGAGGTCCACGGTGTTCAGAAAGGGAGAGGGATCGAGTCCCGGGAAGGTGTATGGAAACGCCAGCCGGGATCCGTCGACGGCCTCAGGAAGAACGGCGAAGCCCGTTGCCGCCGCCACGGTGCTTTCCCAGCTCCCCTGTACGAACAGGTCGGCGTCGGTGTCGCCGATTTGGAGATCGAACAACTCCTCAGGAGCCTCCTGCGGCAGTGGAGATAATGGAGACCCGCTCTCCTCGCTGTCCGATGCTCCTTGATCCAATTGCCCACCGTCATCCGGAGAGCTCGCCGGACTCGCCGGGCTCACCGGGCCTTCGTCGCTAAATTCCTGCCCGGCTATCCCCGGGGTGAAGACGAGGAAAACCAGGAGTATAGCAAGACAGAGCAGTGGCGGGCGGCCGTGAAGCTTAGAGACGCCGTGGCCGCGACCGGTATCGACTTGTTCGCGGTGACGGCGTTGATGTATCATGCGGACTCCAGCAAGCCATGAAATACAGATGAAGGACCGACAGTCA
>CAYFQV010000122.1:0-9748 GCA_964345195.1 uncultured Spirochaetaceae bacterium
TTGTCGGAACTCGCACACTCAGGTCTGTTGGAAGCCGCCTTGCGCTCACCAAGCGGACGGGGATACTATTGAGATCTCATGGAGATGCAACATACACGCGACCTCCGCATCCAAAAACTCGACCGTGTCATAGGACTATTTGCGCGTAGCGCCGGCTGGAGCCGCAAAGCGCTCGAACATGAGACCGGTTACAGTTACGCAACGGTGGCCAACATTCTCCAAACGCTGTTGGAAAAGAAGATCGTTTGCGTGAGCAGCACAGAGCCGTCCGCGGGCGGACGCAAGCCACTACTCTACTCCCTGAACCCCGAAGCGGCTCACTTTCTTTCTTTCGACATCGGTACGGCACGCGTAAAATGGGCATTACAAGATCTATCAGGCGAGATGCTTCTCCAAGGAATGGTCACGGGGCAAGACAGCATTCCTTTCGAAGACGTTGTAGGCGAAGCTGTAACGGAAGCGCGGGACTCTCTCCCGGGCCACGGGTTATCCATGCAAGACATAGACAGTGTCGGTGTTGGCATCCCGGGTCACTACCGCGCATCGGATGATCGAATCGTCCGCAGCTCAAGCGAGCGAGTCGGCTCGCTGCACTTGGAGCGGCTACTGCGCCCGCTCGGTGCAGACCGCGTCATCATAGAAACCGACGCCCATGTTTCTGCGAGACGCGACATTGCTACGCTTTTGCCGGATAACGGGGAGCGTTCGGCGGTGCTCTATATACTGGTCTCCGAAGAAGGGGTGGGCTCCTCCATAGTGATGCGCAATCAGGTTCATTACGGAGCCGGGCGGCACGCCGGCGAAATACACATGCTGCCGGTGCGAGCAAAGCAGACCGTGGTGACGCTGGGAGACTTGCTGGACTTTGATAAGACGAAGGCCGCAGCTGAGCTGCAGATAGGGCAGACACTTACCGTGGAGTCGTTTCAGGAGCTGTTGCTCGGTGACGACCCGGCCGTGATTGAGATATACCCGGCGATTGTAGAGGGCCTTGCAGAAGCAGTTTACCTCTTGGACAACGTGCTTGACCCGGACTACGTGATCGTGTCGGGCATCTACAACGTTCTCAAAGAGAGGCTGCAAGCAGACATCTTAAGAGAGTTAACCAAGCGGGCGGAGCCGCATCTCATGGATAATCTCGAGCTTGTTTTTGCGCCGCCGCACCGCGATCTGGTGCTCAAGGGGCTTGCACATATTCAGGCGGAGCAGTGGCGTCGCGATAGAACAGGCACCCTTTAATACAAGAGCAGTTCGTCTCCGGTAATTGTCAGCCCGTCTCCATCTGACACTGTGACCGCGATGGTCGCTTGCGTGCCCTCAACCTCGTTTACACCTTTGAAGAGGAGACTTCTGACACGACCCTCGGCAACCGCTAGCGCTCCTGCGGCGCGGCCTGGAGTGGTAAAGCGAATTGCGACGTCACCAAGATCGAATGTCGTTGCGACGATCTCCGTAGTGAACTTAAAGAAGAATATGAAACTCTCGCTCTCGGATTGGTAGAGAAAGAAACGCACGCCCTGATCCACGGGAAGGCGCGGATGTATGCCGTTGTCCGACAAAAAGCGAGGGAATAGAGCGGATTCGGTTACCGCCGCGTCCGGAAGCATGAAGAGTCGGTCATGCTGTTTGAGGGGCGCTACCGGTTTGTCCTCCCAGTCTCGCTCCGGCAAGTTCCCGCCGTAGATCACCGTGCCGCCTAGTTCCAGGTGATTGCGTAGTACGGCCAATGCAGATCGGCCCATGCGCCGGCCGCCGAGAACTACCACCGGAGTGTCGTCCGGTTGGTAATCGGTCGCGCTCACGTCTTCAAGACCGAAGAGGGTGGGGACGTAGCCCGCTTCCTGTGACGCAAATGAGAGCTCTTCGATTTCTCGCCCCGCAAAAAACGGGGGGTCTACCTGTTGTCGTGCGCCGGTCCAACCCATGATCGCGGATGCCGAAGCTTGTATCCCAAAGCGGAGGTCCTCCCAGCGATCCGCACTCAAGAGCCTCGTTCCCTCTACCTGGAGCCACCGGTTCAGCATCGTCATGGTGTCGTACATCGGCGTCGTACTCCCGTCGCTTCGGATCGGAGCATCCGAGGGAAAGGTAGGGTGTTGGAGCTTGGTCATCCTGTCGAGGCTATCGTCCCAGTAGCTGTGTTGGACGGCACAAAAGACCGTGTAGCCCGTTCCGCCCGCCGCAACGGAAAGAAGCGTCTGAAAAAAAGGGACAAAGGGGGAAGCGGAAAAGGGATGATAGAGCTTTGCAAACCCCCAATTTTCCTCGAGGTTTGGGCCGCGCCCTCGGGCCACGGTGTTCACGTACCGATTGAAAACCTGGTTGGGGATAGTGGAGCCGTCCGTGCGAACCGTTGCGGGATCGCCGATGTTATAGGCCGCCACGCCGAGCCAGCTGATAAAACCGTACTCGTAGACATTTCGATCCGCCTCGATTCGATTCGTCTGAAACCACCAGTCGGCGTATCTTGCGCCATCGGGTGCCGGGTGTCCCTGCTGCTCGAGTAGTCGGGCCGGCTTACCGCCCTCCCTGGGAACGTTCTCCTCAATCGGCGGCGTGATGCCGGCGTGATTCGAGAAATGGGGTAGGTCGATATCCAAAAAGATCCTGTAACGTCGGTATGAATCGGTGCGCAGCCACCACTGATACTTCGCCCAGCTTAGAAGAGCCCGCTCGTCCGCGCGATTTTTTGGTGCGAACGGTACCTCTCGGGGAACGGTGGCCAAGGTGGTGCCTGTCTCCTTCAGATAGGCGTCGATCGAGCTTTGCTCGTACCCGATGGCCCACGGAGGACTATTGCTGGTGCAGTACAGGGTCTCATCATTGAGTTGGATGGCGATGATTGGTCCGGAAGGGAACGTTTGTGGGCGCAGCACGCTACCGACGGCGTGGAGCCACTCCCGTGAGAGCGTAAGATAGGGCTCGGCAAAGGGTGCCGGCAGCATGGTGCCGTCGTACTCCCACAGGACCGGTCTGTCTTCATGGTCCAGCGCTGGGGCGATCTCGCTGTTAAATGTAGGGCTCGCCATGTCCGGCAAACCGCCGATATTGAGCTCAGAGTGGACGAAGGGTCCGGGTTTTGCAATCGCCAATAGGTCATGGTCGGCGATTGCTTCAATAAACCCATGAAGGTTCCGATTCTCTGCAGTGATTCCGAGAAAATCGAACTGCTGTGGTGTCGCCTGTATCAAGTGATGCCGCCAGGGCACGTAGAACGTGATTGTGTTGGTGCCGGCGGCCTTAATGCGTGCGAGCTTCTGGTCCCACTCATTTTGTTGGTCGCGGTAGTACTGATACTCGGCGCCGATCACGAAGAACGGACTGCCACCGATCAGAAACTGACCGTGGTCATACGAAATCGGCTGTGTCCCGCGACTGTGGTTGAACGATTCTTCAGTCATGATGGAACTTATTATTGAACTTAGAATAAGTCTTGACAAGAGGAAATCTGAACACTACTCTTTCATTGTGATAATCCAATAAGGAGGAATAGGGATGAGGCGATTAGCTTATACGTTGGCATTGGGGATGTTGGTGGGTTTGCTGGCCGCTCCTCTCGCGCTTGCCTCGGGTGAGGCGGAAGAGCAGGGAGCGGTTTTACGAGTGGCGTCCGCCATTCAAGGCCCCGAAGAGGTCGAAATCTACGACGCAGTGGTAGCAGCCTTTGAAGAGGAGAATCCCGGCGTGACGGTAGAGTGGGACAGATCGACAGGGGACGACTACCAATTCACCGGCCTACCTTCACTCTTAGAAAGTGATACTCCGCCGGACGTTTACTTTGAATGGGGTGGGGACCGCGTAGCCTCTCGGGCCGCCGACGGGTACGCCATGGCGATGAACGATCTCGCCGACCAATTGCGCTCGAACATCAACTCCTCAGCTTGGAGTGGAACCATGGTCGACGGTGATGTCTACATGATCCCGGACAATCAAGATATCACCATCATGATGTGGTACAACAAGAATCAATTCGACGAGCTGGGACTGTCTGCTCCCGCCACCTGGGAGGAATTTCTCGCGCTCTCCGAGTCTCTTGTCGCCGAGGATATCACTCCCGTTTTGATGGGCAACTCGGGAGCATGGGTAGCAGGCAACTTCGGTAGCCTCTTTCTTTATCGCCATGCAGGTGAGGAGTTTACCGATCGCGTTCTCAGCCTCGAAGAAGGAACGCAGCTTAACAACAGCCGCTTTGTCGAGGCGCTGGAGTTTGTCTACGAGCTCGGAGAACAGGGTTACGTAAACGAAGACATGAATACCCTCGGCTACGAGCCGAGTTTTGCACGTTTGTTTGACGGCTCTTCGGCAATGTACCCGCTTGGCACGTGGTTCAAGGATGAAGTCGTGGCGCAGTTCTCGCAGAACCCGGAGGGACAGAACTGGCAGTTCTTCAATCTTCCCCCCATTCCTGGAGGCCGAGGTGCCGGGAATAGCATAATGGGGCTTAATACCGGCTGGATGATAAACGCCGGCACGGACCACCCGGAGTTGGCCCAGGAGTTCTTGCGGGTGATGATGAGAGAGGAGTTTCAGAGTCGACTCGCCGAGATCGGGCGCATCACGACCCACACCGAAGCACTCCGGAGCACTGAAAGCGCGTACGTTCAGGACGTCGCGGATATGCTTAACAATACCCCGCAGGTGGTAGCACCCCCGGATACCGGCTACAATCTGGAGATGGCCGGCGCGCTCTACGAGGCAATCGCCAAGGTATTTGCCAACGCGGAGACACCGCAGCAGGCTCTCGATGCTGCGGAGCAGAAAATTCAGCACTTGCGCTAAGTCGTTCGGCCGGTCCGTCGACGGACCGGCCCACTTTATTGCATCCATATGATGAGGCACCCGGCGTGAAGCAGCGAGGAATAGCTCCGTATCTCTATCCACTTCCGGCTCTTCTTATCCTGCTGCTGGTCATTCTTGTACCGACTCTCTTCACGGTGTTTTTTAGCGGTTTGGAATGGCAGCGATTTCAACCCCAGCGGTTCGGTACGAGCGAGCACTACACGCGTCTCTTAAGCGACCCAACGTTACGAAAAGCGTTCGCCCACAATTTTCTTTACATTATCTATACGATCGTCCTCGAGGCGGGCATTGGCCTTGCACTTGCAGGAGTTGCTACCCACCTGCGACGGTCAATGCTCTTTCGGAGCCTCATATTCGCACCGGTCATCTTGCCGTCCATCGTTACCGGAGTGCTTTGGCGCCAGGCATTTGCTTTTCGATCCGGTTTAGTAAACGGAGTGATTGGATGGTTCGGGGTGGAGCCGATTCAGTGGCTCGGTCCTCCGTTTACGATCTTTTCCGTCTCCGTGGTCTCCGGTTGGATTTGGGCGGGCTTCTTTATGACCATCTTTTACGCAGGGTTGATCCGGATACCTATGACGTTCTTAGAGTCGGCGATCCTGGATGGAGCCTCGAGGGTGCGAATTTTCTTCTCGATTCAGATTCCTCTCATTCGCAACCTTCTAGTTCTATCTCTTCTCATCGTCACCACCGGCGGTTTTAAAGGGTTCGACCTGTTCAAGATTCTCCTACAGAGGGATCCGTTGGAGTCCGGCATCGTGTTGCCCACCTATCTGGTACGCGTGTTTTTCGAGAATCAGGATATCGGGTATGGCTCTGCGGTTTCGGTGCTTCTAACGGTCGTTGTTTTGATAATCATGGGGATGATCGCGATGATAAGAAAGCACTTCGTCGGCGAGATAGAGGAGTATTAAGGTGCGCAAACTCTATCTCGTACTTCTGGAAGTCATCATTGTCGTGATCTATGCGTTGCCCGTGGTATGGATGTATCTCTCGGCGACTCGAACCAACCCGGATTTTATCGCGAACCCCTTAGGACTCCCTGAACAAGTGAATTTTTCGAACTTCATCGATGCGTACCAAATGGCCGAAATGACCCGGCACTTCGGTATCTCGATTCTGGTGACTGTGCTGTCTACGGGCATTGTACTATTTTTCGGGTCTCTCGCCGCTTTTAGTTTCTCTCGCCTGCGGTACCGATACCGAAATGCAATTTTCGGGTTGTTTTTCGTTGGGCTGATTCTGCCGATTCAGAGTTTCCTCGTGGGGCTATTCGTTCTGTTCCGCGGTATCGGTTTGCTAAACACGATATGGGCCATGGTCTTGCCGACCGCCGGTATCGGAATGCCGATCGCCATCCTCATAATGAAATACTATTTCGATGCACTTCCGACCTCGCTCGAAGAAAGTGCCTACATCGACGGCGCGAGCTCCTTTTTGGTGTATCGCGCTATTGTGATGCCCATTTCCTCCGCGATCGTGGTTACCGTCATCATTTTCACAGCAATAAATGTCTGGAACGAGTTTCTGATTCCGTTCGTTATGGTGCAAAGCCAGCGGATCAGACCGCTGACAACGAGTCTCTATGTCTTTTCTACAAGATACGCAGCGCAATTCACCCTGAAGTTGGCGGCCCTTTCCATCATCGCGACGCCGATGTTCGTGGTCTACTTCTTCTTTCAGAGGCAGGTGCAAGAAGGCATAACGGCAGGAGCGCTCAAGGGATGAATATGCCAAAACAACCCGATCTTTTGCCTACACCGAGCCTGTTTGACTGTACTCGAGTTCTCTGCGTTCAGCCGCATCCAGACGATATGGATATCGGTTGGGGTGGTACGGTTGCCGCCCTGACGGCTCGCGGCATCGAGGTCCTCTACCTCTCGGTCACCGACGACGCCGCGGGGCTGACAGGGAAGGACGCGGGGCTCCCGTACGCAGAGCGGGTTTCGATCAGGCGGCGGGAACAGGAAGCCGCGGCGGAGATTCTTGGCGTGTCGGATGTGCTCTGGCTCAACTATCCGGACGCCGGGGACTGGAGCGTCTACGAAGCACGGAACGCGATCGTCGACACCATTCGCAGGGTGGAGCCCGACGGTGTAGCTACGGTTGATCCATGGCTGAGCTACGAGGCCCACATGGACCACCGTAAGTGCGGACTTGCCGCCGCGGAGGCGATCATCCTCTCCGAGTTTCCGGCGGTCGGTGAGGAACCCGTTCCCGCCGGTCTCAAGCTACAGGCGGCCATTTTCGTTCTTACCGACCGACCGAACACGACGATCGCGACGACGGACGTTCGCCGACGAAAGCTGGAGGCGATTACGGCGCATCGGTCCCAGTTTGACTCCGAGAGTTTGGAGCAGCTCTTTGCCGTGGACGAGCACAGAAGCAAAGAGCTCGGTGAGCACGTAGGAGCGACGTACGGCGAGGCATGCAAAGTGCTGGCCCCCTGGGCCTTACATATTTTTCCAGAGGCCGCCCGACTATAGTAGGAGGAAATAATGAAACCGGCGATTCGCGGCGGGACTGCGTTACGCAACGTCAAAGAACGGCCTTGGCCAAGCTGGCCTGTATGGGACGAGAGAGACCGACAGCGACTGATAGAAGTGCTCGAAAGTGGAGTGTGGTCCTATAGCGGCCCGAAAGAGACCGAGGCGATAGACGCTCTTAAGGACTTCTTTGGGGTTCCGTACGCCCTGCTCGCGTCGAACGGTACGGTGACGCTGCAGCTTGCGCTTGAGGCGTTGGATGTCGGCTACGGTGACGAAGTGATTGTTCCGGCTCTTACCTGGCAGGCGACGGCCGCTGCAGTTCTCGATGTCAATGCGGTTCCCATTCTCGTCGATGTCGACCCTAATACGTGGTGCATGGACCCCGCGGCAACGGAGGCGGCCATAACAGAGCGCACCGCCGCGATTATACCCGTCCATCTGTATGGGGCGATGGCCAACATGGACGAAATACTGCAGATCGCCGGAAAGCACGGTCTGCCCGTCGTGGAAGATACAGCCCATCAGCACGGCAGCGAGTGGCGTGATCAAAAGGCGGGCACACTCGGGACGATTGGTAGCTTCAGCCTGCAGCTTTCCAAGGCCCTGACTGCCGGGGAGGGGGGAATTCTTGTCACTCGCGAGGAAGAGCTCTGGATGAAGCTCGACGCTCTACGAAACTGCGGCCGTCGGCCGGAGGGTTACCAGGCAGAGGTGGATAAAGGCAGCGGTCAGTACGGAAGCGAAGGTGATTTGATTCAATCCGGCAACTATCGGATCACCGACTTTCAGGCCGCGATGCTCGTGTCCGCTCTGGAGCGACTGCCGGAGCAAAACGAGCGTCGAGAAGAAAACGGTCGGTACCTCGACGAGCAGCTTTCTCAGATAGAGGGGCTCACTCCCATAGCGCCCCACGACGCGCAGAGCCGGCGTACCTACTTTAACTACGCTTTTCGCTACGACGAAAGCACTTTCGGCGGTGGTGGTATTAGAACGGATATGTTTCGCTCCGCGCTCAGCCAAGAGCTCGGTATCGGATTCGAGGCGTGTTACGAGCCTCTTACCGATTGCTCGCTCTACCGCCCGCAGACCAAGCGGCGCTACAAACTGAGTGAGGATCATTGGAAATCGATCGATCCCGGGCGGTTTGAGGTGCCTACGGCGGTCGACATTTACGAGAACAGGTCGGTTGTCGTACACCACAGGATACTGCTGGGCGGACGAGATGATATGGATGAGATCGTAGCCGCAGTACGAAAGCTCGAGTCTGGAGCCGAAGCGTTGAAAGCGGAGTCCCAAGGTATGGCTCCATGAGAGCCTCCGTCATGCCGGTGGCCCTCATTGGGGCGGGATATATCGCTGCTTATCACGGACGAGGCGTTGTCGACTGCAAAGACGCCGAGTTGAGATACGTCGTGAGTCACAGCGGCACAAGCGGTGATCGTTTGGTTCGACTGCTGGGCGTCGGTGAGTCCGTTACCGAACTCGATCAAGTACTCCGAGACCCGGAGGTCGAAGCGGTATTCGTCGCCTCTCCGAATGGTCTGCATGCGAGGCATGCCGTGGCCGCGCTCGAGGCCGGCAAGGCCGTTCTCGTCGAAAAGCCGATGGCAGCGGATCTCGCCGGGGCTCACCGCATGGTTCGTGCTGCCGAGAAGACCGGCGGGTACTTACACGTCGGTCATATGTGGCGATACGATATCGAGGCGACTCGTATCCATGACGAAATCGGGAATGGTGCCATTGGGAAGGTATATCGCACGGTCTCCTACGGGGCACACGAGCGGTGGGGTCCCAGCGGCTGGTTCTCGGACGCGCGGCTTTCGGGCGGTGGGGCCCTCGTGGATATGGGTGTTCATGCAATCGACACGGCACGCTACCTCCTTGGTGATCCCGAGCCGATCTCCGTGTATGCTCGCATATCAACCGAACACAGCGCTGCGGGAGTCGACGATACCGGGCTCATAGTGATCACTTGGCAGAATGGCGTCGTCTCTACGATCGAGTCCGGTTGGTGGCAGCCAAGGGTCGAAGCTCCCGAGGCCGCTACGCGGCTCTACGGTACCGCAGGGTTTGCCTCACTCTTTCCCACGTACTGGGAGAGCATCGACTTGCAGGGACCACGGGGAGAGGACGGCGAGTATCCCGATCCGAGCCAGATCAAGCCCGAGTTTCCGCCTCGGCGCGAGCACTGTGACCAGCGAATCTACACCGCACAGGTGCAGAATTTCGTTGCAGCCGCCGGCGCACATCGGCAGCGATCTCTGCGGGGCGGCAAGGTCGGAGAGACCGACGGAAAATCCGCGGCGGTCCCCGCATCGCGGCAGCCCTGGGAGCCGGGCATAACGGTGATGCGCATCATCGATGCCGCATACAAATCCGCCGAGACGAAAGAAGTGATTCACCTCGGCTGAAAGAGATTCGTCATGCCCGTTTGCCGCACCGAAACCCCGGTCCCTCGC
>CAYFQV010000123.1:0-3214 GCA_964345195.1 uncultured Spirochaetaceae bacterium
ACCGAGGTCGGCTATGTCGGCCGAGACGTGGAATCGATGGTGCGGGATCTTACATCTTTTGCCGTTTCGATGGTGAAGAGTGAGCTGCAAGAGGAGGTCCGGGAGGAAGCCGAAAAGCGCACCGAAGAGGCCATTTTGGACCTGCTGCTTCCCGGTAGTCGTGACAAGTCCGCTGGACAAGGACAACGGCAGACCGGGGTCGCACCCACAAACTCAGGCTCTTCTTCGAGCGATCAGGCCGCTGAATCCGGTCGGGTGAGTACCGGCGCGACCGGCGGCGCCCCCTCGCAGACGGCGACTCGTGAGAAGTTTCGGGAGAAGCTGCGGAACAATGAGCTCGAGGACAAGGAAGTCGAGATCGAGGTGAACCAGAGCAACTTCCCGGCGATTGAGATATTCTCGGGAAGCAACTTCGAAGAAATGGATCTCAATCTCGGGAACCTCGGCAATTTATTCGGGGGTAAGAAGAAGAAGAAACGATCTACCGTGAAGGATGCTCGAGAGACCTTGTTACAAGGAGAGATGGACAAGCTTGTCGATCAGGACAGGGTATCGGAGCTTGCCCGGCGTCGCGTGGAAGAGATGGGCATTATCTTCATAGACGAGATCGATAAGATCGCCGCGAAAGAGAACCGCAGCGGCGTAGACGTCAGCCGTGAAGGGGTCCAGCGGGACATTTTGCCCATCGTTGAGGGAAGCCAGATCAACACGAAGCACGGCTTAGTGGATACCTCGCACATCCTCTTCATTGCTGCGGGCGCCTTCCACACGAGTAAGCCCAGCGATCTCATTCCCGAGTTACAGGGGCGGTTTCCCTTGCGGGTCGAGTTGGAAGCTCTCGGAAGTGATGAGTTCTACCGCATCCTTACCCAGCCGCAGAACGCACTCATTCGGCAGTACACCGAGTTGTTGAAGACTGAGCAGGTGGAGCTCGACTTCACCGAAGATGCGATTCGACGCATCTGTGATATCGCGGCGAACGTGAACTCCCAGACCGAGAACATTGGGGCCAGGCGGCTGCACACCATAATGGAGCACCTTCTGGAAGAGGTGTCGTTTACAGCTTCCGAGCTGAAGGGGCAGACGATTCCCATTACTCCGGAATATGTGAACGAGCGTTTATCGAACATTGTGGAGGATCAGGATCTGAGCCGATACATCCTGTGACGCCGTTGAGGGCCGTCGCGACCGATTTGGAAGGGAAGAAAAAGAAATTGTTCTAATCAGGTGCCGCGGCGGCGCCGAAAAAAAAGATAGACGATGACGGGAATAGAAGGGGAATAGAGGCATGTTTTCCGATAACAGCTTCGGGCGGACCTTGGACATACTTCACCGCAGCATGGATGTAAGTCTGCTGCGTCAGGACGTTATTGCCAACAACATTGCGAACGCGGATACACCGAATTTCAAGCGGACCGAAGTCAACTTTGAGACCCGGCTCCAAGACGCCCTCGAGTCGCCGAGTGAGCCGCGTTTTTCAGCAGCGTTGACGAGTGAGCGGCACATTCCGTTTGAGCAGCCGTTGGACTATCGGGATGTGCGTCCGACGCGTTTTTTGGATCATCAAACAACTGCGAAGAACAACGGGAATAACGTGGATATTGAGCAAGAGTCGATGAACCTGCTGAACACTGAGCTTCGCTACACCTTGTTAACCAACTCGCTGCGCAGTCAGCTGAGCAGGGTCAATATGGTCCTTCAGTAAGACGCCGCGGCAACGGGCTCAATGGAGCAAGCAACTGAAATCGAGTGAGGGTAGAGAATGGGACTCTTTTCGACAATCAACACAGCGGCAACCGGGTTAACGGCGCAACGGCTGCGCCAAGATGTCATTGCCGACAACATTGCCAACGCAAATACTACCCGCACGACTGAAGGTGGGCCGTTTCGACGTAGCCGAGTCGTCTTCCGGCCCCGTGTTGAGGACCCGTACTGGAAGGGCCCCTTCGTTCCCGAGCCCTTGGACAACGGTGTCGGCGAGGGTGTGCGGGTGGTTTCGGTTGAGAAGGACTACGACGCGGAGCTGAAGCTCCAATATGACCCGACCCACCCCGACGCGATTAAGACGGGACCGCGAGCCGGCTATGTCGAAATGCCGAATGTGAATGTGGTCCAAGAGATGACGGATCTGATTTCAGCTTCCCGATCCTATGAGGCGAATGTCTCGGTGATCGACGGCGCGAAGCGGATGTTCAACCAGGCCCTTCAGATCGGGAGGTAATGAATGGGCGATTTCAACGCACATAACGTAAGTGGGCATCTGTTCCAACTCGCCCGCACGGACCCGCGGCACTACGCGGGCCGAAACGACCTTGCGCAGGGTCTGGGCGAAGCCGAGAGTTCCGGCGCCGCGGGGAGCGGCATAGGCGCGACGAATGGGGAATCCGCGACCGACTTCGGTCGAATGCTGTTTAACTCTCTCGAGGACGTGAACGAGACGCAGCAGACGCACGAGAATCTGTCGATACAATCGGTTATCAATCCGGACAGTGTCGATCCACACGATGTAACGGTGGCGGCGGCGAAGGCGAATCTTTCGTTGAGCATCACGAAGAGCGTGGTGGACCGCGTTCTTCAAGCGTACCGGGAGATAACGAACTTGCGGTGATTGAATCACCGCAATGATAGCGTCGGACGACGTCCTGCAGCGGCGTACGGCGCTGTGAAAACTGGGAGGGGACATGAACGAGTGGTTACAGCGGGTCCGCCGGGAGATTCGCAATCTCTGGAGCCAGTGGCAGCCGATCCAGAAGATCATCTTCTTCGCCGTGGTCGGGGTGAGCGTGCTGGCGATTATCCTTTTGGTGTCGTTGAGCGCGTCCCCAAGTATGGAGCCCCTGTTGACGCGGCCGGTTAGCGACCCGGCTCAACTCGACCGGATTTCCGCGCGACTCGATCAAGAGAACGTTGCTTATACCATTACATCCGATAACCGCATCCTTATGGAGAACGAATCCACCGCTCGGCGGATGCGTTCGCTCCTCGTGCGGGAGGATCTTATTCCGGCGGAGACCGACCCCTGGGAGCTCTTCGACATGGAGCGCTGGACGCAAACCGACTTCGAGCGGAACGTCAATCTGCAGCGGTCGCTGCAGCGACAGTTGGAGCAACACATTGAGGCTTTAGACGATGTCGATGCGGCGAACGTAAACATCGTACTGCCCGAGACCGAGCTCTTCCAGGAGGATCAGAACCCGGTGACGGCGTCGGTGAT
>CAYFQV010000123.1:3314-9556 GCA_964345195.1 uncultured Spirochaetaceae bacterium
ATCGACGTCAAGCTCGACCTCGGGAATCGATCGTCCGAAACTACCGAGCACTTTCCCATTGAGCTGGTACCCGACAATCCGGAGACTCCCTTTAGCGAGCGCGAAGTAATCACCTCGATTCCGCGATCGGTGGAAACCGTCAACGAGAACTATGAGGGGACCGGCTTCAATCCGGAGGGCCCGCCGGGCCAGGAAGGGCAGACACCTCCGGCGTACCAAGATCTCGAGAGCTTAGTGGGCCGCTACTCGAACACCGAAGAGCGGGTCAACAACGAGATCAACACCCGAACCGTTCGGGAAGAGGGAAGCCCGCAGCTTGAGCGGGTGACCGCCAGCGTAGCCCTGGACGGTGTGTGGCGCTGGCAGTACAATGAAAATGGAGATGTTGTTTTAAATCCGGACGGGAGTATTGCTCGCGAATACATTCCCGTCTCGGAGGAAGAGCTGGCGACGGCGGAAGAATTATTGCGCGATGCGGTCGGCTTCGATGAAACGCGGAACGACTCCGTGACCGTACGCCACATCCAGTTCGATCGCTCCGAGGAGCACGAAGAGGAAGACGCGGTTTTCCAGCGACGACGGCAGATCCAGATGATCGTTCTGTACTCGCTGATCGGTATTGCGGTATTGCTGATATCGTTCATTGTGTTCCGGCTCATTTCCCGCGAAATCGAGCGTCGCCGCCGTCTCCGCGAGGAGGAGTTGGCGCGACAGCATCAAGCCATGCGCGAGGCGGCTCTTCGCAGCGCCGAAGAAGAAGGCGAAGAGGTGGAGATGTCCGTCGAGGAGCGCGCTCGCACGGAGCTTCAGGAGAGCGCGGTGAACATGGCGCGCGAGCATCCTGAAGACGTGGCGCAGTTGATTCGCACATGGCTCATGGAGGAGTAGCCCTATGGCAAAGGCAGCACAGGCAGGCGGAACCGCCCAGCAGGGCCAAGGCCAAGGTCGTGGCGGCGGCAAAGGCTCGTCTCACCGAAAAGAGCTCTCAGGACGCCAGAAGGCCGCGATCTTCCTGGTTACCCTCGGCTCGGAGATCTCCTCGGAGATTTTCAAGCATCTGCGGGAAGATGAAATAGAGTCCCTTACCTTCGAGATTGCTCGGCTGGAGAGCGTGGAGTCGGAGGATAGAGACAGTGTCCTTCAGGAGTTTCAAGAGCTCATGATGGCGCAGGACTTCATTACTACCGGGGGCATCGACTACGCACGAGAGCTCCTGGAGAAGTCCCTCGGTTCGCAGAAGGCGGTGGATATCATCAATCGCCTTACTTCGAGTCTACAGGTGCGGCCCTTCGACTTCATACGGCGGACCGATCCAACGCACCTCTTGAACTTTATTCAGCAAGAGCATCCACAGACAATCGCTCTGATTCTTGCGTACCTGGAGCCGCAAAAGGCTTCGATCATCCTGGGAAGCCTGCCGCATGAGGTCCAATCGGATGTGGCTAAGCGCATTTCCACCATGGATCGGACCTCACCGGAAGTCCTCCGGGAGGTGGAGCGCGTCCTGGAGAAGAAGCTCTCAACCCTCTCGAGTGAGGACTACACCGCGGCCGGCGGCGTTGAAAGCATTGTCGAAATCTTGAACATGGTCGACCGCTCTACGGAGAAATCGATTATCGAATCCCTGGAGGAGGAAGACCCGGAACTTGCCGAAGAGATAAAGAAGCGCATGTTCGTCTTCGAAGACATTGTGATGCTCGACGACCGGGCTATTCAGAAGGTCATGCGGGAGGTCGACACAAGCGAGTTGGCCAAAGCGCTGAAGTCCGTGGACACCGAGGTGCAAGACAAGATCTACCGCAACATGTCGAAGCGGGCGGCAACGCTGCTCAAGGAAGACATGGAGTACATGGGACCGATCCGAATGAAAGATGTGGAAGAGGCGCAACAGAAGATCGTATCGATTATTCGCAAGCTCGAAGAGCAGGGCGAGATCGTGGTGGCTCGCGCCGGCGAGGACGAGCTGGTCGTTTGATAGGTTTCAGGTCGCGCCGACCGTCGGATCGCTCGATCCGTGGGGCCGGCGTCGGCTGTGCATGAGGGGTAGTTCGAAACGTGGCGAAAAACGTATTCCGCGCTCAGGAAGTGCAATACCGCAACAATAGAGTTTCGATCGAGGGACCGGAAGGCCCGGATATTCCCCAGGCCGTCGAAGAGGCGGAGGAAGTTCAGGAATACACCGGACCGACTGCGGACGACTTGCGCCGTGAAGCCGAGCAGTTCAAGGCGCATTGGGAAGAAGAGAAACAGCGCATGATAGATGATGCGAAGGCTGAGGCTGATCGCATTGTCAAAGAGGCGGAAGAGCGTGCTTTCGAAGAGGTGCGTCAAAAAAACGAGCAGGCCCAACAGACGAAGCAGGAGGCCGAAGACGAGGCGAAGCGCATCGTTGAGGACGCCGAGTCCAAAGCCCAGGGTATTGTTGAAGAGGCGCAAGGAAAGGCGGACGACGTCGAGCGCGAAGCTCGCGATCGGGGCGATCAAGAAGGTCGACAGCAAGGCTTTGAGTCGGGAAAGGCGGAAGTCGATCGCCTGGTAAGCCGTTTGCACACCATCATCGATCGGGCCATTGACCGACGAAACGAGATCATTGAGGAGTCGGAAGGACAGATCATTCAGCTGGTTCTCCAGATCGCCAAGAAGGTTGTTAAGGTGATTTCCGAGAATCAGCGAAACGTCGTAGTCAACAACGTCGTGCAGGCACTCCGAAAGCTGAAGTCCAAGGCGGATGTAACCATCCGGGTAAGCTTCGAAGACTTGAAGATGACGACCGAGCACACGGAGCAGATCGTCGAAATGGTGGAGCGCGTCGGCAACATCACCGTCGCCGAGGATTCTACCGTCGATCCCGGCGGCGCGGTCATTGAAACCGATTTCGGACAAATCGATGCGCGAATCTCTTCGCAGTTGCGGGAGATCGAAGACCGGATAGTCGAGCTTTCGCCGATCCGGTCTCGGCCGAAAGGGCAGGAATAGCCCCGGGGGCGGCCCCGTCGACGGGAAGGGAGGGTCCCGTTGGGAGTTTTTGACAAATACAGTGCTGTCCTCGAGAAAACCGATACGATCACTCAGATCGGACGCGTGCGACGGGTGCAGGGTCTGTTGATCGAGGCAAAGGGCCCACAGGCATTCGTCGGCGAGCAGTGCCGTATTGTGATTCCGCAGCAGAATCGCTCGGTCTGGGCCGAAGTCGTGGGTGCTTCCGGAGCGGACCTGCGGCTGATGCCCTATGGAGAGGTCGACGGTATTGAGGTAGGTAACGCCGTGGTCGGCTCCGGTGAGTATCTCACGATTCCCGTATCGGACAAGCTCCTCGGCCGTGTACTGGATTCACGGGGACGGCCGATCGACGGCAAGGGAGATGTGGGGTCGGCCGAGTTCTACTCGATCTACAACACACCTCCGGGCGTTCTGGAGCGCGAGCCGATTCGGTCTCAGCTGGTCACCGGCATTCGCGCCGTCGACGCCATGTTACCGGTGGGCAAGGGCCAGCGCCTCGGTGTCTTCTCCGGCAGCGGGGTCGGGAAGTCGACCCTCATCGGCATGGTGGCCCGGAATACCGAAGCGGATGTAAACGTTATCGCTCTTATCGGAGAGCGCTCCCGAGAGGTCCGAGAGTTCATAGAGCAGGATCTCGGTCCGCAGGGACTCGCGCGCTCGATCGTCGTGGTTTCCACGTCCGATACGCCGCCCCTTGCAAGGCTGCGGGGCGCCTACGTCGCAACCGCCATTGCTGAATACTTTCGCGATCAGGGTAAGAATGTCATGCTGCTCTTCGACTCCGTGACGCGTTTTGCTCGAGCGCAGCGGGAGATCGGTCTTGCCGCGGGAGAGCCTCCGGCGACGCGGGGATATCCGCCATCGGTATTCTCCACGCTGCCAAAGCTGCTCGAACGATGCGGTACCGGTCAACGGGGAACCATCACCGGATTCTACTCGATCTTGGTAGAGGGCGACGACTTGGACGAGCCGATCTCCGACACGGTGCGTGGTATTCTGGACGGACACCTGGTGCTGAGCCGCAGGCTGGCCCAACGCGCCCACTACCCGGCCGTCGACGTTCTCGGTTCCATCTCACGCCTGGCGAACAAGGTTTCGACGCCGGAAATGCAAACGGCCGGCCGCACGCTCAGACGCCACCTTGCGACCTATTCGGAAAGCGAAGACCTGATCAACGTTGGGGCCTACGTTCGCGGTACGAATAACGATATCGATGCAGCCATTGATAAGATGCCTTCGATCAACCGCTTTCTCCAGCAGGAAATCGATGAGAAGGTGAGCTTCGAGGATACGGTTCAGCAGCTCTACGAGCTCGCCGAGATCGACGGAGCCCCGCCGTCAGGCGCTGAGAGATCCTCGCCCAAGCGGGAGGGCGAGTCGTGAGGCGTTTTCACTTCACCCTCGATCGGATTCTCGCGCTTCGCAAGCATGAGGAGCACGAGGTTGAATTGCGCCTCGCGTCAGTCCAAGCGGAGTGTCTCGATCTACAGAATCAGATCGACTCGGCACAAGAAGGACTGGGTAACACCTACGGCGTCGTCGTTGTTGCGGGGCGTCGGGTCGATATGTCGCAAGGCTATGCCAGGGGTGCCTACCAAGCCTACCTCGATGGGCACATTCGCACGCTGCAGCGGAAGCTCGAAGAACGAGAACGAACGCGCACGGAGCTCGCCGAGGAGTATCGTGAAGCTTATAAGAAGCGTAAGGTTCTGGATAACTTGAAAGAGCGTCGCGAGCAGGAGTACTACGCCGAGGCGAGGCGGCAGGAAACGGGGGTCTTGGATGAGATCGGTTCCGCCAACCACCACTTTCGTCGCGAGGAGGAGATGTAGTCATGCCCGACTATCGCAGAGTTGGAGCCGCGCCGCGCATTCTGCTCTACGGCTTGCTTCTCTTGGCCCTCGTCGCCGGGGGGATCGTCTGGTTCGATTTCCTCGATTTGATCAATGCTCGCAACCTCATTAATCCTGTCCTCGAAGTCGCGGGACTTCGGCCGGAAACGGCGGAGGCTGCTCCCGAGGAAGGCCTGGTTTTGGACGAAGCTCGTCTCTCGAAGCGGGAAGAATCGATTCAGCTTCAACTCGAACAGATCGCCGCGGAGCGTCAAGAGCTCGAAGAGTTGCGAGAGGAGCTCGATCGTCGGGAGCAGGAGATCGGTGCGCGGGAAGAAGAGCTCGCGGAACGCGAGAATTCACTTAATCAGCGGGTCACGCAGTTCGAGAATAAAAGAGCAGCTATTGAGCAGAACGTGCGTGACCTGACATCCATGGCGCCGGATGAGGCGGTTGAGATCCTTGAGGGATACGACGACCAGCTCCTCATCGACACACTGCGGGTTACGGAAGAACTGGCTCAACAGGCGGGCGAAGTATCACTGGTTTCGGTGTGGCTCGCTCGTCTCCCTGCGGACCGTGTTGCGGCAATCCAGCGCAAGATGACGGTGAAGCCGCAGGAGGACTAGCTGCATGGAGGCAAGACTGCATGGTGCAGCCACATTCCGCGGTTCCGTTACCTGCGAGCGCCCCCGGAAGCTCGTCGAGCTCAGGGGAGCGTGTATCTTTCCACTCTCGCGAGCTTGCCCCTTCCGGCGGAGGTGACCGAGGGTTTCGGAACCTCTTTGATCAAAGCGTTCGAGATCGGAGCATGCTCGACCGCGACACCCTGGAAAAGAACACGCCCACCCGCGGTCCGCTCAAGCGAAGCACACTCACGAACAACATGCGTGATCGCGGAGTTACCGGCCAGGGCGATCGCTATCCTCCGGATGGTTCCTTCCGCGAAAGTAGTGCTGGGGGCGAATCGCTAACCAGCGGCCGGTTCGATACCGAGCGCGGCGAGCTAGCTTCGGCGGACGCATCAACCCGCGACGCGGGCGCTCGCGAGGCGGGCTCACGCCGCGACGCAGGCGACGGTGGTGCCGCCGCCGGCGACGCCTCTTCCAACGAGTCCGCTGCTGCGGCACAGCAAGGCGAGCAAACGGAGCAGAAGTCGGCCGGCGAAAAGGAGGCGGCAGCGCAAGCCGAGACACGCGCCGCGGAGAGCGGCGAACAGCGTGAAGCTGAGAAACACGCTACGGCTATTGCCCAGAATCATGCGTTGAAAAAGGAAGCGAATGAGAAGGACGCGTCCGACAAAGACGCGGCCGACAAGCTGAAGTCGGGGAAAGCAGTGGATGAAAAGGCCGCTGGGAAGAAGGCCGCGTCACATGCAAGCGCCGATGAAGAAAAGGCGAAGGCGGCCGC
>CAYFQV010000124.1:0-9517 GCA_964345195.1 uncultured Spirochaetaceae bacterium
TTCTGAGTGTAGCGTCTTAGGTCGGCCGTGTCGCCCCGTTGCGCGCGCCGATCTTCGGTGACGGTCCCAGTGGTGGTCCCGGCTGCGCTTACGCAGTCACGGCGAATATACTAAACACAGCCAGACCGAGAAAGAACATGACCAGGACCGTCGTAATATCCGGAGCCGTTTTGCCAATACGGCCGGTGACACGCTTTCCGCGGCCGGTCGAGATCAGGAGGTAGAGCAATATGCCCGCGCCCAGAATAAGCGCGCCGTCGAGGAGCTTGTCCACAGTGAACAGCTGCTCGGGAACCGCCGCTGGAGCGGGAGAGCTGTTCTCGGCGCCGCTGCCCTCAGGCGCGTTCCATGCCGTCTGCGGTGTAAGAGCCGTGACGGCGAGCATGCGCTCGTAGAAGCCGAAGAGTGGGCGAGCCCACACTCCCGTTGCCGCCGAGGCGAGCGCCAACATCCACGTGGGAAGAATTATCCACGGGCCCATACGCTCACGTTCCGGAGATGGGCCTTCGCTCGGACGCGTGAGCACTCGCGAGAGCTTGATAAAGGAGGCGGTCGTGCCGACCGCGGTCGCCCAGAGCATGACGTACACCGGCGAGCCGGCGACTGCGGCGGAGACAAACTGCTTGCCGGCGTAGCCGTTGAAGGGTGGAATGCCGGCAATAGAGAGGGCGCCCACAAGAAAGGCCCCCGCCAAAAGGGGGGCTGTGCGGGCAAGGCCCCGCATTTGATAGACCGAGCGCTGCCCGCTTATGCGGATGAAGGCCCCGACGCTGAGGAAGAGCAGACTCTTGAAGAGGGCGTGGTTGACCGCGTACAAGGTCGCGGCCGGCATTGACAGTGTTGATACGGCGCCGAATGCGGCGAGCACGTAGCCCATCTGGGAAATGGAGTGATAGGCCAACAGCCGTTTGGCGTCGTGCTGCGACAGTGCCCAGACGACGGCGACGAGCGCGGTGGTACCGCCGATCCAGAGGAGAAGGTCCTGGAGATAGGCTGCGGAGAAGACGCGGAGAATGCGTACCATGGCAAAGAAGGAGACTTTGATCAGGACTCCCGACAGCAGCGCGCTTATGGGGTGGGGCGCGTAGGCGTGCGCCTCGGGCAGCCATGTGTGGAAGGGAATAAAGGCGGTGCGAACCCCGATCCCGACGACCATGGCGACAACGGCCAGGCGAATGGTGCTGCTCTGGAGTGCTTCATGTCCGGCGATAAGCCGCAGTGAGAGCGTGCCCAGATCCCGATAGACCAGGAAGACGCCGATGAGGAAGAACAAGATACCGACGGAACTGAGTATGAGGTACTTCAGACTCGCAAGCAGCCCCTCATCCGTCCGATCAAAGGCGATCAGCACGTACGCGGCAATGGCGACGATTTCGAAGGCCACGAACATGGTGAAGATGTCGCCGGTCAAGGTTACCATTGCCATCCCGGCAATGAGTGTCATGAGGAAGAAGAAGAACACCGGTCCGTAGGCGCCCCCGCGAGACGCCCACCGTGAGAAAGCCGCCATGATCACCATGACGGAGATGAGCACAATCAGCGCCGAGGACAGCCAGGCGAACCCGTCGAGCCGGAGGGTGATCCCGTACGGCTCCGGCCATCCGCCGAGGGTGGATTCCAGTATCTCTCCGCCGTGGATCTCTGGAAGGGTACGTGCCAGTACGACCGTCATGCCCCCGAGAGGCAAAACCGCCGCCACGGCGAAAAGCTGCTTGACGACGGCGAGTCGTGGAGGGACCAGCTTGCCGACCAGGGCAAGGCCGGCGCCGGCAAGCGGCAGAAGGACCAGAAGTACCGGACTATGCATGATCCTTCCACACGGTCTCTTCGATCCGACGCATGTCGACGCTCCCGTGCCGACGGTAGAGGCGCTGTACGAGTCCGAGCGCCAAGGCGACCACGCACACCCCGATTACGATTGCGGTCAGCATGAGCGCCTGCGGGAGCGGATCGACCGGCGTGCCCTCCGTCGTCGTGAGAATCGGGGCGGTATCCCCGGACAGCGAGGCAAAGTAGATGAAGAGCATGATCACTGCGCTGTTGGCAACACTGAGCCCGACGATCTTTTTCACCATGTTGGGAAGCGCCACCACCGCCCAGATGCCGACTACGAAGATTGCCCCGATGAGGAGCCACACCGGGTCGATGCCGACGGTGAGATTTGCGACGACCTCACTCATGACGCGTCTCCGAATAGTTGGAGGCAGATGAGGCTCACGCCGGCGGCTACCTTGACGCCGATGATCACGTTCAACAGAAAGATGAAGCGCACCCCGGCCGGAGCGCCGTCGCCGTTGCCGCCGCTCATGAAGTCCGCGAGGAAGCCGCCGGCAACGAGCATGCCCGCCGCCCCGGCGCCGAGGAACAGCAGAAACGCCAGCGTTTCCGTGAATGCGAGCCGCGGGATCGGGAAGAGTGCCTCCGTGCTTTCAACGCTCCTGCCCATTGCCAGTACAATGATGCCGGAGGCGATTACGACTCCGCCCTGAAAGCCGCCTCCCGGGGAGACGTCACCGAAGCTGACCAGGTAGAGACCGAAGAGAAACATGTACGGTGCGAGCTTGCGCGCCGTTACATCCAGGATGTCCGTTTTGCGTTTCATGATCGTCGCCGCTCCACGAGGTACATGACCCCGGATACCGCCAAGAGCAGCACCACCGTCTCCCCCAAGGTGTCGAAGGCGCGGTAGCCGAGATAGATCGATGTTACCAGGTTCGCCGCCCCGGTTTCGGCCGGCCCCTCGGCAACAATATGGGCGCGCACCGGCGTTGCGCCGGGATGCTCGCCGGCAAGGGCCGTCACTAAGAAGACGCCGGCAATAAGCGCCGCCACGAGGGAGAAGCCATGTCTGAGAACTAGCTGCAGTCGCTTCGGACGCGTTTCGCGTGCGTCGCCGGTCTTCCGCACGATCCAGATGAGCACCACCGTTCCGATCCCGGTGCCGACCGCCGCCTCGGTCAGCGCCACATCCGGGGCGCTCAGCATGAAGTAGAATAGGCTGCTCACGAGGCTGAACATGCCGATCACCACCACCGTCACCATGAGGTCTCGTGTTAGAAGCGCGCCGAGCGCCAGAACAAGCATGAGCAGCAACAGCAGCTCAATCATGGATGGGGCCTCCCAGCTCTCGGCGCTTTGCGTAGCTACGACGCCACGGCACGATCTCCTGCTCCCAGGCGTAGCGGGCGATAATGTGCGAGGCGATCGGATTTGTAATGAGAAAGAACAGCGTGATCACCAGGATCTTTCCCGTCATGGGGCTGAGCCCGGCGCTAAACATGGCGGCAATGAACACGGAAAAGATCGATGTAGTGCTACAGGTCGACGAGGCGTGCAGGCGGGTGTAGACATCCGGAAAGACCAGGACCCCGAGGTTCCCCATGACGGCGAATATGCCGCCGAGGATGAAGAAGAGAATCGCGATCCAGTCGATCATGTCCCCGCTCCTCGAAAGTAGCGGGCCATGGCCAAGAGGCCGATGAAGCCGAAGATGTCGTACACCAAGGCAACATCCAGATAGCTCGATCGGCCTTCCCGAACCGCCACCAGGACCAGCAGCGCCAGGATCTGCGCGGCTACCAGGTTGAGTGCGGTCATACGATCCGCCGTGGTGGGGCCAATAACGACACGCAGCATGCTGAACACCGACGAGCCCAAGAAAAAGTAGATGGCGTAGAGCAGTACCTGATCCATTCGCGGAATCCCTCCCCGAGCTATACCCAGATGCGATTCAGTAGCTTCTCGTAGGTTCCTTTAATGAGCTTGCCCGCGTATTTGGAGTGCGTTGTGCGGGCATCCAGCCAGTGCACAACCAGGTGATCATCGTCCAACTGCAGCGTGATGGTACCGGGGGTGATCGTGATGGAGTTCGACAGCGCCAAGCGAGCAATGTCGCTGTTCAGGCGTGTGCGGAAGTGTACAACCCCGGGGTTGATCCGCCCCCGCAGGATCTGCCAAAGCACCTTGAAACTGGCCACGTACATGTTGAATACCAGCACGAAGAGATAGATCCCCAGCATGTGAACGCGCGGAAGCTGAGATCGGCGAGCGGCTTCATCGTCCTGAATGAAGACGGGATAGGTGAGTAGTGCAACGACGAAGCACTGCAGCACGCCGATCACAATCGTGCGTAGGGACAAGCTCCAGGCAAACAAGAGCCAGCCGAGGAAGAGGTAGAGCGTCGTGAGGACGATACGCGTAATGTTCCAGCGGACCCGGGTTGTCATACGCTATCGCTTCCGCCCGCCAATGAGGGACATGACCTCATCCGGGCTCTCGGCGGCCAATAATCCCTGTTTGAAGTTGGGATCGTGAAGGTAGCGGGAGATCTTGCTGAGGACTTGGAGATGCTCGGTCTGGGAATCCTCCGGCGCGACGATCAGGAAGAAGAGCTGCACCGGACGGCGATCAACGGCATCGAACTTTAGGCCGGAGCTGTGGCGGCCGAAGGCCATAACGAGCTCGCCGACCTGTGACGAGGTCCCGTGCGGAATGGCAATACCACCGCCGATGCCGGTGGAAGTCAGTGACTCGCGCTCGAGGACGCGTTGCGCCGCTTCCTCGGGATCGGCGATCTTGCCGGCCCGGTGAAGCAGCTCTATCAACTCTCGAATGATCTCCGGTTTCCTCTTGGCCTGAATCGAGAGGGTGATGCAGTCGGCATCCAGGATATCGGTCAGTGTCTTGATCATGTCTGGTCCTCTTCGGTCCGGTCTC
Source organism: uncultured Spirochaetaceae bacterium (assembly GCA_964345195.1). Classification (GTDB taxonomy): domain Bacteria; phylum Spirochaetota; class Spirochaetia; order DSM-27196; family PWMO01; genus CAYFQV01. Next base: position 4,717 of record CAYFQV010000124.1, read on the forward strand.
CTTCAGCTTGCATTCCCACGAGTCCGGCGGCGAAATCTACGGGAAGCGTAAAGAAGATGCCCGTTCCCGGCGCGGATAAGCCGCCGCAGAGCTCATCTAAGAGCTCGTAGAGCTGCGAAATAGCTGCATTGTCCGCCACTACGGAGAAGATGGTCTTGTTGTACGGCTTGTTACCCTTCATGAACTCTTTGAAGTCCGCGAACAGCGGAACCTCATAGGTCAGGAAGTGGCCCATTCCTTCGGAGTCGATGATGGTCGCCCCGGTGATTCCGGCCTCGACGTAGGCCCCTAAGACCTGTTCGAGGAGCTCTTCCTTGTTGAGCACAAATACAACCAGTTTCATCCCTTAGCGATTATCGGATGGAATCGGCCATTCTGGAAGAGGGATTCGTGACGCATACTTCGCTAAGCTGGATTCACATGAGCTTCCGAATTAGCAGTTCTCTGCTCGCCGCTGTTGCCTGAGAGATGCCGATCAGCCGTCACCCGAGGGGAAGGAAAAGAGAATACCCCCCTTGAGACGAGTGGAGGTGTTGATCCACGCCGGACCGCCAATGAGGAGATCTTGCTCTACATCCAGGAAGATGCTCATGACCTCGTGAACCTTGTAGCGAAGCCCGGTTCGTGCGTAGGGGCCCATATAGAACCGAAACCCACCGTCGGATTCAGGACCGAGCCGAAAGCTCGGTGTGACCCCGGTGCCGAGATAGTACGCACCGTTGGCAAAGGGAAAGGTGAAGTTGAGACCCAGATTCACGGGAATCAAAAAGTAGGGATCCACCGTGCCGTCCGCGCGGGTTTCCGTCGAGATCCCGTAGTCGGCACCCAGGTGTAACTCCATCTGCTCGGCGATGGGAGCAAGGAAGATGACTCCGGTCTCGAGGTACGTGCGTTCGTATCTGAAGAAGTTCACGCCGATATGGCCGGCAAACGTTGACTGGGCCGATGCGGCAGTCACCGCAAAGAGCGCAATTACCAGGGTCACAATCCACTGTTTCATGAAAACACCTCCCGTCAGCCAGAGGGTACTAAAGATTGCCCATTGAAGCTACGTGTATGCCTGCAAGTATACTTCGGGATGCATGACAAACGGCGAGAACAACGCAAACAACGAAGACAGCGTCGGCAAGGTGAACGGCGGCGGGCGGTCGGCCCGGAAGCGGCGAGAGTCGGATCTGTACGCGCCGTTGAAACGCTACTTGGAGGGGCAGGGCTACAGCGTCTACGCCGAAGTCGGCCACTGTGATCTGGTAGCGCGGCGGCGGGCGCCAAACGGGCCGCCTGACGCTGCGCGGGATGGCGCCCCGGATGAGATCGTCGCCGTTGAGCTCAAAACACGGCTCTCCCTGGACCTCCTGGTGCAGGCGGCACGGCGCAAAGAGCTGACCGAGTCGGTGTATGTCGCCGTGGCCCTCGAGGGGAGTCGTGGGCGGATCCGTAACGTCCGCGGTGTCAAAGCTTTGCTTCGCCGTCTCGAGGTCGGCCTCTTTGTCGTTCGGTTTTTGCGGTCCGGCGTTCGCGTCGAAGTTGTCATGCATCCTCGGGTGTTCCGCCCGCGAACCCGGCATCGGCCGCGCATCGCCATGGTGCGGGAGATCGACGGTCGCTACGCCGAATTCGACCGTGCCGGTCAGAGCAGTCGTGAAGAACGCATCACCGCCTACAAGCAGCAAAGCTTGCTGCTGGCGCACTTTCTCCGTGAGCGCGGCGAGGCTTCTCCCGCGGAGCTCCGTCGGTCGGGCGGCAGCGAGCGTTCCGGCGCCATTCTTTCCGCCAACATGTACGGGTGGTTCGATCGGATCCGCCGAGGCGTGTACCGTCTGACGCCCGAGGGTGAGTACGCCCTCGATCGCTACGCCGACACCCTCCGCGAGATTCTTCGCAGCTGACCTCGCATACGATTAACGGCAAGGTGATTGGCGTAGTATTAGATAAGTCTATATCGATAAAGAAATTAAGATATCCTGCGTTGCGGTTTTTTTCTTGACAGCACACGGGATCGGGTGCAGTCTGGTTGATGGACGGACCAACTGTTCATCAACCAATTGTCGATGAAGCCATCTCGGCGGCGAAAGCACGCCGGGCAGCTGCTGATCGGGAAAAACCGGCTGCAGCCTGTCCGCGCATCCCGTGTATCTATTGCGCTGTGTTATGTACCATGGTTATTCGGGCGGCCCGGGGAGTGCAGGGCTTCATCGGCGCACAAGGAGGCGCAAAGTGAACATTGTTGTACCTATCAAACAGGTACCGGATTCAAACAAGGTGAAGATGGATCCGGAGACGGGAACCATGATTCGCGACGGTGTTGAATCGGTCGTGAACCCCCTGGATCTCTACGCGATTCAACTCGCCGTGGATCTGCGGAATCAGTACGGCGGCACCGTTACGGCGATCAGCATGGGTCCCGCGAAGGCTGAAAAAGCAATTCGCGAGGCCATGTCCATGGGCTGTGACGACGGAATCTTGCTGTCGGACCGCAAATTCGGCGGCTCGGACACATGGGCCACATCCTATACGATCGCTACAGCGATCAAGAGCATTGACGGCTTGGACCTGGTAATCTTCGGAGAGCGAGCAACCGACGGCGACACCGGTCAGGTCGGACCCTGCACTGCAGCCTGGATGGACATACCCGTGGCGACCTACGTCAGTTCCATTACCCGCATTGGGGATGGGTCCATGGATCTAGAGCGTCTCATTGAAGGGGGCTATCAACAGCTACGAATGCCGACGCCTGCCGTTATTACGGTGGTAAAGGACATCGCTCGCCCCATGCTGCCCACCTTGAGCGGAAAGAAGCGCGCCCGCCGCGCGGAGATCCCTCTGTACAACAAGGAGAGTCTGGCCTTTGAGGATGCCAATCTCGGCTTGAAGGGTTCACCGACCCGCGTCGTGAAGATTCGGACGCCCAAGGTCGCCCGGGAAGGACGGCAGGTAAACGCCTCCAACGACGCCGCCGTGGACAATGCGGTCGACGAGCTCGTCGCATTTCTCGAACAGAAGGAACTGATCTAAACGGAGGAACGCAGCATATGAGTTTTGTATGGACAATGGCGGAACACGACGGAAATGCTCTCAGAAGCGTTTCATTCGAGCTTTTGGCTCGGGGTCGGGATCTTGCGGACAAGCTGGATACCAAGCTCGGCTCGCTCGTTATCGGCGGCGACCTCTCCGAGGAAACGCTGCAAGAGTTGATCCAGCGCGGTGCGGATGAGGTCTACTACATCAAGGACTCGCGCCTCGACGACTTCATCTGTGAGACCCACAGCAAGGTGCTTGTCGATCTCATCAAGCAGTACCGGCCGCACACCATCATTGCGGCGGCAACAAGTACCGGGCGAACGCTCATGCCCTACGTCTCGATCGGAGCAAACACCGGCCTTACCGCGGACTGCACCGATCTCGACATTGACGAGGAGACCGGTCTTCTCCTGCAAACGCGCCCGGCGATCGGTGGGAACATTATGGCTACCATTAAGACGCCGAACCACACACCGCAGATGGCGACGGTGCGGCCGAAGTCGAGTCGCCCTCTCCCGATCGACAAAAGTCGGGACGGAAAGATTATCGAGGTCCCCGTCGACGAGGCCTACTTCGACAATCGCGTAGAGGTTCTCGGCTATCGGCAGGTAGAGGAGTCCGGTGTCAACATTGAAGAGGCCGAGCGCGTGGTCGCCGGCGGCCGTGGTCTCAAGCAGGGCGACAACTTTCAGCTCTTGCGGGACCTCGCTTCACGGATGGATGCGGCGATCGGGGCAAGTCGAGACGCTGTCGATCGAGGGTGGATCTCCTATCCGCACCAGGTCGGCCTGAGCGGGAAGACCATATCCCCGCGCCTCTACATGGCCTTCGGCATTTCCGGATCTATTCAACAACTCGCCGGGATAAAGACCGCCGAAACCATTGTGGCGGTGAACAACGATCCGGAAGCGAACCTTCACAAAATCGCCGACTTCAGCATTGTCGGGGACCTCTTCGAGATCGTACCCAGACTCATTGAGAAGCTCGACGCGCGCAAGACCACGGGTGAAGCCGGCACGGCTACGAAGTCCAAAACAGCCGCGGCCACAAGCTAAGCGGTGCCGCGGAGAAAACCAGACGAGGAAACCATTATGAGTGACGCAACCAAAACCAAACCAGCTGCTACTAAAGAAGCCGGCGAAAAGGTGCTCGCGCAGTACAACAGCGTAAGTGACCAGATTATCCGTGAGCTTCAGGACATCTGCGGAGAGCGCAACGTCATCACGGCCGAGGAGAAGCTCGAGACCTATGCCCACGACGAGACCACCGCCGAAGAGTGGGCGCACATGCCGGATGTCGCGGTCACGCCCACGAATGCGGAGCAGATCGCCAAGGTGGTGAAACTCGCCAACCGCGAGCGTATACCGGTCACCCCCCGTGGTGCCGGCTCCGGTCTCTCAGGCGGTGCAATCCCGCAGCTCGGCGGCATCTCGATCTCCGTCGAGAAAATGAACCAGATCCTCGAGATCGACTACGAAAACATGTGCATCGTCGCCGAGGCCGGCGTCGTAACCAACGAGCTGCAAAATGCGGTTGCCGAGAAGGGGCTGCTCTTTGCCGGCTATCCCATGAGCCTCCAATCCTGCTACCTCGGCGGCAACATTGCAGAGAACGCCGGCGGCGGCAAAGCGGTGAAGTACGGCGTGACCGGTCGCTACGTGCTCGGAGTCGAGCTCGTCACGCCCACGGGTGACATCGTTCAGCTCGGCGGGAAACTCGCGAAAGACGTAAGCGGCTACGATCTCAAACAGCTCGTGATCGGGTCCGAGGGTACCCTCGG
>CAYFQV010000125.1:0-9416 GCA_964345195.1 uncultured Spirochaetaceae bacterium
GTCCGCACCCCCGTCTGCTCTAATTCAGGAAACCTCTCATGGCTTGGAACACCTTGCCGGTGGTGATTTTGATGTATGAGGTATGTTCGCGCGTAAATCCAGTAAAGTATGGAGCTTTACTGCTCCTTTTGTCGTGCGAAACCGTGCCCAGTGAAACTGGTGTGAGGCAGAAAGCTACCGTTGTCGAGTCCAGAGCGTAGATTGTCTGGTCGAGTTTCCACGCCGAACTGGTCATCCTGATATAACTCACGAGTGCTATGAATAAGCACCAGGGTAAAGTCCGCGTAAATCGGCCGGCCTTGTGCGTGACCTTGCCGCGGCATCGTCAGTTCAAATCGATAAAGCGTAAAACGCCTGTTAAATTGTATTCGGAAAAGAGTTACGCGATCACAGCATCAGCCTTGCTGGGCAGCCGTGATCCAAAGACTGAGTTCGAGCGCTTCCGGCTTGCATAGGGGGGGCGGTCTTTCTACAATCCCGCGAATGCTGGTATACATTATTCGCCACGCCGATCCGGACTACGCTGCGGGAACGATCACCAAACATGGCCACAAAGAGGCCGTCGCATTAGCGAAGATCATGCCAAGACTCGCGCCTACCCATCTTTATTCATCCCCGCTTGGGCGGGCGAAGGATACTGCGTCCTATTCTGTCGAGGCAACGGGACTTCCGCTTGTGATAGAAGAGTGGACGCAGGAGATCTCCGGGTTTTCCGTGGAACAGGGCGAGCCATATGGGGCGACAGCGATCTGGGACTATCACGGCGAAGACATTCGCCGTTCCAATCCGCCCGGAACGCGAACCCGGGACTGGCTGAACACAGCGCCCTACGACACCGAAGGATTTCCCGAACTAATAAATGCTATGGTAGATAAATCGGATGAGTTTCTGTCACGTCATGGATTCGACAGGGATGGCGGTGTCTACCGGATTCGCGACGCAGCTCCGGGTGGCGGCGAGCGAAGCTCGCGCGAACAACGTCTGGCCGTATTCTGCCACGGCGGATTTGGCCTGACCTGGCTCTCCCACCTGCTCGACCTTCCGCTTCCGCTCGTATACAGCGGGTTCTATTTCTGGCCGAGCTCGGTGACAACCATTCTTTTTGACGAGCGTACCGACGGCGTTGCCACCCCTCGCTGCATAGGTCTCGGCGACGTGAGCCACTTGCATCTGGCCGGCCTTCCGCCGCGACCGCGCGGTATCAAGGCGAACTATGAGTAAGAATCCGGCGGTATACGGCACTGATATTTGCTACGGTTAGAAAATGGTTAAAACAACGCGATTTCTTTTTCATAATCCACACAAACCGCTGTACGTCTAATACTATCATGGTCATATATCTTGTAATCAGGAGGTTCCAATATGAGAAACCGTCTCGTTCTTATGGGTCTGGTGCTCCTTTGTTTGGCTGGGCCGTTCGTATTTGCTGGTGGTCGGGGCGAAGAGGTGGACGCGAATACGATCACGCTCGGGTACAACCCGTTTTTGTCGGATTCGTTCACCGACGCTCCACCACCGATCGACGTTATCCGCGAGGTGCTCGCCGAACGTTACCCGGACATTACTCTCGAGTATCTTACTATGCCCCAGGATCTGCTCGATCAGCTGGTGATCTGGATGACCAGTCAGGACACGTCGGTCGATATCTTCGGCATGGACACGCCCTGGGTCACCCAGTTCGGCAGCGCAAATTGGGCTGTGCCGCTCAACGACCGCCTGCCTGATCTCGATTCCCGCATCGCCAGGTCTGGACTCGAAACGTTTGCATTCGACGGCGACTGGCTCGGAGTGCCCTTCTGGGGAAGTGTGACTGGTCTCTATTATCGCACTGACCTGCTTGAGGAATACGGTTTCAGCGCACCGGAAAGCGTCATGGAGATGGTAGAGATCATCGAGACCATTCGCGAAGATCGTCCGGAACTGGCAGGTTTGCTGTGGCCGGGTGCACGAGGTGAGTCGCTGAACATGTTCTACGCGACTCTACTGCACGCCTTTGGCGGGCAATATACCGACGAAAACGGGGACTATCTCTTTGATTCTGAAGAGAGTGTGCGCGCGGTACAGTTCATGCGCGATACCATCGAAAACGAGTGGTCGCCGCGTGCAGTGCAGAACTGGGAACGTCTTGAGTCGCGCCAGCGATTTGTCGCGGGTGAAGCGATTTTTTCCTGGGATAACCAGGATATCGTCGTGTTTCTCGACGATCCCGAGCAGTCGGAGGTTGCCAACAACTGGGATCTGATTCCTTTCCCGGCCGAGCCGGAAGGAGAGTCGGTAGCGCTTACCGGAGGATTCGCCTTCGCAATGAACCCTTTTAGTGCCAAACTGGAAAACGCAACCAAGGTTCTCGAGGTGATCTCGAGTGAGGAAGTACAGCGTGGATTCGCTCTGGCGTGGGGGCCTGTCCAGCAGTACGTTGGTCTCTACGATGATCCGGTGGTACAGGAGTACAACCCCAACTCGGAGAAACTCGGACCACTCGTCGACGTAGCGCTGAATCGTCCGCCTTCACAAAACTACGGGGAGCTTTCCGCGCTCATGCAGGAAGAGCTCAACTCAGCGATTACCGGCACCCGATCGGTCGAAGACGTGCTATCCAGCATGCAGCGTCGTGCATCCGCCCTCCGCTGATTTAGTTCTTTAGTACGAAGGTCGGCCGCCACACGGCGGCCGATCTTGTTTGCCGGCAACGATTCAAAGCGATTTCTATTTGACGTGCTCGTGCTTTGCGGAGAGTATCGATACACTCGCCGATACATAAGAGGTTGCTGTTGACTTCAAACAAACTTGAAACGAGACTGGCGCTGGTGCTCGCGTTCCCGGCCGTTCTGGGATTGCTGGTATTTAACTATTACCCGATCATACAGAGTCTTCTGTATTCGTTTTTCGATCTCAATTTCACAACCGACTGGCTCAATGCACCGTTTATTGGTTTGCAGAACTACACAACGGTCATGGCGAATGATCAGTTCTGGTACACATTCCTGTTTACGACCGGTTTTACCGTCGTCGCTGTCACACTCGATCTAAGCCTCGGAATGCTCTTTGCGCTTTCAACCTTCTACGTGCCAAAGCGCATCCGTGGCCTGCTCAGGGCTCTTATCATTGTGCCCTGGGCCATACCCAAAGTCATTCAGGCTTCAATGTGGCGCTGGATGCTCAACAGCGACGTTGGTCCTATCGGCGACATTCTTGTGCGAATCGGTCTCGTAGAGGAACCTCCCTTATTTCTTGCCGAACAGTTCCTCGCTATGGGAAGCATTGTCGCGGCATACACGTGGAAGGGCGCCAGTATTGCCGCGTTCTTCCTCATGGGAGGGCTTGCTCTGATTCCCGGAGAGGTCAAGGAGTCAGCTATCGTGGATGGTGCCGGGCCGTTGCGACGGTTTTTCTCGATCAGCCTTCCGATCGTCATGCCGACGGTATTTGTCGCGTTGCTGTATCGCAGCCAGGATGCACTTCGGGTTTTCGACGTCGTGTATGGACTGACCGGAGGTGGCCCGGGGACAAGCACCGACACCCTCAGCTCGTTTGCCTATAACGCCTACTTTCGCTTCGCCCAGTTCGGCCGCGCGTCAACCTACGCGGTGGTGATCTTCGTTCTTGTGGGCGCCGTTGGCATCTTTTATATAAGTCGGGTACGCAGGAACTTCAGCTTCAAGGAATAGTCATGACTAAGAAACGACGCGAAATCCGCTACAAACTTGTGTCGGTGCTGATTGTGACAGTCATAGGGGTGTGGTGTGTGGCCCCTCTTGCGTGGATCTTTGTGACGTCGATCAAGCCTCTCGGCACCGAATACGGAATTCCGGTCGAATACTGGCCGGATGAGCCGACGCTGGACAACTACCGGACCGTCCTGGGAGAACGTTTTACGATACAGCGGTCGCTTCTCAACAGCGCTATTGTGTCGACCGGGTCCGTCATAGGGACACTGACAATGGCAACGCTCTCAGCGTACGCGATTGCGCGGTTAAAATTTCGCTACCGTTTCCATACCTTGTACGCCATGCAGATAGCCGGCATGATCCCGCCCATTGTCGTTATTGCACCGACCTTTGTCATGATGCGGGCATTCGGACTCTTGCGGACCTACTGGGCAATGATCTTACCGAACATGGTCTACGCGCTGCCTCTTTCCTCGTTTCTGATCGCCAGCTACTTCGCTAATATCCCGTTTGAGCTCGAAGACGCGGCGAAGATAGATGGCGCCGGGACCCTCAAGACGATTTTCCGTATTGTGCTGCCTATAGCCGCGCCCGGCATTTTCTCCGCGGGTGTTCTGGCTTTTCTCGGATCGTGGGGGGAGTTTATGCTCGCGAATACCGTGAGTACCGGATCCCCTGCCGTCGAGACGGTTCCGGTTGCAATACAGAGTCTCAGTAGAGCCTTTAACCTTCAGTGGTCCTGGGTTGCGGCTGGTACGGTCGTTACGATCATGCCGATCTTGATCGCAGTGCTTGTGTTCCAGCGGGTGGTTGTGACCGGTCTATCGGCTGGTGGTGTCAAGTAACGTGTTTGAGAAAACACATGGTTCATCGCGCAGTGTAGGTTGCCTTGGAAGCGGCTCAGGAACAGATGACGCTGCAGGACTTGGCTTAGAAGTATGAGGTCGCGCCGGGACAAATTTCTCAGTGGAAGAAACAGCCCGTCGAAGGTGCGGGAGACGGAGGAAGATCCCGATCATCCCCCTCTGTCCATATCGCAGCAGCGAGAACTGCTCGGTATGAGCAGAGCGGTTTGTACAACTATGCACCTCGTGGGCGTCATGCAAAGGCCGACTTGGAAGATCTCAAGTGCATTCTGGAGGTGCTGCGAGACATATCGTTCTGTGGATACCGGGAGATATACCGGGCGCTCAAGCTCCAGTACCCTCATTTGAAGCGGAAACGGGCGGGCTGGAGTGTGCGCTGCTCTGCATTGCGCGCACTGTAGGGTCGACCCTCGCTGAGTAAGCCGAGAAAGAAACAAGAAGTACCCATACTTGTTTCGGGGAAGAGAAACGACATCCGCACCAGGTGCGGGCACGCGACCTTACATATTTGAGACTGCCGGATGGTTTTACCTGCTAAGTGGAACTCATCGACCTGTTTTCTCGAAAGGTCTTGAGTTGGAGGCTATCAAATACGATGAATCCCGCCTTCTGTGTTGCTGCTTTGGAAGAAGCGACTAAGCGATACGGAGAGCCTGCGATATTCAACACTGACCACGCTGGTCGGTCGCTATGCGAACTGCGCGCGTACGCATCCCGGGGAAGTCAGTTTGCCAGTGACGCATTCACCGGCGTTCTTAAACGCCGCACCATCGAGATCGGGCTGAAGTATGAGGACATCTATCTGAAGTCTTACAAGGCCATGACTCAGATGACTGATGGAGTAGACCGGTACTCTCTGTTCTACAACAGCGAGCGGGTCCATCAGATGCTTAACTAAGGGATACCGGATGAGATCTACTACTCATTTGTATCGGAAAATAGGCTGCCGTTGGCAGCATGAACCAATACTGTGGAGGACTGGACTTCGTTAAACGATCAGGAGTTATGTCTTGACAGTTGGGCGCACTTCACTCAGGTTCCAACGGGTTGTGCTATTCGGACTGTTGACCGGCGTAGCAAAGTAAGGAGAACGACGACTTGAGTAGTATCCCTGAATTGACGGTTCACGTAATCTCCCACACCCACTGGGACCGCGAATGGTATCGAACGAAGCAGGAGTTTCGTGTTGAGCTCGTCGCCGTCGTCGACGCCGTGCTGGAGGCCCTCGAACGAGACGAGGGCTTTCGCTGTTTCACCTTGGACGGCCAGTCCATTCTGCTGGAGGACTATCTCAGCATTCGGCCGGAACAGCGCGGAACTATTGAACGCATGGTTTCCGAGGGGCGGCTCCTCATTGGCCCATGGTACACGCAGCCGGATGAGTTTCTCGTAAGCGGCGAAAGCCTGGTGCGCAACCTGCAAGCCGGTATTGGGGCCGCGCAGGCGTACGGGGGTGCCATGCCGGTGGGCTGGGTGCCGGACTCCTTCGGGCACATTGGACAGCTGCCCCAAATCCTGCGGCAGTTCGGCATTGCGTGTGCCGCCTTAACGCGGGGGATCGGCAACGAGCTTCCTGACATGCAGACGGATTTCGAGTGGGCGAGTCCCGACGGAAGCACCGTCACCGTGGCGCACCAGGTGCAGGGATACTACAGCGGTGGGCTGCTCGGCTTTCCTTACTTTTGGGGCAGTATCGACCGGCACCCGCCCTCGGCGGAAATTGCACGAGAGCGGCTTACTCGACTGTTGGAGCCTCACAGCCGTTACGCCAGGACCTGCCACGTGGCGCTGTGGAACGGCGCGGATCACCTGCATCCGGAGCCGGACCTGGGCCGAACTCTTGCTCAGTTGGATGAGGGGATGCCCGACCACCACATTATTCACTCGAGTGTGCAGCAGTACATCCGGGGTGTCCGAAACTGTAGCCTCGAATTGCCGACGGTGAGGGGTGAGCTCCGGGGTAGTCGCTATCACGCCTTGTTACCCTCGATCCTCTCCACCCGCATCTACCTCAAGCAACGAAACGCGGAGGTGCAGCGGCTCCTCACACGCCATACCGAACCGGTCGCGGCGCTTGCCGCCTTAATGTCGCCGATCGTTGGGGAAGGCCATGCGCGTTACCGCTATCCCGGTGCCGAGCTCGGTGAGAGCTGGAAGCTGCTTCTGCAGAATCACGGGCATGACAGCATTGGCGGTTGCAGCATTGATCAAGTCCACCGGGAGATGATGCCTCGATTCGATCAAGCGGAGCAGGTTGCGGATGCTGTCCGTCGGCGTGCTCTCATGCATCTGCGTTCCGCGCTTACAACAAGCTGGGTCTCTCCGGATACGCCGGCGTTCCTCTGTTTCAATCCCCACGACCGTGCGAGCTTTCAGGTGGTTGCCCACGAGTTTGTCTGGTCACGGGATATATCCCGGAATGCGCAGGTGGTGAACGCGGAAGGCTCGCAACTGCCGACCCAGGCCTTCGACGCCGAGGAAGATGAGTACGCATGGCTGCGACAGCAGACCTCGGTTCGGGACGTACTGGACAACCTGTGGTGGTGGAGTGAAGTCCTCAACCGTATGGACCGGCTCGGAATACAGCGCTACGAGATTGACGACGACGGCGTGTCGATCGGACTGACCCTCTTCCTCGCCGATGAAGCCGCCTGCAGCGAGGAGACGGTTGCCGAATTGTTGGCTGTCTTTCGGGACCGCCGGGTAACCACGCCGGTTTCGATCCGCGCTCTGCTCTACCGTCATAAACTCCTCTTCGAGACCTCTCTCCCGGCCCTGGGTATCACCGCGTACGCGGTACGCACAATTAGCGACGAGCAGGGGAGGCGAAACCCGCAAGCCTTCACGGTTTCCGTTCAGGGGCGGGAGCTGCACTTCAGCGGTAATCGATTATGGGTGAACGAGGACGGCTCGCTCGGCGTGATCACCCAGAGCGGTCGAAGACTCCGGCGTCTGTTTTCCCTCTACGATGAAGGCGACCGCGGCGATAGTTACGACTTCTGTCCGGTGGACGGAGATGTTCCGGAGCAGCTGCGTCCGATTGACGCGGTAAGGGTGACACCGCTTGAACAGGGGCCTGTGCGGGCCGCCCTCGAAGTTTCCTTTGACGCAGCGCTTCCCGTGGGGGTCTGTGAGGACCGCCGCCGACGGCAGGGTGACCGCGTCGCACTCCCGGTAACGCTGCGCGTCTCCGTGGAGATGGGAAGCGATACGGTTTTCGTGACGGGCACACTGGACAACACCGCGCGGGACCATAGGATACGCTTGCACCTCGAACCTGAAGTGGGAACGCGGCGGGTATTCTCGGGCGGACAGTTCAGTGTAAATGAGCGCTCCACCGATCCCCCGGATACCAGCGACTGGGCGCAAGCGGTAACGGACATTCAACCCCACCAAGACTGGGTAGGCCTTGGGGATGAAGAGCGGGCGATCTGCCTCTTCACGGACGGACTACACGAGCACGAGGCGATCCGAGACGACGCCGGCGAGGCGCGGGGACTCGCCGTGACGGTGCTTCGCAGCGTCGGGTACTTGTCCCGGGGTGACTTGACCACGCGCCGCGGTCAGGCCGGTCCCATGATTCCAACGCCGGATGCGCAGTGTATCCGGACCTGCGAGTTCGTTTGCGGATTCGAGTTGTTTTCGGATGAAGAGAACATGCTGCGTTCCGTTTCAAGCAGTGCCGGTGTGTTTCTGCGAAGCCGTACCGCAGCAATACCGGCGGGGCAGGAGGGCGTGGATACTGCGCTGTCGCTCCTGCGTCTGGACGCAAGCGACTTCGTTCTCACCGCGGTCAAAGGATCGATTGCGGCGCCCGGTGCGGTGGTCGTTCGCTTCTTCAACGCGGCGTTTCATTCGGTGTCCCAACGGGTCGAGTTGTCTCCCCTTATCGAGAGGGCGCAGCGGGTCGGATTGGACGAGAGCCTGGTCGAAGAACTGTGGATCGACGACGGCTTCATTGAAATCTCGGCGGCTCCTCATGAGATTGTGACCCTGCGGCTCGAGCGGCGCGACCAACGGACGGCATGACACGCCGCCTCACGGAAGACGCGACGGAGGTCGCGCGGGACCGTAGTCGCCACGCGCGGTGGAACCGCTTCTTTCACACCGCCGACGGTGCGACCTACTGGGCGGGTATCAACGCGGTCTCCTACAACACGGTCGTCCCCCTGTTCGTGAGTAAGCTCACGGATTCCCCCTTTCTGATTGGTTTAGTGGCCGTGTTCAGCCAGGCCGGATGGTACCTCCCTCAGCTCTTGAGTTCCGGGGCGACTGAGCGAGTCGCGTACAAAAAGGGTATCACCGTGCGCTTGGGCTACTACGTGGAACGGGCTCCGGCGATCCTGTGGCCCATAGCCGCACTCCTGAGCGTATCGAGGCCCGTCGTTGCCCTGGCTCTATTTCTTGCGAGCTTCGGTATGCACTTCGTCGGAGCCGGAATCATTGCCCCGGCGTGGCAAGATCTCATTGCGCACACCTTCAGTCCGCAGTTGCGCGGGCGCTTTTTCGGACTCACGACCTTCCTCGGCACCTCTCTCGGCGCCCTCGGCGGGATAGCTGCGAGCCGGGTGCTCGGCGCCTACGGGTTCCCGCTGGATTTCGCTCTTGCATTTGCCTTCGCCGCGGTCTGCGTGCAGCTAAGCTGGGTATTCCTCGCATTGACCAAAGAGCCGATCCGGCCGGCGGCTACGCACTCGGACGCGCACATGCAATCGCAGCCGCAGGCGCATTCGCATGCGGGCGAACAATCGCATACGGTCGCGTCACCACACGCGGCCGGGCCGGCACACGCGGCCACGCCGATCGCCGACATTATCCGCACGGATTCAGCCTTCGTGAGGTTCCTGGTCGTTCGCACTCTTATGGGCTTGGGCACCATGGG
>CAYFQV010000126.1:0-6236 GCA_964345195.1 uncultured Spirochaetaceae bacterium
GCCAACCCCACCCTTGTTGAGTCCGGCGATCCCCTTTCCCGGGCGGTTCGCCGACTCAGCCTCGCCGCCGGCAGCGTTCCGCCGCCTGCGGTTTCCCCGCTCACCTACAGCGACCTTCGACTCACCCTGTCCCGGATCAATGCTGCGGATCTTTCCCCGCGTCTGCGCAGGGAGTATGCCCGCCTACTGTCGCTAGTCCGTGGCTCCGCGCCGCCGATCCGGCTGGGTCTGGACGGACTCCCCTGGATGTCTCCGGACAAGAGGACCGGTGCCGAGGACGCCGGCTCGGGTGCCGCTTCGGAAGGGCCGGCCGACGAGGCCCCGTGGCAACAGCCGTCCACCGTCGGCCTCCGGGTAAGTCCGGAAGCCTACCTCCACTCGGGCGGTGACTCGGCGGCGTGGCGCTACCGCTATCCGGACCGTCTGCCGCTGCTTGGCATTCCCCTTCGCTTCCGGCCGATCCCGGCGCTCTACCTGGGCTTTAACCTGGACTGGCGGAAAAACCGGCCGCTGCTCCCGGGTGAGGAGACGGTCAACGAAGATCCGGCCTCCAATGTTCCTTTCCAGCTTCCGGAGACTGATGTGCAGTTTCCCTCCTTCGCCGTGACCTCCCTGGCCGGTGAACGCTGGTCGCTGCAACTGGGTCGGGACCGCCTCTCCTGGGGCGTCGGGCACTCCGGGAGCCTCCTCCTCTCCGACCACAACGACTACTACGATTTCCTCTCTGCAGCCGTCTTGGGTGATGTTCTGACCTACCGTGCCCTGTACGTGGATCTGGAGCCCTGGCGCAGCATGCCCGGTGAGCCCGGAAGCTGGGGCAATCCGGTCGACTCCCGCATGTTCTTTGTTCACCGTATTGAGCTCACCCCCGCTCCGTGGCTGACGCTTGTGGCGAACGACGGCTTCATCTACGCGGGGCCGCCCCTCGAGCTACGCTACGCCAATCCGCTCATGCTCATGCACAACTGGTTTATCCCGTCACAGGGCAACTCCCTTTTTGCCTTTGAGCTCGATCTGCGGCCGCTGCGTGGGCTGGAGCTCTCCTTTCATCTGGCGGTGGATCAGTTCCAGAACGCCGCCGAGCGCGAACGGGACTACGGGCGGACCGAGCCTGATGCCTTCGGCTACCTGGCGAACGCGGAGTACGTAAGGCCGCTTCCGGGTGTAGGTAACTGGCTTACCCTCGGTACCGAGTGGGTCTACATGGATCCCTGGATGTACATAGGCCGCACGGAGCTCACGAGCTTCACGTATCGAAGGCGGGTACAGGCGGAAAACGCCGTGCCGGCCACCAAGGTGCTGATTGAGAATCCTCTGGGCTACCCCTTGGGCCCGGACTCCTACGCGGTCATGGGCTACGGGCGGATGAATCTGGGCTCCCGCTTGGATCTGCGTGCGGAGCTTCGATTCACCGCCAAAGGTGACAACACTACGGTTCGCTATCCATCGCTGGACGCCGTGCGGGAAGAGCTGCCGAATCCTCGGGATGAGCGACGGTCTCCCTCCGGGCCCACCCCGGAGTACGTACTTGCGGGACGCCTGCATGGGAAAGCTGAGCTCGCCCGCTTTATGCTGGGCGGGTTTTCCGGACGGGTCAGTGCCGGCGCGATCGTAGATATTATGCGCATTGAAAACAACCGCAACCATGCCGATGAGGTATATACGGACATGCAGCTCTCCCCGCATGTAGGGGTGCAGCTGCTCTACTGAGGAGCGAAGATTGTAATGTTCGGCATCATGCTGTACCGTGAGTAGTATGCTACACGGCATGGAACACGCCGGCGTCGAGCTTGCGTTGAACACATTGAGTGAGCAGGTTTCATGACCATAGAAATGACCTTCCTAACGGTTTTCCTCGTTGCGTTGGCTGCGAATCTTACCTTGACGCCGCTCATCATGCGGCTGGCTCACCGCAACAAGTGGTACGATCAAGAAGACGACCGCAAGATCCACAACGGCCACGTTCCCCGCCTGGGCGGCATTGGCTTGGCGCTTTCTACGCTGATTGCCGTCGCCGCCGGCGCGCTCTTGTCGCCGGCAGCCGCGCTTGGTTCGGGCACGCCGGCGTTCTTCGTTGTGGGCGCACTCCTTGTCTTTCACCTCCTGGGCTTAGTAGACGACTTTCGCAACGTCGCTGCGCGGCGGAAGCTTGCCGTGCAGGGCATGGGCGCCGTGCTTGTGGCCGTCGGGCTCGCGGTGCGCCTTGCCGGTTTCGAAATCGCCTGGCTGGGCGTCGGGGTCATTAGCTTGCTGTCGCTTCTCGCCCTCATCTGGGCGGTGAGTGTGGTGAATGCGGTCAATCTCATTGACGGGATGGACGGGCTTGCCGGCGGCGTTGCCGCCGTGGCGGCCTTGGCGGCGGTGGCCGCGGGCGGCTTGACGGGAAGCCCGGCGGTGACCCTCTTCGCCATGGCGGTCGCCGGAGCCGCTGTCGGCTTTCTGGTTTTTAACCGGCCCCGGGCGAGCATCTTCATGGGTGACTGCGGCAGCCTCTTTCTGGGGGGCGCAATCGCGGTAACGCCGCTGCTTGCCGCCGATCCCGGCGCCATGGCGCTTACCTTCTTCGTACTCCTATCCGTTCTGGCGGTGCCCGGTGTTGATACCACCTTTTCCATTATCCGGCGCGTAAAACAGGGAGTCGCTATTCACGCGCCCGATCGGGGTCATGTTCACCACCAGCTTATTGATGCCGGTTGGAGCGTCGGTGCCATTCTATCGGTGATCTACGCCCTTACCGGATTGGCCGGCGCCGCAACGCTGAGTGCGGGACTGCAAAGCCCCGTGTTTGGTCTTCTGGCGGCGTTGGGCTCCTGGCTGATCGTAGCGGTGCTCTTTGTCCTTGTCCGGGTGCTCCACCGGCGTGCCGTAGCGGCACACGGTGGTGGCTCCGGCGCCGTCGACCGCGCCGGCGGAATCACGCCGCAGGAGCATCCACACGGCGGCTCTCATGCCGCCCAGCGCGCCAAGTGAGCGTGGACGCGGGCCCCGACGCAGGAATACTTTACAGAGACTATGGCAAATAAAACACTACCCCGACCGACAGTTGAGTTTCAGGATATAATTGACGGCGTTTCGACCCCGTACCACCTCTACGATGAGCGGGCCATCCGCGCCAACGCCCGGAGCCTTCAGAATGCCTTTTCCTGGGTTCCCGACAGCAACGGCAATCCCGGCGGCTTTCGTAACTTCTTTGCGGTAAAGGCAACGCCGAACCCGCACATTCTGCGCATGCTCTACGAAGAGGGTATGGGCTTCGACTGCTCCTCAGGGACGGAGTTGGAGCTGGTGCGCCGTTTGGGTGTCTCCGGGGAGGAGATCATGTTCACCTCCAACGACACCCCCGCGAAGGAGTATGCGCAGGCAGCGGACTTAGGTGCCGTCATCAATTTGGATGATCGGAGCCACATTTCGTACCTGGATGAGCACGTGGGTATGCCGGATCTCATCTGCATGCGCTACAACCCCGGTCCGCTCAAGGGTGGGAATGTCATCATCGGCACCCCTGAGGAGGCTAAGTACGGCTTCACCCGGGAGCAGATCCTGGAGGGCTATACAGATGCCCGGGATCGCGGTGCCCGGCGCTTCGGCCTTCACACCATGGTGGCCTCCAACGAGCTGAACCCCGACTACTTCATTGAGACCGCGCGCCTCCTGTTTGACCTGGCGGTCGAGCTGTACCGTGACAAGGGCATTCGTCTTGAGTTCGTGAACCTCGGTGGGGGGATCGGTGTTCCATACCGGCCGGAGGAAGAGCCGGTCGACTACGACTACGTCTCCCGCGGTATTCGTGCCGCCTATGAGGAGATCATTGTCCCGGCCGGCCTCGATCCCCTTCGAATCGTCATGGAGAACGGTCGCTGCATTACCGGCCCGAACGGCTACCTAGTCGCCACGGTGCGGCACCTCAAAGAGATCTACAAGCAGTACGTGGGTCTGGACGCGACCATGGCCAACCTCATGCGCCCCGGCATGTACGGCGCTTACCACCACATTACGGTCGTGGGCAAAGAAGACCAGCCTCATGACCAGCTCTACGATGTCACCGGCAGCCTTTGCGAGAACAACGACAAGTTCGCGATCGACCGGCCGCTCCCGGAGATCGAGCGCGGTGACACCATTGTGATCCACGAGGCCGGCGCTCACGGCCACTCCATGGGCTTTAACTACAACGGCAAGCTCCGGAGTGCCGAGTACCTTCTCACCGAGGACGACCGCATGGTCCGGATCCGACGCGCCGAGACGCTGGACGACTACTTTGCCACCTTGGACTTTTCGAGCGTAGAGCCCGTTGGAGAGGTGCTTCGCGCCGAGGCGCACGCCGACGGTGCGGGCGGTACCGCGGATCCGACGGACGCAGAAAGGAGGACCGCGAAAGCCGGTGCAGTCTCCCGATCCTAAGTCGCCTCAGTTCTTGCAATCTCACTCTTCCCTGCCGTCAACGTCGGATGGTCGCCTTGACGGTAGCTACGGAGCCGGTCCGGGCGGCCCCGCTGGTGACCGCAACACGACCGGCCGGGATCGCCGACGGACGCGGCGCGCAATTGCCCGACGTCGGGCGCAGCAGTTCCTGTTCCTGGTTCTTGCCTTCGTCGCAATCGCGGCGGCGAGCGGAGCGTTGGCACTGCGCACCCCGCTTCTGTGGACCGCGCCGGATGGGCTATTGGCCCTCGGCATTTGCGGGGCTGCCTATGCGGTGACGGCGCTGCTTGTTCTTCGACTGACCCGCTTTCCTCAGGTTGAGGCGGGAGGGCTGGTCTTCGTCATCGTCCTGTTTCTCGGTGGTGCTGCAACCGGCGTGGGCGCGTCGATAAGCACCACGCCGATTCTGCTCTACATAAACACCTTCGCCTTCACGTTCGTCTTCCTTCTGGCGTGGGTGCTCTTTCGTCGCAACATTCCGCTGCGGCCGCTGATTGTGGTTCCCGGCGGCGTTGCGGATGAGATTCTGAGCCTCGAAGAGCTGAACCCGCGCTACACCTTCCGCCGGGTTGCCCAGCCCGACGAGGACTTGCTTCATCGTGAGCGAATTGGAGGGGTCATTGTAGATACCCAAGAACGTCGGGAGTCGCACTGGGTGCGCTTTCTCTCGCAGTGCAGCCTCCAGGGGATCGATGTATACCCCGCCGACCAGGTGTTCGAGTCGCTGTACGGCCGGGTCAGTCTGCGACATCTGCAGGAAGGCGTTCCCGACGGCTATCAGGTGAGCGTGATCTACCGCGTCGTCAAGCGCCTCAACGGTATTGCGGTGGTCTTGGCGTCTCTGCCCATAGTCCTGCCGATGGCGCTCATCACGGCTATCGCCATAAAGCTGGACTCTCGCGGCCCACTGATCTTCACGCAGGAACGCGTGGGGGAGGGGAACGAAACCTTCCGGATGTACAAGTTCCGTAGCATGCGTCACGGCGGCAATGATGAAAACGACGGGAACGAAAAGACTGCTCGGAAGGCGCGTTTTGCCGACAGCGAGGAGGACCGGATAACGCGGGTCGGGCGCTTCATTCGCAAGTATCGATTGGACGAGCTGCCGCAGTTTCTCAACATCCTAAGTGGAGACATGAGCCTGATCGGTCCGCGGCCGGAGCAGGTCGACTTTGTTCGGCAGTTCGAGAAGGAGATTCCGTTCTACGGCTATCGTCACATGGTCAAGCCCGGCATTACCGGCTGGGCTCAGGTCAACCACGGCTACGCCTCCGACGAGCAGGAGACCCGCACCAAGCTGGAACACGACCTCTACTACGTCAAGCACTTCTCCCTCTGGATCGACCTGGTCGTCGGCATCAAAACGGTGCGCACGATCCTGACCGGCTTTGGGGCGCGGTGAGGGAGAGAAAGGGGCGGGCGGTTGGCCGTGGCGGGCCTCTCTTTTTTTGGTCCGTGTATGTGTTAGGCGAAAGATAAAAGGCGCAACGACACGGGTGCGGCGTACCGCCACATGGCCATGAACGGCGGACGTGTCCCTGGGACCTGTCGCCCTTTCGGGGCGGGGCTCAACACTGCGCCTGAAAGTTTGCTTGGTACTTGGTTTTGCCGAGGACGGCGCTGAAGGAGGAGCAGAGCTTCTGTTCCAGATCCTTCTCGGAGATACAGTTCAGCAGCTCTTCGCGGAAAGCGGCGTCCCGAACCAAAGAAACGAGGGCGGAGAGGATCGTAAGGTAGTCCATCTGCTGATCCGGATGGTTGGCGACAATAAACAGGAGCTGCACGGGCCTGTCGTCAATTGCATTGTAATCAATGCC
>CAYFQV010000126.1:6336-9346 GCA_964345195.1 uncultured Spirochaetaceae bacterium
CGGGCTCACGGCTCAACGATGTCGAAGGTCTGTAACAGGCTGTAGACGGCGTTGAAGAGATCAATACCGGTGGTCGCGAGCTCCGCGGATCGGAGGAACCAGAAGCGCACGGCGTTTCGCTTCGCGACAATGGTATATTCCGGGCCTATCGCTTCGTCCGGGTCAACCACGTTGTCCTGGGCGTCGCGGATTTCGATCTCCTGCCCGCGGTTCAAGTCCGGATTCACGCCGCCGGCCTGCCGCACGTAGTAGCGCCAGCTCTTGTTCGGTATGTAGGGCTGGGTCCCCGGCCGCGCGACGGCGCCGAGTACGGTCACCTGGAACTGCTTGAAGGGAACGACCAAGACATCCTCATGTTCGAGGACGGGGTTCGCCGTGAGCTCGCCGGTCCCGTAGAGCAGATCAATGAGGTCAATGGGTACAATGTTTCCACCAGCCCGGTGCAGATACGCATTCTCCAGGTCGGATGCCGGGGTAAAGAGCTCCGAGGCGGCACGCGCCACGTCCGAGACGCGAACGTTCCGACTAATGGTGCGGGAGATCCGCGTCGCCGCGCCGGGCGCTCCGTCCCGGCCGAGGGCGCCTTCCAAAAACACCACCGGCTGTCGTTCGCTGCGGCTCGGGACAGCCACAATATCCCCGTTCGCAAGCCGAGTCTCGCCGAGCTCATCCGCGCTCCGGTAGGCGGTGCTGCGTCCGGTGTCGGGAGCCTCCGCCAGGGAGGTAACGGAGATCTCCTGCCGGTTTGCCTCGGCGGTGTAGCCGCCGGCGAAGCGCAGCAGAGTATCAAAGCCCTCGTCCTCTCTAAGCTCGTAGGCCCCGGGGCGGCGGACCTGCCCTTCGATTGCCACGCGGCGATCCACGGCGGGAACGCGGATGGTGTCGCCGACTTTGAGAAGCGGGTTTTCTTCCGCCTCGCCGAAGCGCCGTGCCGCAAAGAGGTCGTAGCTGCGGCTTTCACCGCTGCGTGCGGTGATCTCGATCGCCCGCCGGGAGGCGTACTCGGTGAAGAGCTCGTTGGGCAGGTCCGACAGGCGCGTAAGCCCCCAGACCGGGATCTCCGTCGCGGTAGTGACCTCCCCCTCGATCCGGACGGAAATCTCCCCGGTGCCCCGCACGACCAGTCGGGCAAAGGAGCCGGGATAGGCCTCTTTCACGGTGGAAAGCACCTCGTCCCGGAGCTCTTGAAAGCGCATGCCTCGACCGTCAATGCTTCCGAGAAACTCCATGTTTACCGTGTAGTCCGGCTCCACGTAGAGAATCAGGGAGTTCTGCGAGCCGGTGCCGCCGGAAGACGGGGAGTAACTTACGGTCCAGGTCAGCTCGTAGACGTCTCCCGGGGTGACGGGATAGTCCGGGTTGGAGGTTGCGCGGTTCACCCGCACGTCCGGCGGGGTGTCCAGCGCGCCGATGCTTTCCTGTGCCCAGGCTCCGGGGGTGGATGTAAACATCGACCCAAGGGCTAGTGTGAGTGCGGCCACCACGGCCGCCGGCCGCCATTCTCGGATGCTGTTAGCACGGTCTGTGTTAGCCACGGCGTTCAGTCCATTTCGAAGATGTTCGTGCCCTCGATAATGCCCAGGGTGTCCAGGAGCGATACCAAGGCGTTCGTGAAGTTCATGCTGGTCGCGGCCACGTCCAGGCTCCGGAGGAACCAGTAGCGCGGCGAGTCCCGGCGCGCCCGGATAACGTCTTCGGGATCAATGCTATCGCTGAGCTCGACGGAATTCCCATTCGTGTCGCGAATGGTGACAGTCGCAAAGTCGTTGAGGTCGTTCTGGAAGCCGCCGGCCAGGTTCACGTAGTAGCGCCAATCCCGGTCCGGTACGTAGGGAAAGCGGCCGGGGTTGCGTACGGCGCCGAGGACGGTGACCTGCAGTTGTCGGAAGGGGATGACCAAGACATCTCCCGACTCGAGAACCGGGTTGGCAGTCAGACTGAACCGTCCTTCGAGCAGCGACAAGATATCTACGCTGATGAGCTCGTTATTCCCGTTTCGGCGCAGGTACGCTCGGCCGAGATCCGCGTCCGTGAGGAGGCGGGATTGAACGCCCTGCAGGTACTCCGCCAGTCGCTGTCCCGGTACAATGCGCTCCGATAAGCGCCGCGCTCCCGGTGCGGAGCTTCCGGTTGAGCCCGCTTGAGCTGCTTGCGGCGCTTGATCCGCCGCGGCTGCCCGGACCGCGCCCTCAATGAAAAAGTAGGCCTGGCTGCGCAGTCGGTCCAGGACCGTGATCCGGTCCAGGTGGCGCAGCTCGGTCTCATGCAGCTGCGTATCGGTGACGTAACTCGTGCGCTCCGGGCGACCGCCTTCTTCCGTATCCGCGCCTGCAGTGTCGGCGCCGCCGGCGCCCCCGGCCGGGATGTAGCGGGTGAGCTCTATCTCCGCCTGATCGGTGGTGGCTTTATAGCCCCCGGCAAACTCTAAAAGGTCACGGTAGTCCTCATCCGGCAAGAGGTCGTAGCTTCCAGGACGCATGACCGCACCGCCGATCCGAACCCGGCGGTCAAAGCGGGGGACCACAACGGTCTGTCCGGGCCTGAGCAGGGGGTTCTCTTCCCGCTCCCCGAAGCGCCGCCCCCGGAAAAGATCCACGGTGCGTTCGGCCTGGCCCTCCGGCCCAATAATCTTCACGTTGCGAAAGGAGGCGGCGTCGGTGAACAGAGAATCCGGGAGTGATCCCAGTCGCGTCAGGCCCCAAGCGTAGAGCTCTTGCGCCTCCCGTACCTCTCCGCGAACGTAGACGGGAAACTCGCCCGTCTGGGTGATGGTGAGTCGCATGCTCGAGCCCGGGTAGGAGTTCTCCACGATCCGCTGGATCTCGTCGCGAAGCTCGTTGAAGGTCATCCCGCGAGCATTGATCCGGCCGAGGAAGTCCATATTCACGCTGTAATCAGGGGCGGCGTAGAGCAGTATCTGCTCCGACTGCGTTGCCTGTGTAAATGTTAAGCGGTATACGTCTCCGGGGGTGACGGGATAGCGCGGATCCGACATGGCGCGGCGGACCCG